>JBFWIP010000135.1:0-5353 GCA_050255935.1 Desulfobulbus sp.
ATTCAATCCCCACGCCGTGTAAGCGGCTTTTTCCCTTCTAAGGCTTATGGAAAACACCCCGCAACCTACCAACAGACTTTATATTGTGCCCTGCATGCTGACCATCTGCAGCCTGTTCAGCGGCTTTTACTCCATTGTTTCCTCCTTTAACGGCCATTTTTTTGCCGCGGCCATCGCCATCCTGCTGGCGGGGGTCTTCGACGGCCTTGACGGCCGGGTGGCGCGGATGACCGGCTCTACCTCGACCTTCGGCATGGAGCTCGACTCGCTCTGCGACATGGTGGCCTTTGGCGTGGCCCCCGGCGTGCTCGCCTATCTCTGGGCCATGACCCCCTATGGACGTTACGGCTGGCTGGCCGCCTTCCTCTATGTAGCCGCCACCGCCCTGCGCCTGGCCCGGTTCAATGCCCAGGCCATCGACAACAGGGGGTCCGAGTCCGATGCCGGTCACAGTGACTTCACCGGCCTGCCCTGTCCGGCGGCGGCCGGCATGATTGCGACCTCGGTGATGTTCAGCACCCATGTGTTCAAGACCACGGACAGCGTCAAGCACATTACCATCCTGCTGCTGGTGTATCTGCTCTCGTATCTGATGGTTTCCACCCATCGCTATCTGAGTTTCAAGCACATGGACATTGCCAGGGAGAAGCGGTTCCAGGTCTTCATCGGACTGATCCTGCTGTTCATCTTCCTGGCGACCGAGCCGCCGATCACCCTCTTCGCGGCCTCCCTGATCTATATTTTTTCCGGCCTGGTAATGGCGGCCCGTTCCCGCCTGCGCCGCAAAAAGCCGGAACCAATCAATCAGGAAGATCTGTCCTGATTCATCGATTCATCTCTTTTCCAGGCCATCTGTTGTGCGTATCACCGGCGGCAGCGCCCGGGGGCGCAAACTGCTTTCCCCGAAATCAGACCACATCCGTCCCACCTGCGACCGGGTCCGCGAGGCCCTGTTCAACATCCTCGGCCCGCGTCTCCGGGGAGCCCGGGTCCTGGACTGCTTTGCCGGCACCGGTGCTCTGGGTATCGAGGCCTTGAGCCGGGGGGCGGACTTCACCCTCTTCATCGATCAAAGCCTGGAGGCGGGCCGACTGATCGAGGCCAACCTACGCTCAACCATCGCCAAGCCCAAGGCCGCCTTTGAACGACTCAACCTGGCCGCAGTCACCACCTTGCAGCCGGTCCTCAGGCACCTGCCGCCCGCAGGCCGCTTTGACGTGATCTTCATGGACCCGCCCTACCGCAAGGACCTGGTGCTGAGGGTGCTGACCATGATCGATCGGGACGATCTCCTTGCACCCGCCGGGCTGGTGGTGGCGGAGGAACAGTTTCAGGTGGAACTGCCCCCAACCATCGGCAACCTGCAGGTCTTTGATCATCGCCGCTATGGAGAAACCGGACTCTGGTTTCTGCAGCGGGACAGTGAGCAATGCTTATGAACGAAATACCCCTCTCCGTACCGGGCAAACCGGCCCAAGACAAGCATCGGGTGGCCATCTATCCCGGCACCTTTGATCCGATCACCTTCGGCCATATCGACATCATCAAACGCGGCCTGGAAATCTTTGACCGCATCATCGTCACCGTGGCGGTCAATGCCCAGAAAACGCCGCTCTTTTCCCTGGAAAAACGGTGTGCGATGATCCGGGAATGCTTCAAGGACCGGGAGGATCGAATTGAAGTCGGGTTCACCGACGGTTTGATCGTCGAATACGCGCTGCAGAAAAACGCGGGCACAATCATCCGCGGCCTGCGGGCGATTTCCGATTTCGACTACGAGTTTCAGCTGGCGTTGATGAACCGCCGGTTGGAGCGAAGTGTGGAGACCATCTTTCTCATGACCGGGTTCCGCTGGATTTACATCAGTTCCAGCGGCATCAAGAATGCGGCCCGTTGCGGGGGCAACATCAGCGGCCTGGTGCCCAGGCACGTGGAACTGGCCCTGCGGGAGAGATTCGCCTGATGACCCAAAAGGAGACAGCAGGCAGTGCCGGTGACCGGCCCGGAAACGACCGGCGGCAGGTGCTCCTGCGGGGGCTGCGCTGGCTGACCGCGGCCATGGCCGCTATTTTCCTCTATCCCCTGCTCCGCTTCACCGGACACCGTGTTCCGCCCAAGCCCCGGCTGGTCGAGGTCCCGGCGCCCTTGCCGCTGAGCGGGGTTCACATCCACCACGACTTTCTCCTTTTTGCCGGCGGCAACGGCTCGGATCAGCCCTATGCGGTCTCGCGCATCTGTACCCACCTCGGCTGTCGGGTCAACTACCAGCAGGATCGGCAACTGATCGAATGCCCCTGCCACCAGAGCCGGTTCACCCCTCGGGGACGGCGGATCAGCGGACCGGCGCAAAAAGACCTTCCCAGCTACGAGGTCAGCCTGAAAAAGGATGCCGAGGGCCGGGTCACCGCGTATGTGGTGCACCTCTGATGCTCCCGCCGGTGCGCCGCTTCCAAGATTGGCCGCCCGTCAGGTGGCTGCGTGATTATCCCTGGGGCGGGGCCTCGCTGATCAGCCTCTTCCTCTCGATCCTCTCGGGTATCGTGATCGCGCTCCAGTACGATCCCGCCGAGGCCTGGTATTCGACCTCGGCCATCGAGCTGGTGGCGCCCTTCGGCTCGTTCTGGCGAGGACTGCACTACTTTTCCAGCCAAGCCTTTTTCCTGCTGCTGATCCTGCATTTCGCGGTGGCGTTGTGGAAAAACGAGGCCCGTTACAGCCGCGGTGCCTGGATTCGCCTCTGCGCCACCCTGCCCATCGGGTTGCTGCTGCTCTTTACCGGATATGTGCTGCGGGGAGATGCCACCGGAGAGGCGGCCGGGACCATTGCCGAGCATATCTGCCTGTCGGTGCCCCTGATCGGGCATCAGCTCAACCAACTTTTTTTCGACCTGGCCGGCAGCGGCCTGCGCAAGGTGTACGTCCACCATGTGATCGGCCTGGTGGTCCTGGGCGGCATGGCGGCATGGCCGCATCTGCGGCGGTACACCGCCCGGTGGCGCAACCATCTGCTGCTGGTGCTGGCAACGGTGGCCCTGTCCGTCGCCGTCCCGGCACCGGTGGAGCCCGGCCGCTTCGGACTGCTCTTCATTGCCGGGCCATGGTTTTTTCTGGGCCTGCAGGAGTTGCTGCGCTACTGGCCGCCCTTTGTCGCCGGCGTTCTTACGCCGCTGGTCCCCCTGTTTCTCCTCTTCTGGCTGCCGCACGCCCCCAAACCGCGCAGCCGGGTGTTGCTGGCGATCGGTCTGTGGCTGGTACTCTACATCGGGCTGACCGCGCTCTGCCTGCAACGGATATAGACCTTCTTTTTTCTTGTCCTTCAATCCACCCGCAGCAGATGCAAACGCTCGGGGGCTAAAAACCGATCGAGCAGCACCCCGCCGTCAAGCTGGTCGCAAGGAGTTGGCGAGGCCCCCGCCACCTGCTGGTAGATCCGTTCCAGCCGCTCCCCATATCGGGCAAGCGTATACTGCCGGTGGAGAATGCTCCGGTTCATTGCAAGCGCCCCGGCCAAAACCGTTGGCTCCGGAAGGCGGCAGGGGCCGATCAGGGCCCTCTGGGCCCGTTGCCGTACTACCCGTGCCAAAACCTCCTCCTGCATGGGTTCATCCAGCCGCGCGAAGTCGACCCGTCCGTCCTTCAGCCAGACCCCCAACACCCGCTCCAGGTCTCCTGAGGCAGGTTGCCTCCCATAGGCGGCCAGGTTGCGGGCAAGTCCGTTTTCTGCGGCCCGGCGAACCCGGCCCTCTCCCAACCACTCGAGGGGCACATCCAGCCGTTCATAACAGCCGGATAAATCCAGACCGTCGCCGATGAACTGGGTGGTAATCTCATCGAGATTGCGCCCGCAGACCGGGGTTCCCATGGTCCAGGGCTCAAGAAAAGCCATACCGAATCCCTCGGCCACGCTGGTGGTCATGGTGATGTCGGCCATGCGCAGCAGGTCGATAAACCCATAGCTGTTGGGGCCGGCCAACTCGAACTGCACCGGCAGGCCAAGCTCGGCCGCCACCTGCTTCCACCGTTGATAACGCGGCTGTTCGTCCGGATTTTCCGGGCCGGAGGTGGTGGCGAACCAGATTTCCTTGCCGATCAATGCCGACCAGAGCAGGAACTCGCCCAGATTCTTGCGGCGGATGGCCCGCGTGGGATAGAGCCAAAGCGGCGGCTTGCCGGGCGGCAATGCCGGCTCTCCTTCCACCAGTCCCAAATCCACCGGATTGGGCAGGAGATGCAGCTGGTCCGAAGGGAGCCCGGCCTCCCGCAGGTATCCATGGTCGCGGTTATTGAGCAGCGCGTAGTGAAGGTGTTCTCCCCGGGGATAGAGCAGGCCGGCCAGGACATCGCCCCTGCCGCCGGCCATCCGGTTCAGCATGGCCCGGTAATTGGCGGGTCGCCCGTCCTCGGCGAAATCGTGGATGTGAAAGAGCAGGTGTTCCCCCTCTTCCGCCATTTGCCGAAGCGCCAGGGGCAAAAGCAGGCTCTTGCCCAGGCTGTGATTGTGGACATGCCAAAGATCCGGCGGACCGCCCAGGGCCTCCGTGGCCTCGCGCCGCATCCGGTCCACCAGCTCAGCCGCGCTCAATTGCGGCCGATCCGCCTCGTATTGCAGCCCCGGCACCACCCGATAGGTACCGTTCACCTGGAAGGCCGGCGGCTTGCCGGTAAGCACCATATTGGCGATGCCCCGCTCACGCAGGGCCTTCTGCACATGGCAGATGATGCGGGTCACGCCGCCGCTTTGCAGATGATAATGAACCAGGGCAACGCGCATGAATCAATCCTCCGGCAACGCTCTCGGTTTTTTGGCCGAAGCGTGCGCCCCGGGACCGTGATGCCGCCCTCGATACGCGGCCAGTTGAATCAGGGGCGGTCTCTCCCGCTCCGGCAACCACAGCTCCTCGGTGAAAGAGGTCTCCCGCTCACGGATAAACTGAAGCAAGGGTGGCACATTCTCCGGGTTCCACTCCATTTTCCCCTGTTGCTGCAGGCGCCGGCAGGCCACCTGCAACAGGCCGTAGGCCGATCGCCCCAGCTGCCGGTTGGAGCGGTGCCGGTGGCAACGCGCCCCCAGATCGGTCTGGGCAAAAATACCCGTGCCGTACATTGACGAAATATCAATCAGGTGAGCCAGCTCCACCCCGTAACCGACAGGGAAAGGCAGTTGCTCCAAGAGCGACCGCCGGGCCGCGTACTCGCCCGCCAGCGGTTGAATCAATCCGCTCAGGTGGGGATACCACAGGGAAAGCAGGGGCCGCGCCAGGATCTCGGTCAACCGGCCGCCGCCGTCGGCGCAATCCGCGTGTCCCGGCGTCGGGTCTTCGCAGGGGCGGGCATAAAAGCCCTTCACATAGCC
>JBFWIP010000135.1:5453-6614 GCA_050255935.1 Desulfobulbus sp.
CCCCCTGCAACAGTTCAATATTGCAGAATTTTTTCAAATAATTCCTTGCCGTTGGCCGAGCAATTTTTTATGATATATATGTTGATTCATTCATATTCTCCCATAGGCCAGTCATGTCGGACCCCCTTTCCTGCACCCTTCTGCTTTTTGAGGATGATCCCTCCATCCGCGCAATGCTCACCACCTTTTTCACTGCCCAGGGGGCCACGGTCGAGGCCGCAGCGGACGGAGCAGGTGCGCTGGACCGGATCAGGGCCGTCCAGCCGGATATCCTTCTGCTCGACGTGATCATACCCGTCCAGGATGGGCTGTCGATTCTTCAATCCCTGCGGGCCGTTGATCGCGACCTGCCGGTAATCATGCTCACTGAAAAGGGCGGCGTGGAGGACAAGGTCACCGGCCTGGAGTATGGGGCCGACGATTACATGACCAAGCCTTTCAGCCCCAAGGAACTGCTCGCCCGGGTCCGGGCCCAGTTGCGCCGCAGCCGACGGGTGGTTCCGCCCGACGATCCCGGGCTGCAGATCGGCGCCATCCGCATTGATCCCGCAGCCCGTGAAGTGCAGCTGGCCGGCGGCGGCCTGCTGCCGCTGACCAAGACCGAGTTCGATCTCATGGCCTATCTGGCGGCCCGTCCCGGTGCCGTCATCGCGCACTCGGAACTGCTCCGGGAGGTGCTGGGCTATGACCCCGAAGCCGAGACCAAGGCCCTGGTGATGCATATCGCCAATATCCGCCGCAAGATCGATCGGCACTGCCCCCAGGCCCTGACCATCAAGGCGGTGGCCGGAGTCGGCTATAAACTGATTCCCGGAGAGGCGAAATAGCCCCAGGAGCAAACCGTATTACCCCGGCGCATCCCCCAAAAAACAGGAGCTCTCACCCAAGGCTCAATGACCATGAGGACACCATGCCCCGATTCTTTTTGCAGACCTCGTTCCTGATCCTGTCGTTGTTGGCGCTGCTGCTCAATCCGGCCGTTGCTCCACCGGTCCATGCCACGGACAACGATGTCTTGATTCCGCTGCATGTCAAGGCCGGAACCAACCTGATCCATATCGCCCGTGACTTTTGCCATGACCGCAACGACTGGCATGAGATCGCCCGCATCAACCACCTGGGTGCACCGTATCTGATCATCAGGGACACCTTTCTCCAGGT
>JBFWIP010000136.1:0-6537 GCA_050255935.1 Desulfobulbus sp.
TCCGCGGGTGGCCCGAGGTGGTCAACACGGCCAATTGCTTTTTCACCTTGCTCCTGTACACCAAATTTTATGACTGGTGGTGGGATTGGCTCCCCAAGTACCAGTTTTTCCTGCTCATCGGCTTGACGGCCATCCTCATGCTGCTGATTCTCAAGCGGATGCGTTTCGTATCCATCCGTCGTAGAACGGAGGCTGCCCTATGAAAAAGCCGCTGGTGGGACAGCTCCTTTTTGCAGCCGCCTTCGTGCTGCTGGCGGCGGTCAACGCTTTGATTCTGTCACGGGTGGCCGACAATCAAACCCCGGATCCGCTGGCCCGCCTGTGGCTAACCGAACGGGAACTGCCCATGGTCAAATGGCTGGCCCTGGAAAACAGCGGTGCGGCCCTACGCATCAACTGGCGCAATCTCGGGCGGGCGGAAAATTCCGTGGACGACCGGACCCCCTCGTGGTTGAGCGGGAAGAAACTCGAAGAGCTGGGCTTTGTTTTTGCCAACGGGCTGCCCCTGGGCGACCACCGGGCAAAACCGTCCCTGGACCTAGAGGTGTTTGTCGTGCTTGAGTACAGCGGACCGGCGTATCATGAGGCTGTCCGCAGAGCCGAGCGGGCATTGGCCAGGGTCGAGGAAGAGCAGCGCGCCAACCCGAGTGATACGTCGGGCCAATCCAGGCGTTTTCAGGCGAAAAAAAGAATCCGGGCCGAACAGATGGAGCAATCCCGGCTTTTTGTCGTCAATGCGGGCAAAAATGCGGCCCAACTGCGTACGCTCTATAAGGATCCGGCACGGTACATCATTACCAGCGGTATTGTGGGGATACATTACCGCGAGGAAAACGGCCGTCTTTGGGCCCAGGGCATGATTCGCGGGCTGCGGCCGGCCAAATTGCATCTGCCGCTGGAACAGCGGCGTCAGGTTGATCGTCTTCTTGAGCGGAATCATCTGAACCGTTCCGAAGGCAATCTCCCGCGTTATGAGGTTGAAGTCGTCTACGGAAAAAGAGACCAACCATGGATCGGAAGTATCCGTTCCACGGAAGCAGTCCGGGATGAAAGGGAAAAACAGTAAATGTCCGACCATACAGGAGAGCAATAATGATCAGAAACGAACGAATCAAAACAACAATGCGCCGGGGGCTGGAAATAGGGAAGGGCATGGGCTTGCTGCTGATCCTGGCCATGATCATGCCCTCGGCTGCGGCTGCGGCGGCCAATTGGCCGCAGGTCGTTCTTTCCCGCGACAACACGCCCATCTCCTATGAAGTGTATGGAACGGGAGAGCCAACCCTGGTGTTTGTCCATGGTTGGAGTTGCGATTCGCGCTACTGGCGGATGCAGGTCGATCAGTTTGCCAAAAAGTACCGGGTGGTGGTGCTTGATCTTGCCGGGCATGGCCACTCCGGGTTGACGCGTGAGTGCTATTGCATGCGTGCCTTTGCCGAGGATGTACGGGCCGTGACCGAGGCCGTGGGCAGCAAAACCGTTATCCTCATCGGCCATTCCATGGGGGGCGAGGTCGTGGCCCATGCCGCCCGTATGATGCCGGAGCGTGTGATCGGCCTGATCGGGGTGGACACCCTGGAAAATGTCGAATATCCGTTGAACCGTCAGGAGGCGGATACCATGGTTGCTCCGATGATCGATGACTTCCGCGGTGAAAGCCGCGCCTTTGTGGCGACGATGTTTCGGCCCGATGCCGATCCCGCGGTCCGGCAATGGGTGCTGGACGACATGTCGTCGGCTCCGCCCGCCATTGCCCTGGATGCCATGGTGTCCTATCTCCATGAGTATGTGAGCGGCAGGATTGCCCGGGTCTTTGACGGGATCAATGTCCCGGTGGTGTGCGTCAACGGCGATCTCTGGCCGGTCAACTTTGAGGCGAATCGCCGTCACATCCGCTCCTTTGAGGCGATCACCGTCCCGAATGGCGATCATTTCCTCATGCTTGATAAGCCCAATGCCTTTAATCAGGCTCTGGAGCAGGCCATTTACGCCATTTTACGAAAGGCCGCTGCTTCGGAATAGGAATCGGCAGAGACGAGAGGACCCGAAACGGTGTTCACCCCGGGCCTTTCGTCCGCCCTTGGCATGAGCATGTCGGGAACCGTTGCCTCGCCTCAATGCGTTCGGCCGTTGCAAAAGGCTTTGCCCTATTGTGCAACCGTTCCAACTCCATGGACGCTGGATTCTTAGGGATGCAACGGTATCCCGTGTATGTTCATCCTTACTGCTCGTGAAGTTCGGCCGCCTAGAGGTAATCCATCAGGCTCAGGGAAGAGACTCGTGCGGTCACCTGCATGGTGGCTTCCAATGCTGTTTCCATCTTGGCGATTTCCGAGAGGACATTGGTCAGGTCCGCATCCTGATGGCTGGACAGGGTCGACTCCAGGATCAGCAGTGCGTTTTCGTGCATGCTGATCATATCATCCATGCGGGAACTGATGTTGCCCAGGGTGCTCTGCTGGGCCCGCACCTGCTCTGCCGCGTCCTCCAGGGGCGTCAGCATATTGGAGACATCGGTGCTGTTGCCGCTGGTGAGGGCGGTCTCCAGATCTTCCAGGCTGGTGAACAGGTTGACCGGGCTCATGAACAGCTCCTCGCCGGTAACGTTCTTGGCCACGGTTGTACCGGGATTGATCTCGATCATGATGTGGTCGCTGGTGCCGCTGTAGGTGACAGGTGACCCGGAAAACGGCAGGGTCTTGTCGTTATACCCAGCAAAAAGGTACTTACCGTCCACCTGGGTGTTGGCCAGGTCAAGCAGTTCGTCACGCAGCTGGCTGACTTCATCGGCCAGGGTCAGTTTATCCGAATCAGAGAGACTGTCATTGGCACCGGTCACGGCGATTTCCTTGGCCCGGGCCATGAGATCTTCGAGCGAGTCAATGTAGATTTCCGAGGTTGAAAGGTTGTCCTGCACGTTCTTGCAATTTTCAACATACCGCTCTCCTTTGACGATATCGGAGCGGCAACTGAGGATCGTTCCCACCGAGGAGGGGTTTTCCGAAGCCTTGTCCACCTCAATACCGGTCGAGGTCTTGATGTAGAGTTGATTGATGGTGGAGGAGGTGGAACTGAGGTTGGCCTGGAGGTTCCGATAGGTGGTGGCGTCCCGGGTGATGATCATGACAGACCTCACATGTATCGTGTTAGGGTAAAAGTCTCGAGAACGCTGTCTCGATATTTATAACTGAATGATTTTGCTGTATATATTTGCATGTATTAAATAGTTGCGAATCCGTCACATCTGGAGGAGGGTATCAAGCATTTCCTTGACCACACCGATGTAGTTGGAGGCGGCCTCGTAACCTGCCTGATACTGAATGAGCATCACCATCTCTTCGTCGGTGGAGACACCGGCAACGGAGTCGCGTTTGGCATTGAGTTCATCCATGGAGTCGGAACTGGCGGTGAGGCGCTGTTCGTTGCTGCTCACCAATAGGCCGGCATTGGCGGAAATGCGGGAGTATTCCTCGGTATAGGTTGCGCCGTTGATGCTGGCCGTTTCCCGGAGGGCAACGATGTCCAGGCAGAGGCTGTTGTCGGCGGTGCTCCCGGTGGTGCCGGCGGCAATCAGGGCCGGATCGTCAAAGGCGACAGCTAACGATGCCGCCGCCCCTTCCCAGGCATCGGCCAGAGGATCGGTGGGCGCGGCCAGGGTAAAGAGGTCGGTTGCCGGGTTGCCATTGAGATCCAGGCCACTGCTTGAGGTGATCATGGTGTTGACATCGGTGGCGATGGTATAGGCCAGTCGGTCGATATCACTCTGGAATTCGGGAATGGTCACGTCGCGGACCGTCAGCCACCCCTTGAGTTCGCCGCTGAAATCGTCGTATTGCAGATCAAAGCTGGTGTTGCCGGAAGTCAGCGAGATTTGCGATAACCCGCTGACTGTATTGGTGGAAAGGACAGAGGCCACGTTGCCGGTCACCAGTGGTAATCCGCCTTCCAGTTGCAGGCAGAGCATGCCGTTGGTGTCGGTGTACATGGTGGCCCCGCAGGTTTCACTGACCTGTTGCACCAAAAGATCCCGTTCATCACGCAGGGTGTTGGCATCGCCACCGGAGAGTTCAGTCTGCATGATCGTCTGGTTGAGATTGGCGATCTGCTGCAACTGATCGTTGAGATCAGGGATGGTTGATTCGACATAGGTGTTGATCGAATCCACCACATCACTGAGTTGCTGATCGATCTGGTGAAAATGTTCCGCCAGGTCGGCTGCCTCCTGGATGACCTGTTGGCGTTCGGTGGTGCCGGCCGGATTGGTGCTCAGTTCTTCCCAGGCATCGAAAAAACTGTCGATATCGCTGGAAAGACTGGTGTCGCTGATGTCGAGAATCTGTTCGATATCACTGAGCGGGGTGCTGGCAGCCTCATATTCACCGTACGTGGCCCCCTGGGCGATCAACTGCTTGGTGATGAAGCTGTCGCTGCTGCGATCGATCGAGTCAACGGCGCTGCCGGTGCCGTAGGTCAGGCCGCCCTGGGTCAGCGGCGTGTTGCTGGTGACATTGGCCACCTGGCGCGAATAGCCTTCCGTGCCGGCATTGGCGATGTTGTTGCCGGTTATCTGCACCGCCGACTGGCTGGTATAGATCCCGCTTGCGCCGGTATAAAGGGAGGTGATCAGGCTGGACACGGCTAGACACTCCGGTTGAGAACACGCGGACCTGCCCCTATCTGCAATGAACGGCCATGGGCGGCATAGGTCAGGGCCAGGCGGTGGAAGGTGTTGTCCTGCAACCGTTTCACCAGTTTGAGGCCGGATTCGAGCAGGACCCTGTTGCGTTCATTGTTGGTCTTGATCGCCTGAATCACGGCTTTTTCCTCGTCGTCAACAGCGTTCTCCTGTTGATGCAGCACTTTCAGCAGTTGTGTTTTTTGGTGCTGGAGGTCTCCGAGCTGGTTCATGCGCAGGTGGGTGATGGCCTGCCGTTCCCGGACCAGGAGGTCGTTAAGGGCCTGCAGACTTTTTTTCAGGGAAGATTGTTGCATGGCTCAACTCCTGTCAGCGGATAAGGTTGACCAACTCGTCAAGCATTTCGTTGGTGGTGGTGATCACCTTGGATGCGGCTGAGTAGGCGTTCTGGATCGTTATCAGATCAACGAATTCCGTGGCCAGATCCACGTTGGAAAGCTCCAGCGCCTGGGTAATGAGCGTTCCTTGTGAGGCCCCGGGATACCCAATCGTCGGCGTCCCGGATTGACCGGTTGCCGAAAAGAGGCTGCTGCCGACGGCATCGAGACCATCAGGGTTGATGAAGGTGGCCAGGGAGATCATGGCCACCGGGATGGTCTCACCGTTGGAATAAACCGCGCTGACAGTGCCGTCGGAAGCGATATCCACATCCGTCACCTCGCCCGAGGAATAGCCGTCCTGGTCCTGGGAAAAAACGGTGGAATCGCTGTCGAATTGGGTCGTGTCAAAGGAATAGGTAATCAGTTGGTTTTGGTTGGAACCGTTGTCCCAGGTAAGGATACCGGCAGTGGTTGTGCCGGTATCGCCGGAGAGGAGATTGCCGTTTTCATCGAAGTTGAGCGTTCCGGAGCCCACATTTTGCAACACACCGGCCGTGCCGCCGAGGTCGCCCCCGTCAACGGTCAGGTTCCAGTCCCATTCCTGATCAGTGACCTTGGTGAAATAGCAGGTGAAGAGGTGGGAGGTACCCAGGGAGTCGTAAACAGTGGTGGTGGTGGCGTAATTTGAGGTGTCTTCCGGGGCGGTGATATCAAAAATACCGCTGTTGAGGATCTCGGAATTGGAGTCAAGGTTGGTTTGCAGGGTGACATTCTCGGTTTGCTTGGCTTCAATCTGCGAAACCAAATCCACCTGTATATCGCTTAAGTTGCCGCTGGCGAGAATGCCGCTGGCATTATACGTTGAGCCCTGAACCCGGTAACCGTCTGCAGTCACAAGGTATCCGTCATCATCAAAGCTGAAATTGCCGTTTCGGGTATAGAGCGTGGTGTCGCTGAGCGGGGCAGTGACAATGAAAAAACCGTCACCTTCGATGGCGAGGTCGGTTGAGCTTTCAGTGGACTCGAACCCCCCTTGGCTGTAGTTGGTCTGCACAGTTTGCACCTGGGAGCCGCGCCCGACCTGGGAATTGCCGCTGGAACTGGCAATGTTTGCCGATAAGAGGTCAGAAAAGACGGTGGAACTTGATTTAAACCCCACGGTTGAACTGTTGGCAATGTTGTTGCCGGTAACGGTCATGGCCTGTGAGGTGCCCTGGAGCCCGGTGATAGCCGTGTACAATGCGGTTGAAAGTCCCATGATAAATATCCTCTGAACAGGTCACCGTGGTGTGTTTGGTCCGCGATTCGACTCAATGGTTCGACATTGTAGCTTGAGATCGCTCAGGGAAAACAACCGCCGGTTTTGAAGCGCATCCGTGCAGCAACACTCCCCGTCCTGGAGAGAAATGCATCAAGCGAGAGGGGCTTTCTTGGGTATTTTGCTTTTTGCGGCAAACCATTGTGTCCTCTCTGAAACGTTATCGGCAGCGATGTGTATAGTTTTTTATTGTAATATCGTAA
>JBFWIP010000137.1:0-6529 GCA_050255935.1 Desulfobulbus sp.
GCCTTTGCCGCCCGTTTGCCGATCAGGATTTTACCGTCGGGCGCGTGGAGGATGATGGTGATGCCGGGAGAGGGATTGAGGTAGTGAACATAGCCGCAGCGGCTGCACTGTTGCCGCTCAAAAGGTTGGAGCCCTGCCGGAGGGAAAGGATGGCCGCAGGCCGGACAATAGCGGATTCGTCTGTTGTCGGCAGCCAGCGGGCCGGAGGTTCGAAAACTTTGGTACAGGGGCATGGGAGGCGGGGATATGCGGCAATGAAATATTTTTTAGACAAAAGCGTTTGCTTTGTGACAAACTGTGAGGATATTGGTACTGCGTGTCCCACGCTCTTGCGTTTCAACCAACTGGCAAGGTGATCCATGAACAAATCAACCATACTCGCTCTGCTCGTGCTTGTCAGCAGCGCATACCTTTTTTCGGGTTGTGTCGTCCCCGCGGACGGCTACTATTCCGACCCTTACTATAGCCCTGATGCGGGATTCGCACCGGCGTTGCCCTATGAGGTCATGCTTTACGATCGGCCCTACTATTCCTATCGCGGCTACTATTATTTCTATGACAACAACCAGTGGTTTTACAGCCGGACCAAAGGCGGGAGTTGGAGAGCGCTCCCCCGTTCCCGCTGGCCACGCAGCACCCATTGGAAAGGCCACCATTACCAGAACGACAACAGGGGAAAGGATTTTGACCGACGACCGCCAAATGAACCGCGACGGGAGGACAGGCATCCCCCGAAAAATGATCAGCATTGGGGGAACCCACCCCGGCCGGCCGACCCGCGAAGAAATGATCAGAAACAGTTGAACGTCAATCCCCGCCGTGATGACCGTCGTCAACCAATGGCCGCCCCGCGGCAAGACGACAAACGCCGTCACGACATGGACCAGCGGCGGGATGATCAGAAAATGCGGACCATGCATCCTCCCCGCGAGGACAACAGACGCCGTGATGGCAAGAAACGCGAGGAGGAAGAGAACAAGAAATGGGACAATCAGCGGTTTGACTACCACCGTTAAGGAGCGGGGAAAAATGCAGAATCAGATGATTTTTTTCCCGCAACCCTGATTCCTCACAGCGCGTAAACCCGATATCCGGCAGGGATCGGTACCAGTTCAGGTGCCAGTCCCTGCCGGTTTGCGTTGAGCCCGGGATATCCGGTTCAGCGCCTCCCCGGGGATTCATTTGACGGGCTTGCGCAACGGTTTGAGCAGGTCATCGAGGACCGTCCCGTCTCCGGTGCGGATATCGAGCGGGGAGGTTGCACAATGAAAGAAGGCGGTCCGGGAGTAAAAGAACAACACAGAACAATCCGTCATAAAAATAGCGGGTTATCATGCAAGGAGCCTCGGTTTTCCCAATTTTGCGTCTGAACGGCACAGAGGGGAATAAAAAATTGTGGATGGCTGATCTTCTGCACTCCTGGAAGGCACAGGGAAAGAAAAGAGTGCTTCTGCTTGACTTAATCGCTTGATTTCAAGCAAAATATTTCAAGAAATCCTTTTGTTCCTTGCATTCTGCCCACACCAAGCCCCATGAGCACGTCGCAAGCTTTCAAGATATTGGCTATCGATGATGATCCGATGTTTTTGCGCTCCCTGAAAAGGATCCTGCGCAAGGCCCCCTTCGTCCTGACCACCATGACCGATCCGGAACAGGGACTGGCGGCCATGGCAGCGGACCGGTACGAGCTGGTATTGCTCGACCTGAAAATGCCGGGGCGGGACGGGTTGTCGGTATTGGAAGCGCTGATGCAACACGACCCGGACCTCATCGTGATCATGCTGACCGGTCATGGTGGGGTGCAGGAAGCGGTTAAGGCGGTCAAGCTCGGTGCGGCTGATTTTTTGGAGAAACCCTGTCCCCCCGATGTGCTGTGCAGGATGTTGGCCCACTATCACCAGGTGTGGGAACAGCGTAACGCCCTGGCGGCAAACGATCAGCAACAGTTCGATTACCCCGATTTGGTGGGAGATTCGCCGGCCGTCAAGGAAATGAAAAACCTGATCGTCCGGGCGGCTGTTTCGGAAGCACCGGTGCTGATCCTTGGCGAATCGGGTACCGGGAAGGAGCTGGCGGCACGGGCCATTCACCATCACGGCCTGCGCAAAAATGGGCCCTTTTGTGTCATCGATTGTGCAGCCATCAACGAGAGCTTGCTTGAAAGCGAGTTGTTCGGTCATGAGAAGGGCGCCTTCACCGGGGCCGACCGCCCAACCCGGGGGCTGATCCGTTCCGCGGACAAGGGGACCCTCTTTTTTGATGAAATCGGCGAACTTCCCCTGAAAATGCAGGCCAAGCTGTTGCGAACCCTTCAGGAGCGGGAGGTCCGTCCCGTGGGCAGCACCAAGAGCCAACCCGTGGACATCCGGGTGATCGCCGCCACCAACCGCGACCTGGAACAGGAAGTGGCCAAGGGGCTGTTTCGGGCCGACCTGTATTTCCGCATCTCCGCCATCCCCATTGTCCAGCCGCCACTGCGCGGGCGGGCAGGGGATATCGGCCTCCTGGTCAATCATTTGCTCCGTGCCCTCTCCTCGAACCGGCCCAAGGAAATGAGCCTGGATGCACTGCGCATCCTCCAGGCCTATCATTGGCCCGGCAATGTGCGCGAATTGCAGAATGTCCTGCGACGGGCCCTGGCTCTCTCCGAGGAGCAGAAGGTGCTTTTGCCGGCGGACCTGCCGGCCACGCTGGTGGTGGGGAGCAAATACGAGCAGGAGATCAATCCGGAAAACGACTCGCTTGCGGCCTATGAACAAACTGCGCTGGAAAACGCCCTGCGCAAGACCGGAAACAATAAACGCCAGGCGGCCAACCTGCTTGGCATCAGCGAGGCGACCCTCTATCGCAAGCTCAAGCAGTTCAGTCTCTCAAGCTGATCGACTGCCGGGCCGCAGTCTGTCAAATTGAGAGACAGCGGCTTTAATCCCCCCATCCTTTCCTCCCCCCTCCTTATCGTCTCGCTGCCGGTTGGAGATTGTAATGAGCCGATTTTGCGTTTTTTTTCGATTAATTTCTCCCGTTCTCCGCTTTGAGGGCCATTTGGCATCATTGCTGCTAATACATTAGTAATCCGTCCGTGGTCAGTGCGTCGGTATTTCTTGAGCGAACGGGAAAACGACATTCCGGTGCAGGCCGGTCAATCCGAGATCAGATCCCGGTGCACCTGGTGATCAACGCCCTTCATGCCATTTGGGAGCAAAAGAAAGCCGTACCGGAGACCGCCGGAGGGATCGCGGTCGGCACCCGTGCCGAGAACGACTGGAGGAGATTGGGATCGGGAACAACGGTTCCGGAATTCCCAAGACCATCCGTTCCCGCATCTTCGAGCCCTTTTTCATTACACTACCGAGGAGATGGGCAGGGGGAACCGGTCGGGGGCTGGCACTAGTTTACGATGGTATCGTCAACAAACACGGCGGCAAAGTCGATTTCACCACCAAAGCGGGAAGGGGAACGGCCTTCGTTCTTCGCCTGCCCATTGGCATTGCTGCCCGGAACGCACTGGTGCCACAATGAAAACGATTCTATTTGTCGATGATGAACCCAATATCCTCCGCGGTCTCCGGCGGTTGCTCCATCCGGTGAAACGCCAGTGGAACATGCATTTTGCCGAGAGCGGGGTCCAGGCCCTGGCGATCATGGCGGAAGAGGAGATTCAGGTCCTGGTGACCGACATGCGCATGCCGGGAATGAACGGTTATGAATTGTTGCAGGAAGTCTGCCGCCGGCATCCGCAAATCATCCGCATCGTCCTTACCGGGCAGCCGGACAAGGAAACCTACTGCGAACTGATGAGCTTGAGTCATTACTTTCTGTGGAAACCGGTCAGGAGCGAGGATATAAAACTGCTGCTCGAAATGATCCGCGACCTTGACCTGCATCTGCGCGATCCCCAATTGCTGCAGGTCCTCGGCGGCCTGAATTCGTTGCCCTCACTGCCGCCTCTGTACCAACGTCTGATGGCCTTGATCGACAATCAGGAGACCACCCGCACCCAGATTGCGGAGGTGATCAACGAGGATATCTCCATGGCTGCCCAGCTCCTCAAGTTGGTCAATTCCAGTTATTTTTCCCTTAACCGGCAGATCGTCACCATCCAGGAGGCGATTGCCTATTTGGGGCTTGATATTCTCAGGCATCTGGTGCTTGTCCGGCATATTTTCAGCAGCTGCAGCCCGCAACAGCGGGAAGATTTCCAGTTGGACCGGATATGGGAGCACAGTCTCTGCACCGCAACCTTGTCCCGGGCGATCGCAGAATCCATCAGCGATTCCCCCACCATCGCCCGCAGTGCCTATTTGGCCGGGTTACTCCATGAAATCGGCAAGCTGGTGCTGATCCATCACCTGCCGGAACAGTACACTGAAGTCCTCCGCCTGTGCGCCGAACAGGGACGGCGGCAGGGTGAGGTCGAAATGGAGGTGATCGGAGCCAACCATGCCGTCATCGGCGGGTACCTGACCTCGCTCTGGGGCCTGCCGCACAATATCACCGAGGCCATCGCCCTGCATCAGGGTGCGCCGACCGCGCCCGAGGCCTGCCGGTTGTCTCCGGTGTTTGAGTCCGTCTGGCACGCCAATCGCCTTTGTCAGGGCGATTTCACCCACTCCGTTGCCTATCAGGATGTGGTCCAGCAATGGCAACATCTGCCCCAGCAACATTGAACAGGAGAACCGTATGTATGCTTCCCTGTTGTTCATCGATGATGACGCTCAAATCCTCAACAGCTTGACACGGAATCTTTCCACAAAATATCGAGTTGTTGTGGCAGAAAGACCGGAAGAGGGCCTGCGTATTTTTGCAGAAAACGGCCCATTTTCGGTGCTGGTTTCCGATATGCGCATGCCGGGGATGAACGGCGTGGAGGTCCTCTGCCGTGCGCAGGAGATCAATGCCGATACCACCCGGATCCTGCTGACCGGTTATGGCGATCAACAGGCGGCAATCGAGGCGGTCAACAAGGGGCGGATTTTCAAGTTCCTGACCAAGCCCTGTCCGATACAGACCCTGGTTCCGGTACTGCAAGAGGGCATCCGGCAGTATAAGCTCAATGTCAATGACCGGTTCGTCGACGAACGGACCCGGCAGGGCGTGGCCGGTCTGTTGTTCCAGATTCTGGCCATGGTCAATCCCGCCGCCCAGCAGAAGGCCCAACGGTTGAAGGACTACTGCCGCCACTTGGCCAAAGGACTGCGACCGCAGCAGTGCAGCATGGTGGAGATAGCCGCGGTGTTGTCCCAATTGGGCTGCCTGGACCTGTCCCGGAAAACGATGCTGGCCTCCGATGGCGGTGCGGTGGTCGATCATGCGGCCGCCGACCGCACCCGCGAACAGTACGATGTCGCTGCCCGGCTGCTGATGCACCTGCCCCGTTTTGAAGTCATTATCGAGATCCTCTCCCTGCTGGATCAACCACCGTCCCGGTTTCCCGCCTACGATAACATCGAGATGAAGGAAACCGTCCCTTTGTGTACCCGCATCCTGCAGACGGCCCTGGGGTTGGATTCGCTGCTGATCTCCGGCAAATCTCCCGAGGAGTCCCTGGACATGCTCCGGTCGAATCAGCCGTTTTACGACTCGAGTCTGGTCGATCGTCTGGGTAGCTACGAATTTGTCCTGCATGACGAGGTGCTGCTGTATGTACGGGTCAGTGAACTGACCCCGTGCATGGTGCTGGCTGAAGACATCTGCGATGAAGACGGCACCCTGCTGATCGCCGGGGGGCAGTTATTGGCTCAATCGCTCTTGGTCTACCTGCACAAAGTGCATCGTCGGATCGGCCTGACCGAACCCATCGGCGTGTACCTGCCATTGACGAAGTATGCACGTTGATAGATTCCCGCCTGTATAAAAATAAAGCGGCAAAAGGAAGTTGTATCAAGGTACGGCAGGACGGGCAGGGAGGGCTGAAGTTGCTTGAGGGGGGAGGCTCAGAGGAAGAATTTGAGAGACTGTATCAAAAGAGTCGCCGTTCTCGGGAACAGTCCAGAGAACGGCGTCTTTCGCTTGGAACCCGCTGTATTTTTGATGTTTGTTTTCTTTTTCTTTCTTTTTTTGAGGAGCTTTTTGCTGTCGGGAGCCAGGCGGCTGGAGCCTTACCCCCGGCCTGTTCCCCTGGAAAGGCCCATCGTCTCAAGCCTTGAGGTCGATCAAGGTCTTGGTCATCTGATCGGTCGTCTGCAGGGTCTTGATATTGGCGCTGAAGCCGTTTTTCTCGACAATCATATCCGGCATTTCCCGGACAAGATCCGCGTTGGACTGTTCCACCATCTCCATGCCGTCACTGGTGGGTTCTTCCACGAGTGCGCCGGGAGACCGGTCCTTGCTCACATTGGCGCTGACTCCTTGGGGCGCACGGCTCGAGAGGGTCACCACGTCCCGTTTGAAGCCGTCGGTGTTGAGATTGGCCACGTTGTTGGCGGTTGCCTGTGTTTTCAGGGAATAGGCCTGTAATCCGGAAACTGCTGAGTCGATGGCTGAGAGCATGGTCGTTCTCCTGGAAAAAATTGGATCTCCTTTCATTATA
>JBFWIP010000138.1:0-6518 GCA_050255935.1 Desulfobulbus sp.
GACCTTTCCTGTGGCATCGGCGGATCTGGCGGCTGGACACGGTGATCATCACTCATCCCCATGGCGACCACTACAACGGACTGCCCTTTCTTCTCGACCATTTCAGGCCGCATCGCCTGATCATCAACGGCGACGACGGCGAGGAGCCCGACTACCAACAGTTGCTGGCCAGGGCCCGGGAACACGACATTCCCCTCCAGCGCGCCAGTGCGGGATTGATCCTGGGCCAAGACGGCCAGGTGTGTCTGCGCTGCCTGGGCATGCCCGGTCTCCGTGAACGCCATGAATGGACAACCAATGACCGCAGCCTGGTCTTTTCCTTGCGAAACCGCGACCACGCCTTCCTGTTTCCGGCCGACATCGGCACCACCAGCGAACAGGTGCTGCTCAACAGCGGGGCGGACCTGCACGCCACGGTCCTGCTTGCCCCCCATCACGGCAGCCGCGGGTCGGCCTCCGACAATTTCATCAACGCCGTGGATCCGGCATTGATCGTTGTCTCTGCGGGACGCAACCGACAGGGAATACTTCCGGCACCGGAACACCTGAAACGGTGGGAACAACAAAAAATATATCCGCTGGTCACGGCCCAAGACGGGACCGTCACCCTGGAAAGCGACGGGGAATGCTTGCGTGCCAGGACGTTCAGCGGGAAAGAGCTATTTTGGCACAGAAAAACAGAGGAATTTCGACAAGAAAAGTGTGGCTTGAAAGGCGGGATGAATCGCGCTATGTTGAAAAATTATTGAATGCAATTGTCATCGAATCGTGGAGGAAAAGCCGATGATTGTGCTCGGGAAAAAGTGCCCGTCCTGTGGAGGACGCCAGCTCGTCAAGCGACCGGCGGTTACCCGGCTCACCTCTTTTCCCACGGCCCGCGCCTATACCTGTTCGGACTGCCACCAACCCCTCGTCTTTCTTTTCCCGTTTTCAATCGGTGTGGAAAACCGGCACAAGGTCCGCAAACAAATGCCGCCGTTTTTCCTGGTCCGGATCAACGGCATGAAAAAACAGTATGCGCGAATCAGCAACTTGAGTGAAGGCGGGATGTGCTTCCAACAGCAGCACAACGCCCTGCCGCTCCCCGGCCCCAAGCTGATGCTGGATCTCTACAATTGCAACGACGGCTCCTCGCTCGAACAGCTTCCGGCGGAAATCGTGGCCACCAACGAACGGTTGCAGCAGCACAACGGCCACAAAACCACCAATGTCACCTACAGTGCCCGGTTCACTCACCTCAACAATGCGCAGCGCAAAGTGCTGAGCAACTGCCTGGAGCAGTACGGAATCGCTTGAGTCCGCCCCAGGCAGGCTGTCCTTTCTTTTTCCTTCTTCCCGTCGTTGTCGTTTTCGCTTGCAACCTACTGTTTGCACATGGCGAGGAAGCCGTCAAATTTCAGTGAAATCCGAGGGCTGATGGCGGAGATATTTGACGAATCGACCTTTTTCGTAGCAGTTCATATAGGCGTCTTCGGCACTGATCTTTTTCTTTTCCAGATGTTCGAAGATGGCATCGTCCAGGGTCTGCATGCCGAATTTCTTGCCGGTCTGCATGATGGAGGGAATCTGATACGTCTTGCCCTCACGGATCAGGTTGCGGACGGCCGGGGTGCAAATCAGGATTTCCAGGGCGGCAACACGTCCCTTAATGTCGATTCGTTTGAACAGGGTCTGGGAAACCACGGCCCGAAGCGCATCGGCCAGGGTTGACCGCACCTGCCCCTGCTGATTGGCCGGGAAAATTTCCACCACACGGTCCACGGTTTTCATCGCGTTCATGGTGTGCAAGGTGCCGAACACCAGATGGCCGGTCATGGACGCCTCCATGGCCAGGGAAATGGTCTCCAGGTCGCGCATCTCACCAACAAGGATAATGTCCGGATCCTCGCGCAGCGCTCCCCGAAGGGCAGCGGAGAAGCTGCGGGTATGGGTTCCGACCTCACGATGGTTGACGATACAGTTTTGGCTTTTATGCACGAACTCGATGGGATCCTCAACGGTGAGGATATGATCCTTTCTGGTTTTGTTGCATTCGTCAATGATGGCCGCCAGGGTGGTTGATTTGCCCGATCCGGTCGGCCCGGTCACCAGGACCAACCCCTTGGGCAGCGAGGACAACCGGGAAACGACCTTCGGTAGGCCAAGCTGTTCGCAGGTGAGGATATCGCTGGGGATTTCGCGGAAGACCGCACCGATACCGTATTTTTGCTGAAAAAAATTACAGCGATAACGGGCCAGACCGGGAATTTCATAACCAAAATCAAGATCACCGGTTTCTTCGAAGACCTTGATTTTGTCCTCCGGGCATATCTCATAGAGCATGCTCTTGAGGGCTTCGTTTTCCAGCACCTTGAACTTCACCCGTTCCATGTCACCACGAATGCGGAGAACGGGTTGCTGCCCGGCCATCATGTGGAGGTCCGAGGCGCCTTCGTCATTCATCAGTTTAAAAAACGCATCTATTTGGGCCATTGCGAGTTGCTCCTTATTCTCTCGGCTGAATCAACACTCTCTGTTGCGAGTGATTGTATCAAAAACCAACCACAAAAGTTGCATTGTTTTTTCAAAAAAACAGTAATGGAACAGGCCGGATACCAACCGACTTCACGATTCCGTCAAGACCTCTCCCGGTATTCCGGAAAAAGGCCCGATGACTGCGCGCGGGTTTCGGCGGCTCTGTTCCGATAGCCGCCAGATCAGCCAAGAGCTGCCAATTGGGATTCGATCCGTTCGGTCAACACTTCCGTGCAACCCTTCAAGGAAGCCGCCCGGAGAAAATCTTTCCTGGCCTGCTTTACCCGCCCCAGGGCCTTGTGGACCATTGCAAGCTGGACCATCCCTGCCGCATGGGTGCGCTGCAACTGCAGGCAATGCTTGCAGGCCTCACGGGCCTCGGCAAGCTGACCGGCATGCATAGAGGCCCGCCCCAGACGATACCAGTGGTCAGGATTGAAATTGTCCAGGGCCAAGGCCTTGTTGCACAACGACAGGCCAAGATCGCTGCCCTCCCCCTGCTCCACATACAAAAGCCCAAGGACGCTCAGCGAGATATTGTCCTGGGGAAAAAGGCGCAGGGCCTTCTGACAGGCGGAAATCGCCTTTTCCGGCTGCCCGCTTTCCAGCGCACAGAGACCAAGCAGGCGAAAAAGAAGAAATTCCTGATCACTGCCCGGCCGAAGCAACCACTGTTCCAACACCGTGATCGCCTTGCCATAGCGGCCAAAGTCGGCGTACAATCCGGCCAGCGGCAAAAAAAGCTCCTGGCCGGCACGCTCATCCTCGGCATGGGCGGTGAAGGCCCGTTCAAAACACTCCAGTGCCCCCTCCTGCCGGCCAAGGGTTTGCCGCACCCTGCCTAAATTGACCAGCGCCATGTAGTTGTCCGGCTCTTGCTGCAAAGCATCCTGAAAACAGGCGGCGGCGGCCCGCAGTTGGTTGCACTCAACCAGGGTCACTCCCAGGCTGTTGATCAGGTTCACATCCCCGGGCTGCAACCGCAGCCCCCGCCGATATTCACGCACAGCGGCCCGATAGTCACCTTCATCAAAAAAGAAGTCCCCACTGACATTGAGACTGAGATGATCAAAAACCACCATGCTGCCGGGGCCCAAGAAGGCGGCATGCCGCTGGGCCTTGAGACAGTTGCCCAACACCTCGCTCTTGGTAAAATCAAGACAAGGCCAGGAGGCCGCGCCGGCATGAAAGGTTTCGGCGCCAAATCGCTGTCGGGCATCCTCGACAACAGCATTCAGGGATTCGACGATTGGTTCCCGGAGCTGATCCGGAAAAAGCAACAGGACATTTTGCCCCTGTGCCATCGCCGAGCCGCCATTAGCAAGGAGTTCCCCTTCAAGTGAGGCACTCCACGAAGAGAGGGCATCAACAGGCACTTGATGAAAGGTGAGCAAGCCGAGGGAAAAACGGCGCAGCCGGCTCCAATGCCGTCTCCCCTGTTCGATCAACCCGGTATCGTCAAGAAGAAACGGCTGGGAATGCCGCGCCTCGATGGCATCGATATCACAGAGTCCAAAGGGTCCCCGTTTTTCGGCAAGCTCCAATGCCCGCCAAAATCGATTCAGCCCCTGCTCGCCGCCATCTTCCCCGAAACCTCCAATTCGGGCAAAACCAATCTGAACCTTGCCCATGCCCTCACGGCGCAGCTGCCGTTGAAGATGCCGGGCTGTTTTCAATGCAATTTTTCGTTGGGGAAACGGCACGTAGAGCCCAAATACGCCATAGCCGAAAGTAAAATATTGACCGTGCCCGATCGCCCGAAGCAAGTCAGCTGTTTCTTTGAGTTTTTGCAGACTGGCGGTGGCGGTTTTTCTTGAAAACACCGTATTGATCAGCAAAAAAAAGCCGGTGTGCTCCTCATGCAGGTCTCTCAAAAAACAGTTCAGGGCACGCCGGTTATACAGTTCCGTTTCCGGGTCAATACCGGTGAGACGGATCAACTCAAAACGTTCCAGCAGAGCCTCACGAATTTGACGCAGCCAGGATCCCGACATTTTGCGCAGGAAGGACAAATCGATGTCGCCGGCCACTGCCGCCGCCATTTCCCCCGAGTCAAGGGGAAAGGGAAAGACCAGCTGGCCGGCATCGACCCAGGGTTGCGAAAGCACGTGTATCTCTTCCGGTACCGGAGCGCGGTCCCCCATCAGATATTCATGGAGAGGATGCATCGCCCCGTCGGCAGACAAGGCATAGAAGTCAATCGTCGCCGGAAGCGGCAACTGGGCTTCAAGGGTGTCGGAAAAGGGTTTGTACAACAGGAAAAAATCATCAAGTGTGAGCATGCGGTACTGTTCTTTTCAGGAAAGGGGGGATTTCTGTTCACCGGGTGAATCGGGCAAGGCTTCTCGAATACTTGCAAAAAGAATATCTTCCTCGGTTTCGGCCACTGTTCGCAGGTCAAGCAGCAACCGGTCTTTCTCAACCCTGCCCATGACCGGTGTGGTCACGGAACGAAGACGTCGCTCCAGGGAACTGAGCTTGCTCGTCTTCGGCTGCAGGGAAACGGCCCAACTGGGCAGGTTCTGTTCCGGCAGGGCACCTCCCCCAACCTGGGAAAAGACAGAGAAGGGTTCAACAGCGCACTGATCCGCAAAAGTCTCCAGACAGCGTCTACAAAAGCGTATAACCCGTTCACGGATGACCGCTTCAGGCAGGGCAATCATGTACAAGGTCGGAATATTTTGTATTGCCTGGGATTCATCGAGATAGAGGCGCAAAACCGATTCCAGGGAAGACAAGGTGAATTTATCGATCCGCAGGGCGCGATTGAGCGGGTTCCGCTTGATCTCTTCTATATATCGTTGTGCGCCGACGATAATGCCCGCCTGGGGGCCACCCAGCAATTTATCACCGCTGAAGGTGACGATATCCATGCCGGAGGCAACGACCTCCTGCACCGTCGGCTCTTTGGCCAGGCCAAAACGGGAAAGATCCAGCAGACACCCGGAACCGAGGTCTTCCATCACCGGCAGACCGTGTTGGCGACCGATGTCGACGAGATCCGTTGCTTCCACCTCCCTGGTGAAGCCAATCACCCGGTAATTGCTGCAATGAACCTTCAACAAGAGGGCTGTTTGTTCGCCAATGGCCTCTTGGTAATCTCGTGCGTGGGTGCGGTTCGTTGTCCCGACCTCCACGAGATGGGTCCCGCTGCGGACCATAATGTCGGGAATACGGAAAGAACCCCCGATTTCGACAAGTTGTCCTCTGGAAACGATCACTTCCCGCCCCTTGGCCAAGGTTTCCAGGGCAATCAATACCCCGGCGGCATTGTTGTTCACCACCAGGGCTGCCTCGGCCCCGGTCAATTCACAAAGCAGATCCTCGACATGACTGTAGCGGGATCCCCGTCGGCCGCTTTGCAGGTTCAACTCGAGATTAGAATAACCGGAAGCCGCCGAAACAAGACTCCGGAGGGCGGATTCCGGCAAAAGGGAGCGCCCGAGATTGGTATGGACGATAACACCGGTCGCGTTGATAACCCGCCTAAAGCGTGGCCGATGATATTCCAGGACAAAACGAACCAAGCCGGCCTGCAGCCAATCGATATCGAGTCGGGGTGTATTGCGGAACCGGCCGGACAATATATCCTGGCGGAGAGTTGCAAGGTACAACCGTACGCAATACTTCAATCGATTGATCGGGAAATCAGAAAGCTCGGGGACCTCGGCCAGATGGCCCAGGCAATCATTGACACAGGGAAGCTGTTGCAGCAATAGGGTGGTATCGGTATCCATCAAAACAAATGCACGTGGGCGAAGGGGTCGAATAGAGGTTGTTTCATTGTTCCCTGGTTTGACACTTTGGGATGGGACCATGTTACGATAAAGCCTTATACGATGGCAAATACAAAAAAGCCTTTTGTGACAGAGGGTTGTCCCCTTCTCGTCAAAAAAGGTAAAGGGAGAGCAGAAAGGGATTGACGGGGAGCGGGTGGACCTGTATATTGGCGCCTCGTTGCTCGCCGGCAGGAATGGCGGGCGGCGGAATCGCTGAGGCCGAAT
>JBFWIP010000139.1:0-6517 GCA_050255935.1 Desulfobulbus sp.
CGCCGCCGTTCCTGGCCCTGCTGGGGGCCGATGGTGCGCTGGCGTGGTTCCCGGATATGCAGCAGTTCCGCTTCCACCGGAGCTCCGCTGGGGGGCTGTTGTCCGGGGGATGGGGTGATGGGCTCGATCGAGCCGATAATGATGTCAACCATGTTTCCCTCCTCAAGGTCGTTTATCCCCATTACGTAGCGTGTTTTTCTGGGAATTACCCGTTTTATTTCGCTTTGCCCTCGTTGTTTCGTTCCAAGTCGAGCAGCGCCTGTTTCATGGGTAGCCCGCCGCCGAACCCGGTGAGCTTCCCGCCCGCGCCGATCAGGCGGTGGCAGGGAATGACGATGGCCAGGGGATTGGCATGGGCCGCCCCACCCACGGCACGGGCCTTGTTTCGGCTGCCGATGCGTTCGGCAAGCTCGCCATAGGTGCGGGTCTGCCCATAGGGGATGGTCATCAGCTCCCGCCAGACCTGCTGCTGGAAAGGGGTGCCATGCAGGGACAGCGGCAGGTCGAACTCCCGTAACCGGCCTTCGAGGAAGGCAAGCAGTTGACGGCCCGCTTCGGCGAGCAGGGGATGGGCCTCGATGTCGACAAGCCGTGCGTCTGCCTGCATTGTTCTTGTTTCCGGAGGAAGACGGAGCGCGCAGAGGCCCTGGTCGTCAGCAATGAGGATAAAGGTGCCCAAGGAGGTGGACAGGGCGGTCTGGAAAGGCATGGTCGATCTCCTGTCGATCAGAAGGACATGGTTCGCAGCCGTTCGAGCAAGAGGGACTCGATGCGGATTTGCTGGCCAAGGGCGGCAGCCGTCCGTTGTTCCAGGAGGGCGAGCGCCGCCGGATCGGCACTGCTGACAATACGACTGCAGTTGTAATTGAGGCAAAAGATCGGTTTGGCTCGGAAAAGACAGCCGGTCGGCCCGAGAAAACAGCATTCGCTGTCCTCCGGTTCCCGCCGGGAGACACGCACCCCGAGGAGCAGGTTGATCAGTATCTGAAGGCTGTCGGTATTGTCGGCCATGTAGGCACTGCAACACCCTCCGCCCGGCCGCGCGGCGCATCCGCTGCACAAGTGTCCCAGGGCCATGGCCTCCATCTGGTCGGACAGGCCTTGGCACTCGCGTTGCAACTGCCCCAGCTCCCGGGACAGGGAAGCCTCGATCAGTCGTCCGTCGCGAAAACGCTCAAAGAGCAGTTGTGCCTGGGACAGCTTTTCCGCGGGAGTGCCGTTGTACCAGGTGTGGAAAAGGGCGGGAGGATACATGGGGTCTCTCCGGTTCAGTTGAAGGATTGCAGCATGAAGTGTTTCCAGGCCGGGGCGGCGGCCTTGCCGCCGGTCTCGCCGTTGCCCAGCGTGGTGTCGCGGTCGTGGCCGATCCAGACGCCTGCGGTCAGGCCCCGGGCCGAGCCGACGAACCAGGCATCGATGTTGTTGTCGGTGGTGCCGGTCTTGCCGACGGCCCCGGGAACGCCGGAAGCGTTTTTCCCGGTGCCCCGTTGCACCACCTGGCGCATGGCCTCCTGCATCCAGGCGGCGGTATAGGTGGAGACCGCCTGGCGGGCCGCTCCCCGCGGCCAGAACCTGATCGTGCCGTTCTGCTCACGGACCCGGGTGATGGCCACCGGTGGCTGGTATCTGCCCTGGTTGGCAAAGCAGGTGTAGGCGGCGGTCAGTTCCAGCAAGGAGACCGGCGATGCGCCCAGGGCGAGGGTGAGGTTGTCGGCCAGCGGCGCGCTGATCCCCATCTTTTGGGCCGTGCGGACAGCGGCATCGACGCCGATCTGTTGCAGCAGACGCACGGCGATCACGTTGCTCGAATGGACCAGGGCCTCGCCCAGGGGAATGGGGCCGCGGTACTTATTCATGAAATTGTGGGGGCGCCAGGGACGTTTGCCGCCACTGTCGAGCGAGATCGGGGCATCGTTGTACAGGGTGGCCGGGTTGATGCCCTGTTCCAGCGCCGCGGCATAGACCACGGGCTTGAAGGCCGAGCCCGGTTGGCGGTTGGCCTGCACGGCACGGTTGAACTGGTTCTCGGTGAAATCGGCACCGCCGACCATGGCCAGGATATGGCCGCTTCCGCTGTCGATGGCCACCAGGGCGCCCTGGGGCGGAGGAGTCTCGAGGTGGCGCATGGCGACCCGGGTCACCCCGGCCTGGACCGCCTTGGCCGCATATTCCTGCAGGCGTGAATCCACGGTGGTGGCTACGCTGAGGCCCTTTTCAAACAGATCTTTTTCCGAGTAGGTCTCCAACAGCAGGCCGCGGACATAAAGGCCGAAATAGCCGTTGACCGATTTCCGCCAATTGCCCGCCAGTTGCAGCCCCCGGTCATAGGCCTGGCGGGCGGCCTCGTTGTCGACAATGCCGTCCTCGGCCATGCGGTTGAGCACGTAGCGCTGCCGGTTCCGCGCCGCTTCAGGCTGGCGCAGGGGCGAGTAGTTGCTGGGCGACTGCGGCAATCCGGCCAGCAGGGCCACCTCGCCCAGGTTCAATTCCCGGGCGTGCTTACCGAAGTAGGTGCGCGCCGCGGCCTCCACCCCGTAGGCCCCCTCGCCGAGGTAGATCTCGTTGAGGTAGATGGTGAGAATTTCCTCCTTGCTCAGCATCCGTTCCAGGCGGTAGGAAAGCACGGCCTCGGCCAGTTTGCGGGTGAAGCTCTTTTCCCGGGTCAGCAACAGGGCCCGGGTGACCTGCTGGGTGATGGTGGAGCCGCCCTGGCTGCGGCGGCCGGCGCGGAGGTTGTTGAAGGCCGCCCGGGCGATCGACCAGAGGTCCAGGCCGTCATGTTCCCAGAAACGGCTGTCCTCGGCGGCGACAAAGGCCTTGGGCAGCAGGGGAGGGAGATCGTCGTAGGTGACGGGCAGGCGGAATTCACGGCCGATGGCATCGATCGGCCGATAGGTGCGGTCCAGAATGAGGGTGGCCACCTGGGGATGGTAGTCGTTGATCGAGCGGATATCGGGCAGCGAGGAAAACCAGGCCAGCACCGTCCCGATCAGCAGGGTGAGCGAACCGGCCACGGCCAGCAGCAGTTTGGTCAGATGATGCTGGTTGAGCACCCTGCCGCGAAAGGGCGGCGGCTCGGGAGACTGTTCGGGGTGGTTCAAGGCTTTGGTGGACAAGAGCACGAAGACGCGGTAGTGTTGCAGGCTGATCCTGCTGGAATTTTCAGCAGGATGTGGGTAACAAAGGGAACTGCCTGGTTCGTTGTTACCATGATTTCAGGAATTCAGCACCGCTAAACCCCAACCCGTCCATCCGCCCTTGTCCCGAATACGCATTCTTTCCGAACAACTGGCCAACCAGATTGCCGCCGGCGAGGTGGTGGAACGTCCCGCCTCGGTGGTCAAGGAACTGGTGGAAAACAGTCTCGATGCCGGTGCCGAACGGATCGATATCCAGGTCGAGGGCAGCGGCTCCCGCCTGTTGCGCGTTGCCGACAACGGCGAGGGCATGGACGGGGATGACGTCCTGCTTTCGCTCGAGCGCCATGCCACTTCCAAGATCCGTGACGAGGCGCAGCTGGCGGCCATTTCCACCCTGGGGTTCCGCGGCGAGGCCATCCCCAGTATCGCGTCGGTCTCCTGGATGACCGTGGTCTCTCGTCCCCAACACCGCGAACTGGGTACCCGGGCCGAGATCCGCTACGGCAGCCTCCAGTCGGTGCACGAACAGGGCTCCGGCCGGGGAACGGTGATCGAGGTCCGCCACCTGTTCGGCAACATGCCGGCACGCAAGAAGTTTCTCAAATCCGCCCGTACCGAGATGCACCATATCGAGGAGGTGGTCAGGAATCAGGCCCTGGCCCATCCCCATGTCGGCTTCACCCTCACCGTTGACGGCCGGGTGAGCCTTGAGTACCGGCAGGGGGCGGATTTGGAACAGCGGGTCCGCGAGGTCTTCCGCTATACAGGCAGGCTGCTGGGCTTAAGCAGCGAGGCGAGCGGGGAACAGGGGCTTGGGCTGGAGGGGTATCTGCTCCTGCCGGAAGCGGCCCCGGCATCGACGGCCCGGTTGAGGATTCTGGTGAACGACCGCCCGGTTCAGGACGCGATGATCCGCCATGCGGTGGCCGAGGGGATGCAGGGTTTTCTCATGAAGGGGTATCAGGCGGCGGGTGCCCTGCTCATCACCATTGACCCGGACCAGGTGGATGTCAATGTTCATCCGGCCAAGCGAGAGATCCGTTTCCGCCGGAACGAGGAGGTGCACCGCTTTGTCGCCGCCGAGGTCCGGCATGCCCTGGCAACACACCAGGAAACCCTGCGCACCAGCCTGTTTGCGGCCCGGGCGGAAAGGGAATCCGGGGCGGACAAACCGTCGTGGTCGGATGCCCCGGTTCCCGCCCAGCCCGCACTGCCGTCTTCCGGGGAACCGCTCCCGATGTCGACCGCCGAGCCCGCGCCATTCCAGCCCCGGTTGCCGGCCCGGCCCGGGACGCCAACGGTGAGACCTCCGGTGGGGCAGCTCAGGACAGATGCGGCACCGGCTCCACCGACGGCCCCCTTGCCGGTCTTGTCGCCGCCTCAGACCGCCGCCGGGCCGCCGCTCCCCGAGCAGCCTCCGCAAACCGAGGAAACCGTCTTTTCCGGGCTGACCCTGATCGGACAGCTTTTTTCGCTCTATCTGCTGTGTGAACGGGAGGACCAGTTGATCGTCATCGATCAGCATGCCGCTCACGAGCGCCTCCTCTATGGCCAGTTGCTCGAGGGATACCGGGCGGCCCGTATCCCCCGCCAGACCCTGCTTTTCCCGGTGACCGTGGAATTGACCCCGGCCCAGATGGACACCATGGAGGCCCATGAGGCAACCGTGGCCGCCCTTGGTCTGCAGGCGGAGCATTTCGGCGAGGCCACCTATGTGATCAAGGCGGTGCCGGCCCTGATCTCCCAGGAGGAACCGGGGGCCCTGTTGCGGGAAGTGCTCGACGGCCTGCGGGGAACCGCGCCGGAGGAGGGGCGGCGGCCGTTGGTCCAGTCGGTGGACGATTTGCTGGCCTCCATGGCCTGCAAGGCGGCGATCAAGGCCGGGAATCGGCTGCGACCCGAGGAAATGCTCAATCTTTTGATACAAATGGAGGCCAGTGCCGTTTTTTCCCACTGCCCCCACGGCCGGCCGGTGATCAAGACCTTTACCGCCCGGGAAGTGGAGCGCTGGTTCCACCGCCACGGTGGATGAGGGGGCGAATTTGTCGAGGCGCGCATTGACACCGGCCCTGCGTTCATGCTAAAAAAACGGCTTTTTGAGACCGGGTTCCGGTGGGCGTTTGAAGAGAGGTTGAATACACGATGGATGTGAAGACGAGAGCGATCAATACCCCTGAGGGGGAGCAGTGCCGCAAGGGACTGCGCAATCGGTTTGCCGAGGAAAGTGACGGCGGCTGCCGTAAGACGGTGAGCGAAATCCTGGAGCGGGTCCGGCGGGAAGGGGATGCGGCCCTGGTGGAGTATTGCCGCCGTTTCGACTGCCCGGCCATGACCCCGGAGCAGTTGCGGGTCAGCCCGGAGGAGTTTGCCCGGGCCGGGGAGGAGGTGGATGACGGGTTCCGCACCACCCTGCGCTTGGCCGCGGACCGCATCCGCCGGTTTCACGAACGCGAACTGGAGGATTCCTGGATGCTGACCCGGGAGGACGGCACCATCACCGGACGCCTGGTCCGGCCGGTGGACAGTGCCGGACTCTATGTGCCCGGCGGCAAGGAGGGCTCCACGCCGCTGGTTTCCTCGGTGCTGATGAACGGGATTCCCGCCCAAATCGCTGGTGTCGGCAGACAGGTGATGGTCACGCCGCCCAACCCCGAGGGCAAGGTCAGCCCGGCCCTGCTGGCCGCGGCCCGCGAGATCGGCATCGACGAGGTCTACAAGGTGGGGTCGGCCTGGGCCATCGCCGCCCTGGCCTTTGGCACCGGGTCCGTTCCGGCGGTGGACGTGATCGTCGGTCCGGGCAACCAGTATGTGGCCGAGGCCAAGCGCCAGGTCATGGACCGGGTGCGGATCGACATGATTGCCGGGCCGAGCGAGGTCCTGATCGTGGCGGACGAGAGCGCCGATCCCGCCTTCGTCGCCGCCGACATGCTGGCCCAGGCCGAACATGATCCCCAGGCCCTGGCCATCGTCATCACTACCAGCGAGCCGCTGGTCGCCCAAATCAAGGAGGCCCTGGATCACCAACTGCCTTCCTTGCCCCGGGCCGACATCGCCCGCACCGCCCTGAGCGAGCGGGGCCTGATCCTCCTGGCCGAAGACCTGGAACAGGCGATTGAGCTGGCCAACGAGATCGCCATCGAGCACCTGGAGCTGCAGATAGTCGAGCCCTGGCAGTGGCTGCCCAAGATCCGGCACGCCGGGGCGATCTTCCTCGGTCCCTGGACCCCGGAGGCGGCCGGCGATTACGTCGCCGGGCCCAACCATGTCCTGCCGACCATGGGCACGGCGCGGATCTCCTCGGCGCTGGGGGTGGAGACCTTTTTGAAGAAGAGTTCGATCATCTCCTATTCCAAGGCGGCCCTGGAAGCGGACGGCGG
>JBFWIP010000140.1:0-3330 GCA_050255935.1 Desulfobulbus sp.
AGAATCGGCTCGGGCTGGCCCCGGACACCCGGGTGGTCTGCCTCTTTGCCGTGGGCCATCCCAACGAGGAGCTGGTTCCGCCCCGCAACCGCAAGTCGCTGGCCGAAATCCGCATCGCCTGAACCAGACCCCTGCTTTTCCGCAAGCGGCTTTCTTCGACCTCGATCATCCGAACACCGGTAACAGTTTTCCCGGAAACGCGAGCCTGCTCCGGGGCTCCTGTTACCGGCCTCCTTTTTTCCTGTTTGGATCAGGCAACACCATGAGCCCCCTGCCCTTTGCCGCTGCCGGCTATTCCCGCCCTCCCCTCAGCCTGACCAGGCTGCACCCTTCCGAGGCGGAAACGATCGGAACCAGACTGGCATCAATGGATCCCTGGAAACGGTTGGGCTATGGCGCACCCACCCTCACCCGTTACCTTGCAAGCCCCGATCCCGGCCTCAACCGCTTTGCCGCGCAAGAGGCGGCTGAAACGATAGGCGTAATCTGCATCCGGTTCCCCTGGCTGCGCGGACCGTACCTTGAATTGCTGGCCGTTTTCCCCGTTGCCCAGGGCCGGGGTGCGGGCCGGGCCCTCCTGGCCTGGATGGAGGAGGAAGCGCGGCTTGCCTCAAACAACCTGTGGACCGTGACCTCGGAATGCAACAACCGGGCGCGGCAATTCTACCAATCGGCCGGTTTTGTTGAGGTTGCGCCCCTGCCTGATCTGGTGGCGAGCGGTTACAGTGAAATCCTGCTGAGAAAGATGCTCTCCCCTAATAGCTGATTGGCGGGGAAATCTGCCGCCGGTGAAAACCTGGAGACACCTCCTTGCCGGTGGCGAGGAGGTCGCGCAGAAGGACAAACCGATAGCCCTTGCGCCGCAACTGGCGCACGATTTCCGGCAGCGCCTTGCCGGTGCTGTAGCCCCGGCCATTGATGTGAAAGATGAGGATATTCCCCTGCCTGGCCTTGCCGAGCACCCAGGCTGAAAGCCAGCCGGGGCTGATCCTTTTGTCCGGATCGCCGCTGGCAAAGGTCCAATGAACCACCCGGTAGCCGAGTCCTTCGACGATTTGCAAGGTGCGTTGATCATAATTCCCGGCCGGGAAACGAAAAAAAACCGGTTTGCGGCCGGTGATCCCGGCGAGCAGTTGTTCGCATTCCATCACCTCGCGAATGACCGCCTCCCTGCCGAGCCGTTCCATGTGCTGGACATGGTTCAGGGAGTGATTTTCCACCTCGACAAAGGGCTTGCCTGCCAGGTCTCTCAATTCGTCCGCATTCCGGCGGGCAAACTTGCCGCTGACGAACAGGGTGAACGGGATCTGTTCCGCCAGTAGATAGCCGACTATTTTTTGGTCGAAAAAAGAAGGCGTTTTGGTTTCGCAGGCGTCAAAGGTCAGGGCGAGGACCTGCTCTTTCCCCGGCAGCCGGGTCACGACCTCGGCGCTGGCGACGCCGGCAAGACAAGCGGTCAGCACAACGACCAATACAATCCCAACTCTCATTTGTCCCCACCCCCATCGAGCCGGATTGGAGAAGGTCTTCAACCTGCTCGTCCACGCCGGCAACCGGCGCCAATCCACCAAAAAAATGCCTTCCATCCCGCCTTCTTTTCCCTTTCCGCTCACTCCATCCGGGCCACATCGACCTCAACGTCGAGGGAGTGGAGCCCGCCGCCCATGACCACGCCCTTGACCGGGGCCACATCGCTGTAATCCCGCCCCCAGGCCAGGGTGATGTGCATCTCGCCGGGAATGAGGTTGTTGGTCGGATCGAGATCGACCCAGCCCTCGTCGGGCACATAGAGCGAGACCCAGGCATGGGAGGCATCGGCCCCGATCATCTTGGGCTTGCCCGGCGGCGGCAGGGTTTCCAAATAGCCGCTGACATAGCGGGCCGCCAGACCCAGGGAACGGAGGCAGGCAATGGCGAGGTGGGAAAAATCCTGGCAGACCCCGCGTTTATTGGCCAGGACCTGATCCACCGGCGTATCCACGGAACTGGCGGCCTTGTCGTAGGCAAACTCGGTAAAGATCCTCCGCATCAGGTCCATGCCACCTTCGAGAACCGGCGTTCCGGGGAGGAACGAGGTGCGGGCATAGTCCTGGATATCGGGATCGATACCGATCATCGGGCTGGCAAAAATGAACTGGTAGGCCTCGAGATCCTCGGAAAAGGGATGTTTTTGCAGTCGAGCCACCACTTCCTCCCAGGGCAGGGTTGCCTCGGGTTCGATGCGCAAGCTGCGGCCGGTGCGGACAAGGCTGGTCGCGGTCAACGAGAGTTCGGCGTGCGGCTGCTCGATCATGAACACATGGGCAATGTTGCCGAAGTAATCGATGCGGCGATGCAAATACTGGGGTTGGGGCGTGAAAACAAGTTGGGTCTGCAGCACCTGCTGCCGGTTAGTGGAACGCGGGGTCAGGAACAGCTCGTTTTGGGACAGCGAGGCCGGTTCGGAATAATGATAGGCCGTGTTATGGGTAACCCGGTACTTCATGGCGACGGCTCCCCCTGGCGCACGGAAAAATGGGGCGTGGCAGTGACCCGGGTCAGGTAGTGAGCGCTGATCTGTTGGCCAAAGGCAAGCAGGTTGGATTCCATGGTTTCGAGAAACCGGTGCAGGGGTTCCTCGTTTTCGGCACTGCCGTAACTGCAGGCCAGATCGGTGAGATCGAGCAGGCGGATGTCGGTGAGCATCTCCAGGGCCAACCGTTCCTCGGCGCTGGCAAACCGGCGTTCGGTCGACCGGGGCAGCTCTTCCACATGGGCCGAAAGCCGGCTGATCTGAAAGGCGAGCGACTTGGGATTGCTCTCGTCCAGAAGCAGCAGATCCAGGACCGGGGCCAGTTGAAAGGCGGTGCGGTAACGGCCCCGGTAGGTCATGATCGAGTCCGAGACTTCCAGCAGCGCCTCAAGCGCATTCTGCGAGGCCACGCAGACCCGGGGCAGGCCGAACCGGATCAGGCCGATCTGATGGAGGGCGCGCTCGATACGCCGTCCCATGTCCAGGAACCGCCATCCCAGGCTGCGGGTCATGCCCTCCATGGCCAGACCGCTGAAGGCGCTCAAGGTGAACAGGGTGTTGTCGAGCAGGTCGATCGGGTCGCTGGTGGGGTTGTCGGCAAAATCCTCCAGCCGGTTGATGATGCGCCAGGAATCGCGGCTGAGGCGGTCGCGGACATTACGGGCTGCCTCCTGGACCCGTTTGAGGATGGCGATCACGCTTTCCGGCCGGTCCTGCCGGTAAAAAACCTCGATCAGCTGCAGTTCCAGTTCCTTGGCGGTCAGCGTTTCCCCCTCGGCAAGCGGCGGCAGGGTGTGGGTCGAACGCAGCAGGTTGAG
>JBFWIP010000140.1:3430-6477 GCA_050255935.1 Desulfobulbus sp.
CGATCACGCTTTCCGGCCGGTCCTGCCGGTAAAAAACCTCGATCAGCTGCAGTTCCAGTTCCTTGGCGGTCAGCGTTTCCCCCTCGGCAAGCGGCGGCAGGGTGTGGGTCGAACGCAGCAGGTTGAGAAGAAAGCCGAGTTCGGGAATGTCCTCGGGCCGGTTTTCGCTGGCCAGACGACGATAAACCGAACGCAGCAGGCGGATCAGCCCCTCGGCCCGTTCCAAATAACGGCCAAGCCAGAGCATGTGGTCGGCCACCCGGCTAGGCAGGTCGCTGAAGCGCCGGAATTCGCCCACATTGTGCAGGCTGCCAAGCATGCTGAACGGCTCCACCGGTTTTTCCGAAAGCACCCAGACATCCTTGCTTTGCAGCCGCTCCGGGACCCCGGCCAGCAGGGTCGGCACGTCGGGGGCGGTCATGGCCAGGCTGCCGGGCATCATGGTGAACCCCTCGTCGGTGGCGCAGAGAAAAAAACGCAACAGCACCGGCCGGGTCTCTATTCCCGCCCCTCGCCAGACCGGCACCATGGACGGCTGTATCCGCTCCCGGGCCATGAGGGCATAGGGCGCGGAGGCCAGAGCGGCCTGCGGATCGGCCGGCAACAACCGGGTGCGATCCAGGGCCGGGAGAAGGGTCAGGTCCGCCAACCGCTCCCGGACCAGGGCCTGTCCGGCCGTATCGCCGCACCAGAAGGTGGGGGCGCCGGCGAGCAGCAGTTCCTCGCCCAACAGGGAGCGGCAGAGTTCGGGAAGGAACCCGACAAGGGCCGGAGTCTCGAGAAAACCGGCGCCAATGGGGTTGGTGATGTCGATGTTCTGCTCCCGGGCCACCTGGATCAGCCCGGCCACGCCGGCACTGGTATCCCGGCGTAGGGTAAAGGGATCGCTCTGCAGATCGGCAATCTGGCGGAAGATGGCGTCCACTGGCTCGAGGCCGGCCAGTTTTTTGAGGAACAGGCGGCCGTTACGCACGGTAAGGTCCTGCCCTTCGACCAGGGGATAGCCGAGGTAGCGCGACAACAGGGCCTGCTCGAAATAGATCGGGCTGTCCGGCCCGGGCGAGAGCAGGGCAATATTGGGATCCTCGCGCCGCAGGGTGGACCGCTGCACCAGGCCGGTGTGCAGTGTCTGGAAAAACGGCGCCAGGCGGCAGATGCGGCTTTGATGGTACAGATCGGCGAAAAGCCGGGAGATGACAATCCTGTTTTCCAGGGCATAGCCCAGCCCATGGGGGCAGCCGCTGTAGTCGCTGAGGACCTGGAAGCGGCCGTCCGGAGCCCGGTAACAATCCACCGCATAAAAACTGAGGAAACGGCCGCAGGATGGCTTGATTCCCTGGCAGGCGCGGAGAAAGTTGGGGTTGGCAAAGAGCAGTTCCGCCGGCAGGCGCCGCGAATAAAGCAACTCCTGCTGCCCGTAGACATCGGCCAGAATCCGCTCCAGCAGGTTCGCCCGCTGAATCAGGCCCTGCTCCAGTACCTGCCATTGGTCGCTGGGGATCGGCAGGGGGATCATCTCCAGGGCCCAGGGGGTGCCGCGCCCGTCCGGGGCATCAAAGGGGTTGTAGGTGGCGCCGTCCTCGTGGCGCATCTGCCCGGCCCGTTCCTGCCGCTGGGCGAGCAGTGCCGGAGTGGCCGCATCGAGGGCATTGACAATGGAACGCCAATGCGGCCGCGGCTCGCCGGTCGCCTCGAAGGCTTCGCAAAATATCCCCTGCGGACAGTGCACGCCGTTCAAAAGTGACGCAGAGCCCTGGGAACGGCTGATGGGGAAAAACCGGGTCGAGTTCATCGCAACCACATCGACAAAGACACAGGGAAAGCCAGCATGAAATATTGTATCGTGGTCAGCGACGCAAATCCAGGGTGTAGGGAAAGGCCGGATTGAATTCCGGCTGCGGTATCGGCTGTTGGTTGCCCGGAGTATGCCCATGGGGCAGGAACCGGGCATGCCGCCGTCCCTCGGCCTCATAGCCGTTCACCGGCAGGACCTCGTAATTGCGGCCGCCGGGATGACCGACATGGTAGGTGCAGCCGCCCACGGCCCGGCCGTTCCAGGTATCGATCAGGTCGATGGTCAGGGGAGCGTGCACGCCGATGGTCGGGTGCAGGCAGGCAGGCGGCTGCCAGGCGCGGAAACGGACGCCGCCGATATACACGCCGGTGGTGCGGGTGGGCTGCAGCGGCACCCGGCGGCCGTTGCAGGCAATCACAAAACGTTCGCCGACCATGCCGGAAACCTTGACCTGAAGCCGCTCCACCGAACTGTCGACATAGCGCACCGTGCCGCCGCCTCCGGGTTCCTCGCCGAGCACGTGCCAGGGTTCCAGCGCCTGGCGCAGTTCGATCTCCATGCCCTGGCATTCGATCCGGCCGAAGATGGGGAAACGGAACTCGAAGTGGGGATGGAAGAAGTCCATTTCCACCGGGAAACCGGCCTCGGCCAAGAGGGAGACCACATCGGCCAGGTCGTCGTGCACCGGTTCCGGGAGCATGAACCGGTCATGCAGCCGGGTTCCCCAATAAACCAGGGGTTGCCGGTAGGGCGTCTTCCAGAACCAGGCAATGCAGATCCGCAGCAGGAGCTGCTGGGCCAGGCTCATGCGGGCATGGGGCGGCATCTCAAAGGCGCGGAACTCGAGCAGTCCCAGGCGGCCGGCACTGCTGTCGGGCGAATAGAGCTTGTCGATGCAGAATTCGGCCCGATGGGTGTTGCCGCTGACATCGACCAGCAGATGGCGGAAGAGCCGGTCCACCAGCCAGGGCGGGCAGCCCCAGGGCGAGGCCAGTTGGCGGTCGAGTTCGTGAAAGGCGATCTCCAGTTCATAGAGGCTGTCGTGCCGGGCTTCGTCGATGCGCGGCTGCTGGCTGGTCGGGCCGATGAACAGGCCGGAAAAGAGAAAGGAAAGCGCGGGATGGTTGTTCCAGAAGGTGAGCAGGCTGCGGAGCAGGTCTGGCCGCCGGAGAAAGGGGCTGTCCGCCGGAGTGGAACCGCCGACCACGATATGGTTGCCGCCGCCGGTTCCGGTCTGGCGGCCATCGACCAG
>JBFWIP010000141.1:0-3522 GCA_050255935.1 Desulfobulbus sp.
CGGGGTTAGATCCTGCGCCTGGTCACCGGACTCAACCCGCCTGCTCTCGGCGGGTTCTGACCAGAGCCTGCGGGTATGGGATGCGACCACAGGTGAGCAACTCCTCAACCTCCAGGGCCATACCGGCGGGGTTAGATCCTGCGCCTGGTCACCGGACTCAACCCGCCTGCTCTCGGCGGGTTCTGACCAGAGCCTGCGGGTATGGGATGCGACCACAGGTGAGCAACTCCTCAACCTCCAGGGCCATACCGGCTGGGTTTTCTCCTGCGCCTGGTCACCGGACTCAACCCGCCTGCTCTCGGCGGGTTCTGACCAGAGCCTACGGGTATGGGATGCCACCACAGGTCAACTTCTACGAATCCATGTCCAGATGAAAAACGGTCACGCGGCCTGGGAAGCGGCCTCAAGCCGGATCCTCGAAGCAAAGGGAGAGATATGGCGTTACCTCGCCTGGGCCGTCACCGATACCGAAGGCAAGGTCGACCTCCTGCCCCTGGAAACCTTCGGCCCAGTCCTTTCTCAGGAGCTGCAAGAAAATAACTTCACTGATCAGCCGCAATCCTCACCCCTGGTACATCCGCCTGGCCCGGTAGAACAATGATTCAAGCCTCGACAAGCAACTTGAGCTTCCCGGCATAATCATTTGCCCGGCTTCGTGCATTCAGGGCCGCTTTTTGGTATCCGCTCCCCAGGGAGCCGAACAGCACCATTTCCCGCTCCTCATGCTGCATGAGGGCGGTATAGGCGGCAATCCTGACGGAGCGCTCCTGTTCGTCCCGCTGGGCAAGAAGGGCCTGCGTGTTGGTCTTGAGTTCCTCGCCCTGCTGCCGGTATCCCAGGACCAGCCAGAGGAACGCCACCGGCGCAAAATATCCGGCCAGGATATTGCTCCACTCATCCAGCCTAAGCCGGGCTATATCGGAAAAAGGAAAAAAAACAGGGTATTGGGACGATGCGGCAATCTATACAATCCGTTTGCGTTTTCAGCAAAACCGGGGTTATTCATCGCGTTTGCAGCGTGTTGCGAGCAGGGTGGATCGGGTCATGCGGGAATGAAAAAAGGGCAGTTGGAAAAATCCAACTGCCCTGGATATACTGGCGGGGCCGACGAGACTCGAACTCGCGACCTCCGGCGTGACAGGCCGGCATTCTAACCAACTGAACTACGACCCCAGTATGTGGTGGGCGAAACAGGGCTCGAACCTGTGACCCTCGGCTTGTAAGGCCGATGCTCTCCCAGCTGAGCTATTCGCCCTGAAGCGTGCGGGTGTATATATCAGGACCCGACTTGTACGTCAATCCATAACCGCTTTTCAGGTACAGAAAAACAGAAGGGCGCAAAGCGCGGGGCATCCTCCCACCGGGGCTTTCCAGGAGGAGGCAAAACAGCTTGTGCCCTCATGAAATAAAAAAAAAGGGCAGTTGGAAAAATCCAACTGCCCTGAATATACTGGCGGGGCCGACGAGACTCGAACTCGCGACCTCCGGCGTGACAGGCCGGCATTCTAACCAACTGAACTACGACCCCAGTATGTGGTGGGCGAAACAGGGCTCGAACCTGTGACCCTCGGCTTGTAAGGCCGATGCTCTCCCAGCTGAGCTATTCGCCCTGAAGCGTGCGGGTGTATATATCAGGACCCGACTTGTACGTCAATTAAAAAGTAGAAGTCCTGGATGGAATTATCAGACTCTTCCGCTTGGTTTTCACCTCGATGCGCATACTCTGACAGATTACTGTGCGGGAGTATTATGGGAGGAAAGGGTGAAATCCTTGTAGATGGAGTCAATGGGCACATTTTTAAAGAGGGACTCTCCCGTTTTAAGCATCAATGCCCGTTGCAGGACTTCGTCCATCTCGTCAACCAGATCAATGACCAGACTGTTACGGATTTTTTGGGGCACATCACGCAGGTTGCGTTCATTTTCCTTGGGAACAAGCACATGGGTGATGTTTCCTCGCTTGGCGGCAAGGAGTTTTTCCGTTAAACCGCCGATCGGCAGAATCCGTCCACGCAGGGTGATCTCGCCGGTCATGGCCAGTTGGTGATCTACCGGCAATTTCAGGATGGCGGAAACGATGGAGGTGGCAATGGTGATGCCCGCCGACGGACCGTCTTTGGGAATGGCCCCTTCCGGGACGTGAACGTGGATGTCGATCTTTTGGTAAAAATCGCTTTCCAGCCCGAGGCGCATGGCCCGTGAGCGGACATAGGACATGGCCGCCTGGGCCGATTCCTGCATGACATCGCCCAGCTTGCCGGTGATGGTCAGTTTTCCCGAACCGGGCATCACGGTTGATTCAATTTGCAGCAGTTCCCCGCCGACCTCGGTCCAGGCCATACCCGTGGTCAGGCCGATTTCATCCCGGGCCTCGGCCAGGCCGTACCGGTATTTGGGCACGCCGAGGTAGTGCTCAATCGATTGAGGCAAGATCCGGAATTTCTTTTTGGGTTCCTTGTTCTTCAGCCGCTCGCGGGCCACCTTGCGGCAAACACTGGCGATGGTACGCTCAAGCCCGCGCACCCCGGCCTCGCGGGTATAACGCCGTATGATCTCGAGCAGGGCCTTGTCGCCGAGGGTGATTTCGTCGGCCTTGAACCCGTTGGCCTCGAGTTGCTTGGGTAAAAGGAAATCCAGGCCGATATGGAGTTTTTCCTCTTCGGTGTACCCGTTGAGCTGGATGATCTCCATGCGGTCCTGCAGGGGACCGGGAATGCCGTGCAGGTTGTTGGCCGTGGTTATGAAGAAGACCTCGGAGAGATCGTAATCCAAGTCGAGGTAATGATCGTTGAAGGCATAATTTTGTTCCGGGTCCAAGACCTCGAGCAATGCCGCGGAGGGATCGCCGCGGAAATCCACCGACATCTTGTCCACCTCATCCAGGCAGAACACCGGATTGATCACTCCCGCCTTTTGCATGGAATGGATGATTTTTCCGGGCATGGCCCCTATGTAGGTGCGGCGATGGCCCCGAATTTCGGCCTCGTCGCGGACGCCGCCCAGCGACAGGCGGACAAACGAACGCCCCATGGCCCGGGCTATGGACTTGCAGACCGATGTCTTTCCCACGCCCGGAGGACCGACCAGGCAAAGAATCGGCCCTTTGATCTTCTTGACCTGGGCCTGGACCGCCAAATACTCGAGGATACGCTCCTTGGGCTTTTCCAGGCCGTAATGGTCCTCGTTCAGAATGGTCTCCGCGCGATCGATATCGATTTTGGAGCGCGATTTCTTTTTCCAGGGGAGGCTGAGGATGGCGTCAATGTAGTTGCGCACCACCGTGGTCTCGGCCGACATCGGCGGCATTTGCCGCAGTTTTTTGAATTCCTTGCCGACTTTCTCCCGCACGGCCTTGGGCAGATTTTTCTTGTCGATGGCCTCCTGGAGTTCGCTGAGGTCATCCCCCCCCTCGCCCTGACCCATCTCATCCTGGATAACGCGCATCTTTTCAGAGAGATAGTAGTTGCGCTGGGTGGCGCTCATCTTTTTCTTCACCTTGGCATGGATATCCCGCTCCATCTC
>JBFWIP010000141.1:3622-6392 GCA_050255935.1 Desulfobulbus sp.
CCCACCACCAACGGCGCCACCATGCCCGGGAAAAGCACGATATCGCGCAAAGGCATCAAGGGGTAGGTTTCGGCATTCATTTCACTCATGACAATCTCAGGCAATTTTTTTGGTTTCGGTGTTGTCGTAAAGGATAACCGGATACTCTCCCTGGGTGATCACCTGTTCGTTGATCACGCATTCGCTGGCATGCTCGTCGGAAGGCAGTTCGTACATCACGTCAAGCATGCATTCCTCCATCACCGAACGCAAGCCGCGGGCCCCTGATTTCCGCGCAATCGCCTTTTGGGCGATGGCCTTGTACGCGCCCTCGGTGAATCGCAGGGTGACGCCCTCGTATTCAAACAATTTCTGGTATTGCTTGCTCAGCGCGTTTTTGGGTTCCTTGAGAATACGGATCAGGTCGTCCTCGACCAGTTCTTCCATGGTGGCGATCACCGGCAGGCGGCCGACCAACTCCGGAATAAGACCGAACTTGAGCAGGTCCTCGGGCTGAATCGACGCCAGGATCTCGCCGATGGTCCGTTCTTTCTGGCTGACCACCTTGGCGCCGAATCCCATGGCCTGGGTGCCGGTGCGCCGTTTGATGACATCATCGAGCCCGACAAAAGCGCCGCCAACGATGAACAGAATGTTGCTGGTATCGATACGGACCAGTTCCTGCTGCGGATGCTTGCGGCCGCCCTTGGGCGGGACCGAGGCCATGGTGCCCTCGATGATCTTGAGCAGCGCCTGTTGCACGCCTTCACCGGAAACGTCGCGGGTGAGGGAGGCGGAATCGGATTTGCGGGCAATCTTGTCGATCTCGTCGATATAGATGATGCCGCGCTGGGCCCGTTCAATATCGTAGTCCGCAGCCTGGAGCAGGCTCACCAGGATGTTTTCCACATCCTCGCCCACGTAACCGGCCTCGGTCAGGGTGGTGGCATCGGCAATGGTGAACGGCACATTGAGCAGCTTGGCCAAGGTCTGGGCAACCAGGGTCTTGCCGCTGCCGGTCGGCCCGATGAGGATGATGTTGGATTTCTGCAGTTCCACCCCGTCATCATCGACCGCAGCGGCGTTCACCGGTGCATTGATGCGCTTGTAGTGGTTGTGCACCGCAACCGACAGAACCCGTTTAGCCTGTTCCTGACCAATGACGTACTGATCCAGATAGGCCTTGATTTCCTTGGGTTTCAGGACCTGTTGCCCAAGGAAATCCGTCTGGGGCAGTTCTTCCTCGGCGGATTCCGCCATGATTTCATTGCACAAACCAATGCATTCGTCGCAGATATAGACATTGGGGCCGGCAATCAGTTTGCCGACCTCCTCCTGGCTTTTACCGCAGAAGGAACAAACGCAGGCGATATTGTGCTCGTCTTGGAAATCGTTGCTCACCGTCACTTCTCCCCGCCGAGTTCCTCACGGCTGGACAACACTTTATCGACTAAACCGTACTCGCAGGCCTCGGCCGCGCTCATGAAATTGTCGCGTTCGGTGTCTGCCTGTACTTTCTTCATTGATTTGCCGGTATGTTTCGCCAGGATGGTGTTGAGATCATGGCGCATGCGCAGAATCTCCCTGGCATGGATATCGATATCCGTGGCCTGTCCCTGGTAGCCACCCATGGGTTGGTGGATCATGATCCGGGAATTGGGCAGGGCGAATCGCTTGCCCGCCGCGCCGCTGGCCAGGAGCAGGGCGCCCATGGAGGCCGCCTGGCCCATGCAGAGGGTGGCGACATCGCAACGGATGTACTGCATGGTATCGTAGATGGCCATGCCTGCGGTTACCGATCCTCCCGGGGAGTTGATGTAGAAGGTGATGTCCTTGTCCGGATCATCGGCCTCGAGAAACAACAGTTGGGCCACGATCAGGCTGGCCACGTCATCATTGACCTGCGTGCCGAGGAATATGATCCGCTCCTTGAGCAATCGGGAATAAATGTCAAAAGCCCGCTCGCCGCGCGGACTCTGTTCAACGACCATGGGGACTAAGTTCATGCAAGACTCTCCGAAAAACGCATTGTGCGGCGGCGGGCACGAAACCCGCCGCCTGAAGGAACCAACTGGGGAAGCGCCTGATCAGGCCTCAGCCGGAGCGGCCGAGGGTTCGGCCGGGTCGACGTCAGTGTACTTGGCCTGTTCACGCAGGAAATTGAGAACCTTCTCGTTATGCAGTTCGTTCATGAACGGCAGGATTTCCTCGCGGCGCTTGAAATATTTTTTCACCTCATCAAGGGTCATGCTATACTGGTCGGCAATCCGCTGGTAGCCGCGCTGGATATCCTCGTCGGCGACCTTGATTTCCTCAACCTCGGCGATCTTCTTCAAAAGAAAATCTCCCTTTACCCGTTTTTCCGCAACTTCCCTGTTCTTCTCCACCAGTTCATCAAGATTAATACCGGCGGATTCAAAGGACAAGCCACTCCGTTTGAGATTTTCCTCGGTCTGCTTCAGCATCTCCTGGATTTCATAGTTGACCAACCGCTTCGGCACCTCGAACGGATTGAGTTCGATCAGCTTGTGCATGATCTTGTCGTCTATGTCGCCCTGCTGGGCTTCATCCTTGGATTTCTGCAGCCGATCGCGGATATCCTGCTTCAGTGCATCCAGGGTGGTCAGTTCCGGTTTGATGTCCTTGGCAAACTCATCGTCAAGTGCCGGGGTGATGCGCACCTTGACATCCTTGATATCCACCTTGAACTCGACGTTCTTGCCGGCCAGCATGGGGTTGGGGTAGTCGGCGGGAAAGGTGATTTCGTAGAGGGTTTTGTCGCCTTTTTTCA
>JBFWIP010000142.1:0-6274 GCA_050255935.1 Desulfobulbus sp.
ATATTGAATTTTTTTCCTATCTTGAATATATCCCGTGAAAAACCGGCACCGGTGATGATCATGTCGGCACCGGCCTCGATCGATCCCATGACCAACTCAAAAAAGTCCCGCATCGCGTACATGATATTGACCGCGATAATGCCCTTGGTGGCGTTCTTCGCCTTGCGGATGTCCTCTTGCAACTCCGGCACCGGAATTCCCGAGCCGCCGATCGTCCCTATGCCGCCACACTCAGCCACCGGTACAGCCAAATCCGAGGTTGACACCCGAATAGACATTCCCCCTTGAATGATGGGTATTTTGGCGATAAAGGATCCAATTTTAAGTTCTGGCAATTTCATTCAAGCCTCTTTATCTGATGATGTTGCTCTCAATACTATATAAAAAGACTGCTTTTGTATCTATTTTCCGACTCTTGCCGAAAAAAGAAACCATGTCGGACATCCCTTTCCCTGTCAAGCCAAGTGACTTTTCCCAAAAAGAGGCCGAAAAAAGCAGAAACATGTTCGCATTCTACCACAACACAGCCACATCGGCTTGACTTTTCACCCGTTTTGCGGGTACATTTTTAAATTTTTCGTGGCAATTGAGAGTAGTCCGGGAAGCGCCCCAAGGCCCTCTCAAAGAGAAAAAGGAGTTTTCCTTGAAGATTCAAGCGATTAACGGCTTCAAAGACATTTTACCGGAAACAGCAATCCGTTGGCGGCACATTGAACAATGTGCCCGGGACATCTTCGAACGCTTCGGAATGCGTGAGATCCGCCTGCCGATCCTGGAAAAAACAGAACTGTTCGTGCGATCCATCGGCGAAGCCACCGATGTGGTCGAAAAGGAAATGTACACCTTTGCCGACAAAGGAATAACCATGCGCCCCGAGGCGACCGCCTCGATCATGCGGGCCTTTATCGAAAACGGCCTGCATGTGCAGCAACCGGTTCAACGGCTTTATACCATCGGCCCGATGTTCCGCCACGAGCGTCCGCAAAAAGGGCGACTGCGCCAATTTCATCAACTGGATGCCGAAATCATCGGTGCGGTCGAGCCACAGATAGACGCCGAACTGATCGCCATGGGGCAGATGCTGCTCGACACCTTGGGAATCCATGTCAGCCTGGAAATCAATTCCCTGGGATGCCCGGTCTGCCGCCCGCCCTACAAAGAGCGGCTGGTCGCCTATCTCGAACAGGCAAGCGGCGCCCTGTGCGATGATTGCCGTCGCCGTACCCATACCAACCCGCTCCGGGTGCTGGACTGCAAAAAACCGGCCTGCAAGGCGGTGGTGGCCGATGCGCCTTCATTGCTTGACGTTCTCTGCCCCGAATGCGACCGCCATTTTCAGGAAGTGCGCCAATCCCTGGAACTGTTGGCTATTCCCTTTACCATCAACCGCTTCATGGTCCGGGGCCTGGATTACTATACCCGTACCACCTTCGAATTCCTGACCGCTGATCTTGGCGCCCAGGCCGCGGTCGGTGCCGGCGGCCGTTACGACGGCCTCATTGAGCAACTCGGCGGCCCCCCGCTCTCCGGCATAGGATTTGCCATGGGCCTGGAGCGCATCGCCCTGTTGATGGAACAGCAGCAGGAAAACCGGCTGCCAATTGAATCGATGGATATTTTCGTGGTTGCCCTGGGCAGGGACTCGCTCACCGCCTGCAGTCAACTGACCCACACCTTGCGCCGGCAGGGCATCAGGGCGGCGATCGATTACAGCGGCCGGAGCCTGAAGGCGCAACTCAAGCAGGCAAGCCGCGTCAATTCACGCTTCGCCCTTATCATCGGCGATGAGGAACTGTCAAAACAGCAGGCTATTTTGCGTAACATGGCCAGCCAGGAACAGCAGCCCTTTGACCTGAGCGGAACCAGTGCCCAACAAAGCGAACGTTTACGGGACGCACTGCACTGACCCGGCACATAAAAAAAAAACGGCACCAAGGGCTTGTCCGTCACCCCTCCCGGTTCGCCTCGGGCAATCAAAACGAAAGCGATTTTCCCGGATCCTGCAACGTGATCCGATTCATTGTGGAGACATACTATGGAATCTATGGGCGCGCTTCGGCGCACACACACATGTAATGACCTCGGTGTTGCCTGTTTGGAACAGGAAACCGTCTTAATGGGCTGGGTACTTCGCCGCCGCGACCATGGCGGCGTTATCTTCATCGATCTTCGCGATCGCTGGGGCATCACCCAGGTGGTGTTCAACCCGGAGGTAAACGCCGAAGTGCATGCCAAGGCGCATCAGCTGCGCAGCGAGTGGGTCATCGCCGTCCGCGGCCGGGTATACAAACGGCCGGAGGACATGGAGAACCCCAAGCTGGCCACCGGCGCCATCGAGGTTCTGGTGGATGAACTCCGCATCCTCAATACCAGTGAAACCCCGCCCTTTCCCCTGGATGAGGATATTGAAATCTCCGACACCCTGCGCCTTCAATACCGTTACCTGGATCTGCGCCGCCCGGAAATCGCCAAGAATCTGATCCTGCGGCACCAGGCGATCCAGACAGTCCGTTCCTATCTCAACGACAACCAGTTTCTTGAAATTGAAACCCCGATGCTGACCCGCTCCACTCCGGAAGGCGCCCGCGACTACCTGGTCCCCAGCCGGGTTCACGCCGGTAAATTCTTTGCCCTGCCGCAATCACCGCAGCTGTTCAAGCAGATCCTGATGGTCGCGGGCATGGACCGCTACTATCAGATCGTCAAGTGTTTCCGCGACGAGGATCTCCGCGCCGACCGCCAGCCGGAGTTCACCCAGATCGATATGGAGCTGAGCTTCGTCACCGAGGAAGAGATCATCACCATTGTCGAAGGGATGATCAAGACCCTGTTCAAGGCGATCCGGGAGATTGACCTCCAACCGCCCTTCAATCGTATGACCTATGACGAGGCCATACGCCGCTTCGGCACCGACCGTCCCGACACCCGTTTCGGCCTGGAACTGGTCGACCTGACCGATACCCTGCGCGGCTGCGGATTCAAGGTGTTCAACACGGTGATCGATAAAGGCGGCGTGGTCAAGGCGATCAATGCCAAGGGATGCGGCGGGTTCTCCCGCAAGGACCTTGACGATCTCACCGAATATGCCGGCCGTTTCGGGGCCCGCGGCATGGCCTGGATAAAGATCAAGGAGGAGGAATGGCAGTCGCCGATCACCAAATTCTTCAGCGAACAGGAAATCGCCGCCATGGGCAGGGCGCTGGATGCCCAGCCGGGCGACCTGATTCTCTTCGGAGCCGACAACCCCAAGGTGGTGCATCAGGTGCTCTCCGAACTGCGCCTCGAACTGGCGCGGCGGCTCGAGCTGCTGGACGAAAACTCGTTCAACTTCCTCTGGGTCACCGACTTCCCGCTGCTCGAGTATGATGACGAACAGAAGCGGTATACCGCGGTGCATCATCCGTTCACCGCACCCGATGAAGAGCAGCTCGACCTGCTGGAAAGCGATCCCGGTGCGGTGAAAAGCCGGGCCTACGACCTGGTGCTCAACGGCAACGAGATCGGCGGAGGTTCGATCCGTATCCACAGCCCGCTGATGCAGGAAAAGGTCTTCAAGGCGCTGGGCATCGAAGCCGAGGAAGCCCAGGAAAAATTCGGCTTTCTCCTGCGGGCATTGGAGCTGGGCGCGCCTCCCCACGGCGGAATCGCCTTTGGCGTGGACCGCTTGATGATGCTGCTCACCGGATCGACATCGATCCGGGACGTGATCGCCTTCCCCAAGACCCAGAAGGCGACCTGCCCGCTCACCGAGGCGCCCTCTTCAGTGGCTCGGAAGCAACTCACCGAACTGCACCTGCGGCCGGACTGGAAGGAAAAGGCCTGATCCCGGTCTTCCCGCAACTTCCCGCAAACAACAGCGCCGGAATCGACAGTGCTCGATTCCGGCGTTGTTTGATTCCCGTCACCCTTTTTTTCCTTCCCCCGCCTCAGCCCTGTTCCCGCCACACACCGTCGATAAGGAGTTCGTGGGGTTTGAAACGATTCTTGTAGCTCATCCCCCTGTGGCCGTCAATCCAGTATCCCAGGTATAAAAGCCCTATCTCATGCTTGAGGCAGATGTGGTTCAGGGTGAGGATATTGAGTGTCCCCGGACTGCGCCACCCCTGCTCCGGATCAAAGAAGAAATAAACCGCATTGAGCCAGTCGGGCGCTCCATCGACGATGGCCACCCCCAGGAGCCGGTCGTCGATCCTGTAGCGGATTTCAAAACAGCGGCTGATAGTGGTGATGAAAAAACCGGCATAATAGCTCTCGGCACTGCTCTTCCCTTCGGGGAAGCGGGTGGAAAGGAAGCGCTGCAGCAGGGCAAGATTCTCGCGCGACATGGTCAGCGGGGCGACCTCCACCGACACGTCTTGGTTCTTTTTCCATACCCGGTGCTGGTTGCGGTTTGCCTGCAAGCGTTGCGGGCGAATGCGGATCGGAACGCAGAGCGAGCAGGTGGGACAGCGCATGTTGTACATGCAGTTGCCGTTGCGCCGGTATCCATGGGCCAATAATTCGCCCATGGTCAGATCATCGACCGGCCCCAGGACAGCCTGATGATAGATCGCCCTGTCCTCCCGTCCATAGGGGCACTCGGCCGCCGCATTCACAAAATAGCGATCCAGGTTGCCGAGAATGGGGGAAAGCATCCCGTCAGGCCTCTGCTCCTTTCCGATCATAGCACTCCTTGGTCAAGCATGGCGTTGGCCACCTTGACAAACCCGGCAATATTGGCACCGGCGAGGTAATCCCCTGCATGCCCGTAGGCATCCGCAGCATCCAAACAGGTTCGGTGGATATTTTCCATGATGGAGCGCAGCCGGGTATCCACTTCATCCCGGGTCCATTTGATCCGCATCGCATCCTGGGCCATTTCCAACCCGGAGACAGCCACCCCGCCGGCATTGGCCGCCTTGGCCGGGCCAAAGAGCACTTTGTTTTCCATGAACAGGGTCACCGCCTCGGGCATGCAGGGCATGTTGGCGCCCTCGCAGACCAAACGCACCCCGCCTTCAAGCAGGTGAAAGGCATCCTGGATGTTGATTTCGTTATGGGTCGCCGCCGGGAAGGCACAGTCGGCCGGATACCGCCACAACGGATTCCAACCAAGGTCCGGATCCGTCGGCACGAACACCGCCGAGGGAAAATGCTCACAATATTCGCTGATTCGTCCCCGGCGAACATTCTTCAGGGTCTTGATATACTCGAGCTTGGCAAAATCAATACCCGCTTCCTCATACACACAGCCCGAGGAATCGGACATGGTCAGGATCTTGCCCCCGAGCTGCAGCACCTTTTCGGCCGTATACTGGGCCACATTGCCCGATCCGGAAACCAGGCAGCGCTTCCCCTCCAAGGTCTGGCCGCGCAGGGCGAGCATCTCCGAGGCAAAATAAACCACACCATATCCGGTGGCTTCCGGCCGTATGAGGCTCCCACCCCAGCCGACCCCCTTGCCGGTCAGCGCCCCGGTAAATTTGTTCTGCAATTTTTTATACATGCCGAAGAGGTAGCCGATTTCCCGAGCCCCCACCCCGATATCGCCCGCCGGGATATCGGTGTCTTCGCCGATATGACGAAAAAGCTCCGCCATGAAGGATTGGCAAAAACGCATCACCTCGGTATCGCTGCGACCCTTGGGATCGAAATCCGAACCGCCCTTGCCGCCCCCGAGACTCAAGGCGGTCAGGCTGTTTTTAAACACCTGCTCAAAGGCCAAAAACTTGATCACCGACAAATTCACCGAAGGATGAAACCGCAGCCCCCCCTTATAGGGCCCGATGGCGGAATTCATTTCCACCCGGTAGCCCCGGTTCACATGGACGTTGCCCCGATCATCCATCCACGGCACCCGGAAGAGGATCATCCGCTCCGGTTCGACCAACCGGTCGAGAACAGCGTACCGGCGGTATTCCGGATGCCGCTCGAGCACCGGCTCGACAGTCGCCAGAAATTCAGCAACAACCTGATGAAATTCCTTTTGATCGGGGTCGCGTTGCAGAACCGTGGCCAGTGTTTGTTCCATGCTTCATCCTTGCCGATGAGGGATTGGGGGAAAATGGGTGGATAACTGTGCCAACTCATTGGGCGTATTGATATTGTGCCAGCAATCGTGCAGATGTGAAGGGGGAACAGGCGTTTTTACACCGGGCACCGACTGGAGGCGGTTCATCCGTCGATGGCCGGATGCCGCCATTTTCTCCAACACCGGGAGAATGGCCCGGTCATAATAGGCCAGCAGGGGTTCGACCCGGCCATTCCCGGCAATATCCGGCATCACCGCAAGCAC
>JBFWIP010000143.1:0-6239 GCA_050255935.1 Desulfobulbus sp.
CGCGAAGTTGGCGCAGACACCTTCCTCTTCCTGCCGCTGAAGGCCGATCATACCGTCCAGGGGGCATTGATCCTGCAATTGTCGCCGGAATTTTTCGATCGGCATCCCAAAGCCGTTTCCCAGGCGCGGCAAATTGCCGACCAGTTGGCCATTGCGCTTGCCAATGCGCGCCTTGTCTCCAACCTGGAGCAACTCTCCATCGGCGCGGTCGAGGCCTTGGCGCGCACGGTCGACGCCAAGAGCAGATGGACCTCGGGCCACTCGGAACGGGTCGCCGACCTGGCGGTCAAGATCGGTCGTGCCATGCATTGCGACGACAAATTGCTGGAACAGCTTCTCCGAGGCGGCCTGCTGCACGATATCGGCAAAATAGGCATTCCGGTCGCCATCCTCGACAAGCCGGGGAAACTGGACGATCAGGAATATGTGACCATCAAAAAGCATCCCCATATCGGTGGCCAGATTCTTGAGCCCATCCAGCCCTATCAGGATGTTATCCCCATGATCGTCCAACATCATGAACGGTTTGACGGCAAAGGCTACCCCGACGGCCTGAGCGGAGAGGACATCTGTTTCGGCGCCCGGGTTCTCTGCGTGGCCGATGTATACGATGCCCTCATCAGCCAAAGACCGTACCGTCAAGGTTGGGTCAAAGAAGAAGTGTTGAAGTTCATGCGGGACAACAGCGGCATCATGTTCGACCCTCGGGTGGTGGAGGCGTTCCTGTCACTTGATGTCTAACCCGCATTTCTTATGCGGGCTCACCGGCTTTCTTCCATTGCCGTCCGGCCACTCACGGCCCTTACCGAACCCCGGTCGCTCAAGGGCCCTGCTGCGGCCCTCCCTTCCCCGCCTCCCGGTCATCATGGTTCGTGACCACGGTAGGGACTTGTTTTTCTTTCACCTTTGACGTAAATAGAAAAGATTGGGTTGCAGAGAACCCAGCCTGGCCCGGACAAGGCCTCCGCCTTCCCGACCCCGCAAACGACCGATGTGAGGGAAACCAAACGCCACGACGACAAGTGACCGAAGGTGGCAGGTTCTTTCCTGTTTCCGCCATTTTTTCGCGGGAATGACAATTTTGAGGAATGGGTGTTGAGCGCAACCAGGAGCACACCATGCCGACCTCTCCAACCACCCCGGCCTCCCCGGCCTTGATGGCATCCATCGCCCCCGTGGGCGAGATCGAGGCCATCCACGGCCCGGTGGTGGACATCAAGACCCTCTACCTGCCGCCGCTGAACCAGGCCCTCCTGGTCAGCGACCATGACGAGCAGGTCCTGCTCGAAGTCTACCAGCATCTCGATCCCCAAAGGATCCGCACCATAGCCCTCCACAGTACCGCCGGACTCTGGCGGGGCATGCCGGTGTTCGACTCCGGGGCGCCGCTCCACGTGCCGGTGGCGCCGGAATGCCTGGGCCGGATGCTCAACATGTTCGGCGATCCGCTCGACAAACAACCCTCCTTTGCCCCGCACGACTACCGCAACATCCTTGCCGAACCGCCGCCATTGAACGAAACCATCCCCGGCGGCGAGATCCTGGCCACCGGCATCAAGGTGATCGACCTGCTCTGCCCCTTTGTCAAGGGCGGCAAGACCGGGCTGTTCGGTGGCGCCGGCGTGGGCAAGACCGTCCTGATGATGGAATTCATGCAGGCCATCAGTTCACTGCATCACGGCGCCTCGGTCTTTGCCGGGGTGGGAGAGCGGATGCGGGAAGGCCATGAACTGTGGCACGAGATGCGCGATTCCGGGGTGCTGCCGCGCGCGCTCCTCATCTTCGGCCAGATGGACGAATCGCCGGGCGTGCGTTTCCACGTCGGTTTCTCGGCCCTGACCTATGCCGAATACCTGCGCGACACCCTCAAGGCCGAGGTCCTCTTCCTCATGGACAACATGTTCCGCTTCGTCCAGGCCGGCAGCGAGATTTCCGGGCTCCTGGGCCGTATGCCGGCCATGGTCGGCTACCAGCCCACCCTGGTCACCGAGGTGGCGGCCCTGGAGGAACGCATTCTCTCGACCAGGGCCGGGTCGATCACCTCGGTCCAGGCGGTGTACGTCCCGGCCGACGACATGTCCGACCCGGCGGTGGCCGCCATCATGAACCACCTCGACACCAGCGTCATTCTCTCCCGTCAACAGGCCGCCAAGGGCATCTACCCCTCGGTCGATCCGCTGTTGTCCGGCAGCCGGATGATGGACCGCTACCTGCTGGGCGAGCGCCACTATTCCGTGGCCATGGCGGTGCGCGAGCACCTGGCCCGCTACCGGGAACTCGAGGACATCATCACCATTCTCGGCATCGAGGAACTCTCGAGCGAGGACCGGGTCATCGTCGACCGGGCCCGCAAACTGCAGCGCTATCTCACCCAGCCCTTCAACGTGGTGGCCGACCATACCGGCATCGCCGGGGTGAGCGTTCCCCTGGAAGCCATGCTGCGGGATTGCGAGGGCTTTCTCCAGGGGCGTTACGACCAGGTTGACGAGGCGGATTGTTACATGCGGGGGACCATGCCCCAATGAACCTGTTCACCGTCCTGTTGCAGGACATGGAACACCAATGGCAAAGCGAACAGGTGGAGAGCTTCATCGGCCGCGATCCCAGCGGCAGTTTCGGCCTCCAGGCCCGGCACGAGCCCCTGGTCGCCTGTCTTGTTCCCGGCCTGGCCCGGCTGCAGCTTCAGGAGGGCAAGCGGCTCTACCTTGCCCAGCCCGGTTCCGTGGTGCTGTTCCGGGACAACGTGCTCCGGCTCGCCACCAGCCAATTCATCCTCAGTGAGGACCGGGACCAGTTGATCACCCGCATGGAACGGGCCTGGCAGGCGGCGGAACAGGAGTTGCGATCCGCGAGGACCAGCTATGCGCAGACGGAACAGGCCCTGACCCGCAAGCTCTGGGAAATGAGCCGCCAGGGAGGCGAGTATGTATGAGGAATTCAAGAAATCGGTCGAGCGCGACCGCGACCGCGAGAAAAAAGGCGAGCAGCAACCGGCCGGTTTCTTCGGTTTGCTGCTCTACGGCGGCACCCTGGGCCTGCTGCTGGTGCTGCCCATCGTCGGCGGCGCCTACCTGGGCCACTGGCTGGATTCGCTCAACCAGGATTTCGGCACCCGCTGGACCGTGAGCTGCATCGTGCTCGGCGTGGTTGCCGGGATCTGGAACGTGGTCTGGTATTTGCGGGGCAAGCTATGAACGAGGCGCCCCTGATGCTGGGCCCGATCGCCCTCAGTCCGGCCCTGCTCACCACCTGGGGGGTGATGGTGGCCCTGCTGCTGTTCAGCCGTCTGGTGACCCGCCATCTCACCGAACCGGACCATCCCCTGCGGGTGGCCGCGGAGAGCGTCTACACCATGATGGAAAACGCGGTTCGGGATGTGGTGCCGGTCTGCTATCAGGAGGTGACCCCGTTCATCGCCACCCTGTGGATCTTCCTGGTGGTGGCCAACCTGGTGGGGCTGATCCCCGGGCTGCATTCGCCCACCGCCGACCTCTCGGTGACCGCGGCCCTGGCTGTCCTGGTCTTCACCTCGGTCCACTGGTTCGCGATCCGCAGCATCGGGTTGAAGGCCCACCTCAGCCATTACCTTTCGCCCAGCCCCATTCTCCTGCCCTTTCACCTGATCAGCGAGATGACCCGCACCCTGGCCCTTGCCATCCGCCTGTTCGGCAACATCATGAGCCTGGAAATGGCGGCCCTGCTGGTGCTGCTGGTGGCCGGGTTCCTGGTGCCGATCCCCCTGCTGATGCTCCACATCATCGAGGCCCTGGTCCAGGCCTATATTTTCGGCACCCTGGCCCTGCTGTACATTGCCACCGGCCTGGAGGTCGTCCAGAAAAACGACAAGAAGGCAACGAGTTAACTCAACCTTTCAAATCATATTGAACAACCGGTGCGCAGCACGAGGCTCCGCATCGCCTTACCGGGAGGATATCGACCATGAGTGATCTGCATCTCTTCAGCCTGGCTTCCACCGTCGCCGCGGCGTTGGCCATCACCCTGGGCACGGCCGTGCCCGCCTATGCCATGGGCAAGACCATCTGCAAGGCCCTGGATGCCCTGGCCCGGCAGCCGGAGGCGGAAAAAACCCTGACCCGCACCCTGTTCATCGGCCTGGCGATGATCGAGTCCCTGGCCATCTACACCCTGGTCGTGGTGCTGATCATCCTCTTCCGCAATCCCTTGCTCGAGTACATGCTTCACTGACGGGGCCGGTCATGACCATTGATCCGTTGACCTTTATCCTCGAGATCGTCAATTTCCTGGTGCTCATCTGGCTGCTGCACCGCTTTCTCTACCGGCCCATCAAAGGGGCCATTGCCGAACGCAGTCAGGCGCTGAACCGGGAGATGACGGCCGCCAAGGAGCGTGAACAGGAGGCGCAGGCCCTCGAAGAGCGCTACCGGCAGCAACTGGCGCAGTGGGAGGCGGAGAAAACCCGGCAGCAGGAGGAATTCCATCAATCCCTGGCCAAGGAACAGGAAACGGCCCTGGCCAAGATGCGGCAGGCGGTGGAGGCGGAACGGGTCCGCCTGCAAAGCCTGAACGACCAGGAGGCGGCCGTCAGGGAAGAGCGGCAGCGGCAGGCAGCCGTCCGCTCCGCCCTCGACCTGAGCACCAGGCTGCTTACCCGGCTTGCCGGCGACGAGCTCGACCGGGCCCTGCTGCGCATTCTTGGCGAGGACCTGGCCCGGATACCGGCAGCGGAACGGGAACGGCTGCAATCGGCCCTGGCCCGGGAACAGGGAGCGATCACCGTCACCACCGCCCGCGAACTCGATGCGGAGCGCCAAAAGCGGGTGCGGGCCGCACTCTCCCAATGGGGCGGGGACGAACTGCGGTGTAGCTTCGATCAGGACCCGCAGCTCCTCAGTGGCTACCGGCTGGTGATCGGCGACCAGGTGCTGCACGCCGACCTTGGTGATGAATTGGCCTTTTTCGGCAGGAGTCTTTCCCGTGCAGAAAGCTGACACTCCTCTGTTTTCCCTGCCCGCGGATTACCGCTTCGAACTGCGGATCAGTGAACAGGGCACGGTCATCAGTATCGGCGACGGTATCGTCTGGGTGCATGGGCTGCCCTCGGCCATGATGGATGAGGTGCTGCTCCTGGAAGACGGCTCCACCGCCCTGGTGTTTCTCCTTGAGCCCGACCGGCTGGGTGCGATCCTGCTGCATCAGGGGCCCAAACTGGCCTCCGGCATCCGGGTGCATCGCAGCGGGCGGCGCCTGGACATCGCGGTGGACGAAGACCTGCTCGGCCGGGTGATCGATCCCTTCGGCATCCCGCTCGACGGCAAGTCGCCCCCGGAGGTTCGCGCCCGCGGCCTGCTGGAGGCGCCATCGCCGGCGATCATGGACCGCAACTTCGTCAATCGGCCCCTCTACACCGGCAACCGCATTATCGACACCATGATCCCCATCGGCAAGGGGCAGCGGCAGTTGATCATCGGCGACGGCGGCCTGGGCAAGAGTTCGCTTGCCCAGGATATCCTCCTGCGCCAACAGGGGGAAAACGTCCTCTGCGTCTATGTGGCCATCGGCCAGACCCGCAGCAGCGTGGCCTCGGCCATGAAAATCCTCGAACACCACAAGGCCCTGGCCCATACCGTGCTGGTGGTGGCCGAGGCCAATGAACTCTCCGGATGCCGCTACCTGGCGCCCTTTGCCGGTTGCGCCATTGCCGAGGCCTGGATGCGCCGGGGCAGGGACACCCTGATCATCTACGACGATCTCAGCCAGCATGCCCAGGCCTACCGGGAACTCTCCCTGCTCCTGCACCGGCCGCCCGGCCGCGAGGCCTATCCCGGCGACATCTTCTATCTCCATTCCCGGCTGCTGGAACGCTCCACCGTCCTGGCGCCGGAACTGGGCGGCGGTTCGATGACCGCCCTGCCCATTGTCGAAACCAAACAGGGCGAGATCTCCTCCTACATCCCCACCAACCTGATCTCGATCACCGACGGCCAGATCTATCTCGACCAGAAGCTCTTTGCCGCCGGTGTCCTCCCGGCCATCGATGTCACCCGTTCGGTGTCACGGATCGGCGGCAAGGCCCAGCATCCGGTGATCAAGAAGGAAACCGGACGCATCCGGCTCGACTACCTCCAGTTCCTTGAACTCGAGGCCTTCACCCGTTTCGGCACCCGCCTGGAGCCGGCCATGGAGGCCAAGCTCAAGCGGGGGCGGATCCTCCGCCGCATTCTCAACCAGGAGCGGTTGCATCCGGTGGGAGCGAAGGG
>JBFWIP010000144.1:0-6110 GCA_050255935.1 Desulfobulbus sp.
GGTCAAACGGTTTCGTGTTGCTGCATCCGCCACTGAAAAAGCACCAGACACAGGACAATCAGCATGTGGATCTCCCGGCCGGTCGCCTCGCCGGCGAGCAGGCGGCAACCGGTTTCCCGGATGAACAGCGCGGCCGGAGTGGAGCCGATCAGTTGTTCCTTGAGGGCGTTCGTTTCCGCATCTTTGCCGGCATCGAAATGAAGGCCGTCTTCCACCAGGGTGTCCAGGCCGTTGTCCAGATGCAGGCGGCAGAGGTCGTCCCGGTAGTAGCGCTCGGCCATGCGGTTGAAGTCATCGCTTCTAATGCGCATCGGATCCGACAACCGTCCGTGTTTACGCAGTATGGCAGCGGTCAGCGATTGGGCCGCCGATGGCCGTTCTCCCCTGAGCATGGCATCCAGGGTATCAAACAACGAGCTACGCTCAGTTGCCTGAACGCCGCCCGTCTCCTCGTTTTTCAGGATCTCCAGGCAGGCCCGCTGATAGCCGCTGACCTCGATCCGCACATATCCCCGGTAACGGCGGCTCGGACGCTGCCGTTCCACCAGGGTGAGAATGCGCCGCAAGACCTGGTTGCCGGTATTGGCGCGGATAAAGACCGTGGGCAGGCCGATGGCCGAGGCAAAGAAGATTTGCCGCCGTTCACTTTCGGTGCAGGGATCATCGGGTATGTCGGCGTGGGTGACCCTGCCCTCGATGGCCCAGCGATAGCCCATGGCCGTGACCAGGGTCTGGAGGTTGACCGCCAGGGCGAGGCTTTGGCCCAGGTCGGGAAAGAGCGAATAGTGCCGACCCTCGAATCCGGAAAAACCGTAAGTGTTCAGATTCCGCATCCGGTAGGGGAGATAGATGGCCATGCGGCTGTCAAAGACGCCCATCTCGGTGAGGTCCTGCTTGAGCCTGTCCTGGTTGCCGATCTCGCCGTTGAGGGACGGGCTGCGCTCGAGGCTCTGCAGGGCCACCAGATAATCGATCAGGCGGACATCGGGCAGATAGTCGCCCCGCAACCGAAGCAGGTGGCTGGTCAACCGGTCCAGCCACAACGGACCGGCCGGAGTAAAGCTGTGGCCGCAAAACCGCAGGTCCGCCTTCTTTTTCCAGCGGCGCCAGAGCATGCGCAAATGGGTGTAGTCCAGTTCATGGGGAAGGTAGCCGAGCACCTTTTCCGGATGGAAATCACTGAACCCCAACCGATGGGGGGCTGCCGTGCAGGTGGTGACGAACAGCGGCAGAAAATGCTCCACGATCTTGATCACCAGGTCGCCGAAGTATTTTTCCGCCAGGACCCCCTCGCCGCCGCGAAAACAGTGAGTGAGCGCCCGGCTGCCCAGGGTGATGTGGGTGCCGTTGTTGGCCAGGGAGGTGGAGGAGGTATTGGGCAGGACCACCAGGTTGTTGATGATGATGCCCGCCTCCTTGAGTTTGGCGATGGTGTTGAGCTGGCTGCGCGACAGGGTTTGGTGGCAGAGCCCCATGTATTCTTTTTTGACCTCGCCCCGCTGCCATCCCGAGAGGCAGGGGTTGAGAAAGAGTTCCCGGTAAAATTGGTCGGAGATCAGTTCGTTGAGCTGCTTTTGACGAAAGGGCGGGTTGGGGGCCATGTACATCCGGCAGGTCTGGCCGTATTGCTGCAGCCGGAACTCGCTGTTGGCATATTGGATCAGCAGTTGGAGGAAAAAAAACCGCCGGCTGGTTTCGCGGGCGGTTTCACGGCCGGGCAATTGGTTGTTTTCCCCTTGGCTCAAACTGAAACTGGTGACTTCGGGCGAGGAGTTGTCACTGGTAAGGTGGCTCATCAGCTGTTCACCGGTGTGGCGGAGCCGGTGGCCGATCGTTTTATCCGCCGGCTGCCATGAACCGACAGCCTCGGCCAGGGAAAGTTTGAGCAGGTAGCTGACCGGGATCCGGATCCAGGGTTCTCCCTCCCTGGTGAAGAAAAAATGGTGGATATCCCGGCGGGTCGGTCCCCGGGGATCGGCTTTATCGGCCAACAGGTCGTGGTTGAGGATGGAGGCCGCATAGGAACCGAGCAACCTGCGGGGAAATCGAACCCAGGAGTTTTCCCAGATACGGTCCTTTTCCTCGTCAAGAAAGGCATTCAACTCGCTCAGCAGATGCGGATTGAGGTCGCCTCGGCCGGCCCGGGCCTGCAGGTTTTTGTATGAGTTGGAATTTACCAGGGCAATGGCAAGATCCACCTCGGTCTTGCTGCCCTCAACCGCCACCTGGAATTCGTTTTCCACCCCAACGGTGGTATCGCTGCCACAAAAGGGCAGTTCATCGGACCGGACAGGAATTTGGCGACGAAACGACTCGGCAATTTCGGCTGGCGACCGGGAAAGGGCGGGCGGGAAAGAAGGGGGAAGGACGGTCATAATCGCTGGGGATAAAGAGGCGTTTTCACTTGTTGCCCAAGGATATACCGAGCGATTGTTAGGATAGGGCTATGATGTGGTCAATATTGTGTCAGTGGAACCCCTGGGATAGGCCGTTGAATGAACGAAAACGGACTGCCTTGAAAAAACAAAAGAGGAGGTTGCGAGGGAGAACCTTAAAAGGACGGCGGTTTGCCGTCGAGGAATGCAGCACCGGCCCGATTGTTGACCAGGCTGGTGATGCGTATTCTACGCAGCATCGTATTTCCGGTGCCGGATCGGTATTTGATCCGCAAGTCATGGGCGGTCGCCAGGGTGCGGGTATATTGGGGAGGCAGGGTAAAGCCGAGGCCACCCGGGGAGATGTCGCAGAGATAGACGGGACACTCGCGCCCGTTGGGCAGAAGAACGAAGGCCTTGCCCCAGGTCGATTCGCGGGCAGCGGCACGGTGGTTGAGGGTGTACATGGTGGACTGTCCACACGGACAGCGGACGTTTTTTTTGCGGAGACCACCCGGGACGGCCACATAGCGGCTCTTGGTGCAACGGGAACAGGTGACCCGGATTCGTCCGTCCTTGACGGTGCAGGTTTGAGCTCGTCCACGCATCTGTTTTTTTCACCCCCCGGGAAATCGGTTGCAGGCATTTTTTACCGGCATCAAGCGTGAATAAATTACAGAGCATGGAGAGATGCTTGTCAAGAGGTAAGCACCAATACCCTGAACCGGTTTGTGGAAAAGGCGTTCAGCGTATACCGGGATCGCGGCTGTGTACCTGCTGTACCGTGGCCCAGAAGGCCTGGATCACCGGGTGGGCCAGATGCCGTTCCAGGGTGCAGGCCCCAATGATGAAGGGGGCCAGTTCCGGGGTAATCGGGGTGATGTGAACCCGATCCCGCAACTGGCTTTTTTCGAGCACCAGTTCAGGCACCACCCCGACCCCGCAACCCAAACCAACCATGGCCAGCAGGGCCTCGTTGCCGGCCACCTCGGCATAGATGTTGGGTTGGATGTTTTTTTCCTTGAACCAGCGGTCAATGCGGATGCGGCTCAACCCCTGTTCGGCCAGGATCACCGGGGTACGGGTCCAGTCGATTGTTCCCGCGGCATCCGTCACCAGTTTGTCCCCTTCCTTGGGCGTTATGCAGAGAAGCGGGGTCCTTTCCAGTTCGATGAAGATCACCGCGGTCGGAAGCTCTTCGGGCAGGGCGGCGATGGTCACCTGGGCTTCTCTGCTGTTGAGCCGGTCCAGGGCCTCGGCGGCATCACCGGTCTGCAGCTTGATCTGGACTCCCGGGTGGTTTTGGCGGAAAGCGCCGAGAATACGGGGCAGGATCGAGGTGGCCGCGGTCACCGAGCAGTAGAGCGAGATCTCGCCGTAGAGGTCGGCATCATCCCCCAACTCCTGGAGCAGCAATTGCCAGCGTTGTTCCATTTCTTCGGCATAGCGTTTGAAAACGATTCCGGCGGGAGTCAAGCTCACCCTTCGGTTATCGCGTTGAAAAAGCGGTTTGCCCAATTCCTCCTCGATGCGCTGGATAGTACGGGTCAGGGCCGAGGGGCTGAGGTTGCAGGCACGGCTGGTACGGCCGAAGTGGAGTGAGTGGGCCAGGTGGTTGAAAATTTTGATGGCTCGGATGTCCATAACCAATCGGAAAAAATTGCGGATTCATGGTTTGAGGCTGCGTCCGGGCCATGGTGGAGCATTGTTGCATAATTTGCAATATCGAATTGCAAATTAATCACTTTCCGCAATAAAAATTTCGGGTATGGTGCACAACACATAACTTTGATTCAGAGAGGCGGTTTTGCGCCGCACCCGAGGGATGTTGCGCAACGAGATACACAACCAAGTTACCTGTTACCCACAACTAGAGAGGAACACATCATGGGACAGAACTATTTCAATACCCTGCCGCTGCGCCTGCAGCTGGAAGAACTGGGCAAATGCCGTTTCATGGAGGCCAGCGAATTCGCCGACGGCGTCGATAAACTCAAGGGCAAAAAGATTGTCATCGTCGGTTGCGGCGCCCAAGGGTTGCACCAGGGCCTCAACCTGCGCGACTCCGGGCTGGACGTCTCCTACGCCCTGCGCGACTCCGCGATCAGCGAGAAACGGCAGAGCTGGAAGAACGCCACCGACAACGGGTTCACCGTGGGCAACTACGATCAGATGATCCCCGGTGCCGACCTGGTAATCAACCTCACCCCGGACAAGCAGCATTCCAAGGTGGTGGCCGCGGTCATGCCGCTGATGAAGGAGGGCGCCTGCCTGTCCTACTCCCATGGCTTCAACATCGTTGAGGAAGGGATGCAGATCCGCAATGACCTCACCGTGATCATGGTGGCTCCCAAGTCTCCCGGAACCGAGGTTCGCGAGGAGTACAAGCGCGGTTTCGGCGTTCCGACCCTGATCGCGGTCCATCGTGAGAACGATCCCAAGGGCGAGGGCTGGGATATTGCCAAGGCCTATGCCGCCGGGACCGGCGCCCATCGGGCCGGTGTGCTTCAATCCTCCTTTGTCGCCGAGGTGAAATCCGACCTCATGGGCGAGCAGACCATTCTTTGCGGCATGCTCCAGGCCGGTTCCCTGCTCTGCTTCGACAAGATGGTCAGCGAGGGTGTCGATGCCGGCTATGCCTCCAAACTGATCCAGTACGGCTGGGAGACCGTCACCGAAGCGCTCAAGCACGGCGGTATCACCAACATGATGGACCGGTTGTCCAACCCGGCCAAGCTCCGCGCCTATTATCTCTCCGAGGAGATCAAGGAAATCCTGACGCCCCTGTTCGAGAAGCACATGGACGACATCATGAGCGGTTTCTTCTCCAGCACCATGATGGAAGACTGGGCCGACAACGACAAAAATCTGCTCACCTGGCGCGCACAGACCGCGGAGACTCCCTTTGAGAAGGCGGTGTCCACCGATGTCGAGATCAGCGAGCAGGAGTATTTCGACAAGGGCATCCTCATGATCGCCATGGTCAAGGCCGGTGTCGAGCTCGCCTTTGACACCATGGTTTCCGCCGGTATCAAGGAGGAATCCGCCTATTACGAGAGCCTGCACGAGGTCCCGTTGATCGCCAACACCATCGCCCGCAAAAAGCTCTACGAGATGAACGTGGTTATCTCCGACACCGCCGAGTACGGCAACTACCTCTTTGCCCACAAGGCCGTGCCCCTGCTGGCCGACTTCATGAAAACAGTCGGGGCCGATGTGATCGGCAAGGGGCTGGACGTGGAAGACAACTCGGTGGACAACGTGGAGCTGATCGGCGTCAACGCCGCCATCCGCTACACCGTGGTCGAACAGGTCGGTGAGGAACTGCGTTCCTACATGAGCGCCATGAAGCCGATTATCTGATCCGCGTCTCCACCCGTTTTCAGGGTGGCCGTTTGCTGTTGTTGTTTTGGCAATCCCCCTTGGCCACATTAGGTTGAGGGGGATTTTTTTTGGGGGAAGAGCCGGAGTATGTATTTCCTGCAAAAAGCTTTACCTTGCACCAAATAAATGCCAATGTTCGCGAAGCCATGAAGGACCACTATCATGAACCCGGAGACGGGTCATCGCCATCAAGAGAAACTCCATGACCACCCAAGCGCTTTGCCCCTGTGAATCCGGTCTTCCCTTTGCCACCTGTTGCAGGCCCCTGCTGTCGGGTGAGCAGCAGGCCGCAACCGCCGAGGCCCTGATGCGGTCTCGCTATACCGCGTATACCCGGGCGGCCATTCCTTA
>JBFWIP010000145.1:0-3617 GCA_050255935.1 Desulfobulbus sp.
CCGCGGTGGAACGGATGCTGGCCTCGGGGATACGGCAACTGCCCGCCGTCGACAAAACAGGGCAACTGCTCGGCATCCTCGATGCACGGACAATGACCCGGGTGCTGGCCATAAAAATGATCGACAGCACGCTCACCCTGGAAAAAAGACGCTCTTTCAGCCTACTGGAAGAGGCGCCCTTTCCCGTGGTGATCTCCAGACTGCGGGACGGAATCATCCGATATTGCAATCCATACCTGGCCAAATACTTTGGTGTCGGCCGGAAAACACTGCTCGATGTCCCCATCACCCGCTTTTACCTCAACCCCGAGGACCGGGAAACACTCGAAACGCTGATCCGCGACCGGGGATGTATCGCCAACCAGGAGGTGCAGCTGGTTGACGGCAAGGGCCACCCGATTCATGCCATTATTTCATCGGCCATCATTGATTTTGAAAACGAACCCGCCCTGCTGTCGGCGATCAACGACATAACCCAACGCAAGCAGGCCGAGGAGGCCTTACGGCAGGAGCGGACCAAATTTCAGACGGTCTTTCATTCCATTCCGGACCTGGTGTGGCTCAAGGATCCGGAAGGCAGTTATCTTGCCTGCAACCGAACCTTTGAAATTTTTTTTGGTGCCTCGCAAACAGCGATTCTCGGTAAAAGCGACTATGATTTCGTTGATCGCGACCTGGCCGATTTCTTCCGGACCAACGACCGCTTGGCCGTTGCTGTCGGTGGACCGGTTTCCAACGAGGAATGGCTCCGCTTTGCCGAAGGCGGATATGAGGGACTGTTTGAAGCCGTCAAAACACCGATCACCGATGAAAACGGAGCGCTTATCGGCGTTCTCGGCATTGCACGGGACATCACCGAACGCAGGCGGACCGAACGCGAACTTCGCGAACGGATCAAGGAACAACAATGCCTCCATGCCATTGCCGCCTTGACCGAGGATATCGACCAGCCCTTGTCCGATCAACTGCAGCAGGTTGCCGGGCGAGTCAGCCAGGGCTGGCAATATCCGGAAATCACGGTCGCCCGCCTTGAATACGCCGGACTGTGCCTCACCACCGAAGGATTCAGGGAAACCCCATGGATGCAAATCGCGGAGATGGTCAACAAACAGGGAGAACGCATTCGCTTGAGCGTCGCTTGCCTGGAAGAACCGCCTCAGGAGGATGAGGGCCCATTTTCCCGGGAAAAAGGGCATCTGGCCGATGCCATTGTCCATCGGCTGGCCGATACCACCGACCGCCGGTACTCGGCCACGCTGGTGCGGGAACGGGACAGGATCATCGCCACCATGTTCGACCAGACAACCGATGCCATCATCCTCATGGATCCGCAAAGCCGGCAATTCATCGACTTTAACAATGTGGCCCACCGGGGCTTGGGCTATACCCGTGACGAATTTTCCCGATTGACCGTGGAGAATATCGAGGCGGATTGCACCTCAAAACAAATTCGAGCCAAGATTGCCGATGCGACGGGTGGCAGGGCTCTTCAGTTTGAGACCCGGCTCCGCCATAAAAAAGGCACCACCCGTGATGTCGCCCTGACCATACGACCCATCACCCTCAATGAAAAACAACGGCTCTCGGTGGTGTGGCGGGATATCACCGAACAGAAAAGAGGAGAACAGGCGATCCAAGAGCGTGCCGAACGATTACGGCTGCAGAATGGGCTCCTGGGACAGTTTGCCACCTCCCCTTCCGCGCTCGATGGCAACCTGCACGAAGTGGCCCGCGAAATAACGGCCCTGATCGGCGACACCCTTGCCATCGGCAGGGTCTCCGTCTGGCTAACCGACTCCACCGATGGGGTACCGGTCTGCCTGGAGCAATATGAAACCGCCACGTCCAACCACTCGCGGCAACATTGCCTGGATGGGGCCGCCCTGCGCTCCTTGATCGGTCCCCTGACCGACAGCCGAAGCATCGAAATCAGCGATGTCCGTGCCGATGCCCGGTCCCGGGACTGGTTCGAGAACAAACTGGCACCGCTGGACATTGCCTCGTTCCTCTACTGCAGCATGGTTTCCAGCGGCCGTCAGCGAGGGGTACTCTGCCTGGAGCATGTCCATCGGACGCATCAATGGGAACCCGATGAAATCGCCTTTGGCTGCCAGGTTGCCGATCACCTGGGAATGGTGCTGTTGAACCGGGAGCGTTTAGAGGCCCTGGAGGCGCTTGCCCGAAGCGAGACGCTGCTCAAGCAGGCCCAGGAAGTGGCGAAAACCGGGTATTGGCATTTTACCTTTGCCTCGAAAACACTGCGTTGGTCGGATGAAACCTACCGTATTTTCGACCTCCCCCTCGGCAGCCCGATCGCCATGGAGACCTATGGGCAACGAATTCATCCCGACGATTATGCCGCCGTGCGCGCCTCCTGGAAGGCGGCCCTTTCCAGCGGCACCTTTCAAGCGGTGCACCGCATTCTCGTCGGTGAGCGCATCAAATGGGTTGAGCAGCGGGCTGCCATCGAATTCGACGATGCGGGTCAATTGACCATGGCGCTCGGCATCATTCAGGATATCACCGCCAACAAGGAAAACGAAGACCGCCTGCATCAACTCAACCGCACCTATGCCATGCTGACGAGCATCGGCGAGGCGATCGTCCGCATTCGCGACAGTGATCGCCTGTTTGCGGAAGTCTGCCGTATCCTGGTGGAAAGAGGCGAATTTGACCTGGCGTGGATAGGCAACGTGGCCGACAATGGAGAGATAGTGCTTGCAGCGCAGGCCGGCGGGCCTGACGCCCGGACCGGACAGCTTTTCCCCTCGATCTCGGAAAGGGCCCTGGCCGGGGAGGCCATCGCCACCGGTCAAGCGCGGGTGATCAACGATCTCGGCGGGCAACCTGCCACGCCCATGCCGGAGTTTGACCACGCAGACCTTCTGAAGCGGGGGCATCGCGCGCTTGGCGTTTTTCCGATTTTGGTTGGCGATGAGCCGCAATCGATCATCGGTGTCTATGCCGGTCAAGCCAACTTGTTCAGCCCCGAACTTATTGAACTGTTCAACCGGCTCACCAGCAACATCGGCCTGGCCCTGGAAGTGGCCAGGGCGACCGCCAATGCGCTGGAAGAACAGAATTTCAGGCAAACCCTGATCGATTCGGTGGCAGGGTTGTTCTATGCCATCGATACCAACGGGCACCTCATCCTCTGGAACCGGCAGGTGGAAGCCGTCACCAACCGCAGCCGGGAAGAACTGGCCGCCATGCACGTGCTCGACCATTTCCGTGAAGAGGACAAGAGCCTGGCCGCCCAGGCTATCCGCGAAGCCTTCCTCACCGGCGGATCAAGCCAGGAAATCCCCCTCCCGTCCGGAGATGGACAACTGACCCCCTTCCTGTTCAACAATCGTCGGATTGTAGTCAGGGATCAGCCCCTGATTGTCGGCTCGGGGGTCGATATCAGTGCCCAGGTCACGGCGGTCCGGCAACTGCGGGAAAGCGAGAAGCGGTTGCAGGGGATCACCGATTCCGCGCTCGACGCCATTTTGATGATGGATCACAGCGGCGCCATCTCGTACTGGAACCCCGCTGCCGAGAGAATCCTCGGATACAGCGCTGCAGAGGCCCTGGGGCAAAACCTGCATCAACTCATTATTCCCGAGCGCTGCAAA
>JBFWIP010000145.1:3717-6055 GCA_050255935.1 Desulfobulbus sp.
CAGGTTGGCAACTTTGAGATTGAGTTTCGGATGCGGACCAAATCCGGCTCCCCCGTCTGGATTCTCAGTCGTGGGAAAGTGGTGGAACGGGATGCCGACAATCGGCCCGTTCGGGTGATCGGTATCCATACCGATGTAACGACCCGCAAACAGATCGAGCTTGAGCTACGCATCGCCAACGAAGAGCAGCACGCCATCTTCGAAGCGGCCGCCACAGGGATCGCCTTTATCCAAAACCGGCAAATCCGCCGCTGCAACCGGAAATTGGAAGACCTCTTCGGCTACGATGCCGAAGAGTTCATCGGCCGACTCACGCGGTGCTGGTATGCAAGCGATGCCGAATTTCAAACAGTGGGCGAGGAAGTCGCCCGTCAATTGCAACAAAAGGGAAGGCACTCTGCGGTTCGGCAGCTTGTCCGCAAGGATGGGAGCCGCTTCTGGGCCCGCATGACCGCCCAGGCGATCGACCCGAACGATCTATCCAAGGGCGTGGTCGGCATGTTGGAGGATATCACCCAGGAACGTGCCGCTTCCGAGGCGCTGCACCGGGCCAAGGAAGAGGCGGAGGCGGCGACACGGGCAAAATCAAAATTTCTGGCCAACATGAGCCATGAAATCCGGACCCCGATGAACGCGATCATGGGCTTTGCCCACCTGCTCCGGCGCGACTCCCTGACACCGCAGCAGTCGGGCCAGCTGGACAAACTGACCGATGCATCCCGCCATCTGCTTCGCATTATCAACAACATCCTCGACATCTCGAAAATCGAGGCCAGCAAGATGACGCTTGATAACGAGGATTTCGAGCCGGCCAGGGTCCTTGACCAGGTCTGCGGCATCGTGGCTGATCCCATTGCCGCCAAACAACTCGGCTTCCACGTGAATCTGGATCACATTCCCCTCGTCCTCCGGGGTGACGGTGCCCGCTTGGGCCAGGTATTCCTCAACCTCATCGGCAATGCGCTCAAGTTCACCGAGCAGGGCCGAATCGATATTGTCGGCAGCCTCCTTTCGGAGAACGATGCGCAGGTGGTTGTGCGGTTTGAGGTGCGCGATACCGGCATCGGCATGACCGGGGAACAGCTGCAACGGGTCTTTGTCGCCTTTGAGCAGGCCGACAGCTCGACCACCCGCCGTTTCGGCGGCACCGGCCTGGGCCTGGCCATCAGCAAGCGGTTGGTCGAGTTGATGGGCGGGACCATTGGGGTCGAAAGCAGCCCCGGCCGGGGAACCCGGTTCTGGTTCGAATTGCCCTTTGCGCGGGCCGAGCATCCACCGGTCATGCGTCTGCCGCGCGAGGTCCTTGGCCGCATGCATGCCCTGCTGATCGACGAGGATCGGGATTCCGGTGAAATCCTGGCCAACATGCTGACGGAACTGGGCATGCGCGTCGACATAGCCGATTCCGGGGAATATGGACTCGAGGCCGTGGTCCGGTCGGACCGCTCCGGTGATTCCCATAGTCTTTTGGTCATCGACGCGCGGCTCCCGGGGATCAGCGGCATCGAAACGGCGGCCAGGCTGCAGGCCCTTGACCTGAGTATCCGCCCCACCTTTGTGATCATCACCGCGTACGGCGGTCAACTGAGGCCGGAAAGTGTGAAAACCGCGGGCATCCACCGCGTCATGCCCAAACCGGTAACCCCGTCGATCCTCTATGATACGTTGGTCGAACTCATTCAACCATCGATGGAATACAAACGTCCCGACTCCGCCGCGGAAGAGGAATTGAGCAAACGCCGGGGCGCCCACATCCTCCTGGTCGAAGACAATCCGATCAATCAGGAGGTCGCCAAAGCGCTTCTGGAAGCCATGGGCATGGAGGTCAGCGTGGCCGACAACGGACAAATAGCCGTTGACATGATCGGCACGGCATCTTTTGACCTGGTATTCATGGACATTCAGATGCCGGTAATGGATGGCTTGCGGGCTGCACGAACCATGAGGCAACGTCCCGAAGGCCGGTCGATCCCCATTCTCGCCATGACCGCCAATGCGTTCCGCGAAGATCGTGAACAATGCCTGCAAGCAGGCATGAATGATCATATCGCCAAGCCCATCGAGCAGAGCATGCTCCAGAACCTGCTCATCCGATGGCTGCCGGCAACAAACCGAAACGAGACGCTTTCCGATGAAAAACCATCGGACCCGCAGCCTCCACAAGAGGACGGGCAGGCACTCTTGTCCCTACTCCACGCCATCGACGGCTTGGATGCCAAGGCGGGCCTGCAGCGGCTTGGGGGGGATCACGCCCTTTACCTGCATGTCCTGCAACGGTTTGTCGGTGAGCATGGCCAGACGGGAGAAGTACTGGCCGCACTCGCCCGCCGTGGCGACA
>JBFWIP010000146.1:0-6054 GCA_050255935.1 Desulfobulbus sp.
TCCACCGCCCGTTGCCGGCCAAAGGAAAACAGGCCCCGATAAAAATGCTTGATCCGGGCCGCCAGGTTGGGATCGGTGAGCATGCAGCCTCCGGCCGGGGCGGGATACTCCACGATGCCGAACTCGGCGGCAAGCTGTTGTTGCGATTTGCGGCCCCGCCCGGAGAAATCATGCAGCTGCTTGCGATCCACCAGCCCTTCAATCTCCGCCCGGGTAGGCGGCATCAGCTTGGCACAGAGCGGCCGCAACAAAAGCCCTTCGCAGCCCGAATCGCGTTCGATCACCCGCAGGGTGTCCCGGCGTTGCGACATGGGCCGCTGTCCCAGTACCTCTCCGGTAAAGAGAAAGGAGGCCCCATAACGGGCCATCAGTTCGCGGGCATGGCGAAGCATGAGAATTTTGCAGTCAATGCAGGGATTGAAATGCTTGCCAAAACCATGGACCGGTTGTTCCAGCATCCGGACATATCCCTCGCTGATATCGACCACCTCCACATGCACCCCGTACTGAGCCTGCATTGCCCGTGCGTAGGCCGCCTGGTCGGCAAGCAGATCGTGATCGAAAAAAGGAGTGACGAACTTCAGGGCCACAACCCGAACTCCCTGGGCCGCGATCACCCGGCAGGCGAGAATGGAATCCAGGCCGCCGGAAAAAAGCCCGAGTGCAGCCACCGCCCTCATGCGGATTTTCTCCCCCTGCTCCGGGCAATCAATTCGCCGGCAAAGGCCAGGGTTTGCAGAGTGGGGTGTTCACCGCCCAGCATGCGGGCCAACTCCCGGGTCCGCGCCTGTTGGTCCAATTCCTTGATCACCGTTCGGGTCCGTCCGTTCTCCACCTGTTTTTCCACCTTGAAATGCAGATCCGCCCAAGCGGCGATCTGCGGTAAATGGGTGATGCATACGACCTGGTGATGACCGGCCAGCTCACCGATCTTCTCGGCCACCGACTCAGCGGCCTGGCCGCCGATCCCCGCATCCACCTCGTCGAAGATGACCGTATCCACCTGATCACGGCGGGCAAGCAAACATTTCATGGCCAGCATCAGCCGGGAAAGCTCACCGCCGGAGACAATCTTGGCAAGCGGCTTGGGCGGTTCACCGGGATTGGCCGAAAACAGAAACTCGACAATATCCCGGCCGGTGCTCTGGATGCCGTCGAGACCCATCCCCTCCGGGTTGCTCAATGCAACCTTGAACACCGCCTGGTTGAAACTGAGCGAGGCCAGTTCCTGTTCCATGCCGGCCTCGAGCTTTCCGGCGACCTCGCGCCGGGCCTGACTCAGTTCCGTGGCCCTGAGCAGGGCCTCGGTGGAGATTTCCTCCAACCGCAGTTCGGCCTGGGAAATTTCTTCCTCCAGGCTTTCCAACACCGCCAGATCCGCCTCGGCCCTGTCGGCAAAGGCGATCACCTCCTCCAGGGTGGGGCCGTACTTGCGCTGCAACTGCTTCAACTCGGCCAGGCGCCCGGAAATCCATTCCAGCCGCGAAGGATCCATGGGGATCGCCTCCCGGTATTTTTCCAGGGACGAGGCCAGATCCTCAAGCTCGTATCCGGCCGAGGCGATGCGCTCGGCAAGGGGCGCCAGGGTATCGTCAATGGTGGCCGCCTGCTCGATATTTTTCCGGATCTCGACCAGGGCATCCGTCACCGAACCCGCCATTTGGGCACTGCTTTCCCCCACCAAGCGAACGAGGACGTCCGAGGCCTTGAGCTGTTCCCGTTCCCTGAGCAATTGTTCATCCTCACCGGCCACGGGTTTGCTCTTGCGGATCTCATCGAGCTGGAACCGGAGAAAATCGCGTTGCTGCTCCTTGTCCTGCTCTTTTTCCAGCAAATGCCGCACCTCGGAGGAGGCCTGCTGCCACCGCTGAAAAAGCTTGGAAAATTGCTGACGCATCCCGCGCAACTCGCCGAAAAGGTCGAGAAAATCAAGGTGGTTGCGGGCATTGAGCAACTGCTGGTGGTCATGCTGACTGGCGATGTTGACCAGGTTAGCCGTCAGTTCGCCGCAAAGACGGGTGGTCACCGCCTGATCATTGACATAGAGCTTGGACCGCCCTTCCCGGGTGAGCACCCGGCGGATCAGACAATCGCTGCCACTTTTGAGGGCGTGTTCCTGCAACAGGGCGTTAATTTCGCCATGGTCCGGGCGCACGGCAAAACAGGCTTCGATTCCGGCCTGGTCGCAGTCACCGCGGACCCAGGAGGCAGAGCCGCGGCCACCGGTCAATAAATTGATCGCCTGCAAAATGATCGATTTTCCGGCCCCTGTTTCGCCGGTCAGGACGATCAGGCCGGTTTTTCGTGAAGACAGGTCCAAATGCAAGGCATCGATCAGAGCAAGATTATGTACTCGAAGTTCCTGGAGCATGGTCTAATCCGCGGGATTGGAGTGGGGCCGGGAGGGGACATTCTCCTTGACGCCCCACCCACAAAATTGTATCATCTTGAAGATACATGCAAAATTCATCTATCTGGAGAGAAAGCATGGCGGAGATGCAACAACTCAGCGCGAGTCTTGAAGATTATATCGAGACCATTTATCATATCATCACCGAAAAACAGGTTGCCCGCGGCAAGGACATATCGGCCCGGCTGTCGGTGAGCGGCGCATCGGTGACCGAGGCACTGCGAGCCCTTTCCCGCAGGGGGTTGATCAACTATGCCCCGTATGAGGTGATCACACTCACCGACGAGGGAAAGCTGGTCGCCGAAGACGTCATTCATCGCCACAACTCACTCAAACAATTTTTCACCGATGTTCTGGCCATTGAGGAACCCTTGGCCGAAGAAGGGGCCTGCAGGATCGAACATACCGCTCCACCGGAGATCATTCACAGGATGGTCGATTTTATCAAATTTCTTGAAATTTGCCCACGGGGCGGCAAGGATTTGATCAATGGCTTTGCCAGTTACTGCCAACGGGGCGGCACCCCTGCGAACTGCGCCTCCTGCATTTCCCAATGCATAGACGGCAACACCTTCCCCTGCCAAAACGAGTAAGCCGGTGGAAGGTGCACCGGTCATTTTTGCAATGAACCGGTGGCCTATCTTAGCATACCCGCCCGTTGGCGCAACGGATACCTCCGTCCACCCCATCCTTTGTCCTGAGGCCCGCTTCCATGCCCGTTTTTGAATATACCGCCCTGACCGCCTCCGGCAAGAAACGCAAAGGGGTCATCGACGCCGACTCCCTCAGTGCCGCCCGCCAGAAAATCCGCGGGGCCGGCAACTTTCCGGTCAACATCAAAGAGACCACCGCCACGACCGTCGCCGACAAAGCCTCCCTCTTTTCCCGCCAGATCGGCCAGGGAATCAAGCAGCAGGAGATTCATCTGGCCACCCGACAACTGGCCACCCTGCTCGGCGCCGGCATCCCGCTGGTGCCGTCAATCGGGGGTCTGATCGAGCAGACGAGCAACCGTTCCCTGAAAACAGTGCTGGCACAGATCAAGGATGCGGTCAACGAGGGCAACTCGCTCACCTCAGCCCTGGCCAGCCACCCCCGCCTTTTTTCCAAAATTTACATCAACATGGTTCGGGCCGGCGAGGCATCCGGCTCGTTGGACGTGGTCCTGGAACGGCTGGCGGAGTTCGGCGAAAACCAGCATGCCATCCGCAGCCGCGTCAAGGCCGCCCTGCTCTACCCCCTGTTCATGGCCATTGTCGGGGTTGCGGTCCTGTTTTTGCTGATCACCTTCATCGTGCCCAGCATCACCTCGGTCTTCGAGGGAACGCAGCAGGCCCTGCCGCTGCCGACCATTCTCCTCATCGCCCTGAGCACGATCCTCAAAAAATTCTGGTGGGCCGTTCTCCTCCTGATCGCGGCCGTGACAGCGGCTGTCCGCTGGTATATCGCCACTCCGGCCGGCCGCCGCCGCTGGGACACCCTGAAGCTGACCCTGCCCGGCGTTCGCGACCTGAGCATCAAGACCGCATCCGCCAGGTTCAGCCGAACCCTGGCCAGCCTGCTGCAATCGGGCGTGCCGCTGGTCAGTTCGCTGTCCATCGTCCAGAATATCGTCGACAACGTCATCCTGGCCGAACAGATCCGGGAAGCGCGTGAAGAGTTGGAAAAAGGCGCCAGCCTTTCACAGTTTTTCCGCGAGGGCAAGTGGTTTCCGCCGATGCTGGTGCAGATGATGGCCGTGGGCGAGCAAAGCGGCACCCTGGACAAGATGCTGGCCAAGGCCGCCGACAGCTATGAGAAGGAGGTGGAGGCCAAGATTCTGGCACTGACGTCCATGATAGAACCGGTGATGATCCTGACCATGGGAGTGGCGGTCAGTTTTATCGTGGTGTCGATCCTGCTGCCCATCTTCGAGATGAACCAGCTGATCAGGTGACGCGAAAGACTTCTTCCAGGGTGGTCAGGCCGGCGAGCACCTTGCGCAGGCCGTCCTGGCGCAGGGTCATCATGCCGGTGGCCAGGGAGGACAGGGCCTGTTTCTTGATCTGCCCGGCATCCGAGGTGGTCAGGATCAGACTTTTCATTGCCGGGGTCAAGGTCATCAGCTCAAAGATGCCGACCCGGCCCTTGTAACCGGTCTGCAGGCATTGCACGCACCCGGCTCCCCGATACAATTCCCGGCCAGCAAATTTAATCGGCGACAACCCGGCCCGTTCAAGATAGGTGTTGGAGGGCACATAGGCCTCCTTGCAATACGGGCAGATCTTGCGCACCAACCGCTGGGCCATGATGGCATTGACCGCCGAGGAGACCAGAAACGGCTCCACTCCCATGTCGATCAACCGGGTCACGGCGCTGGCGGCATCGTTGGTATGCAAGGTGGAGAAGACCAGATGGCCGGTGAGGGCCGACTGGATGGCGATTTCCGCGGTTTCGAGGTCACGGATCTCACCCACTAGAATTACGTCCGGGTCCTGGCGGACAATGGTGCGCAGGCCGTTGGCAAAAGTCAGGCCGACCTTGGCGTTCACCTGCACCTGACTGATCCCGTTCATCTGGTACTCGATCGGGTCCTCGACGGTGATGATATTGACATCCGGACTGTTGAGCACACCGAGCGCTGAATAGAGGGTGGTGGTCTTGCCGCTGCCGGTGGGCCCGGTAACGAGAATAATGCCGTGCGGGGCCTTGATCATGCGCAGGAAGTGCTCTTTATCCTCCTTGGACATCCCCAGGGCGTCCAGGGGAACGAGCGAGTTCGACTTGTCCAGCAGGCGCATGACCACCCGCTCGCCGAACGAGGTCGGCAGGGTGGAAACGCGGATATCGATATTGCGGTCGGCCAGGCGTATTTCTATGCGGCCGTCCTGCGGCAGCCGTTTCTCGGCGATATCCATCTTGGCCATGATCTTGATCCGCGAAACCAGCTTGCTCTGCACGTGCCGGGGCGGGGAGTACATATCGTAGAGGATGCCGTCGACCCGTTTGCGGATCTTGACCCGGTCCTTATACGACTCGATGTGGATGTCGCTGGCGTTGTCGCGCACCGCCTGCGACAGCACCAGATTGACCAGCTTGATCACCGGGGCATCGCTGGTATCGTCGAGCAGATCGGCGGTTTCCTCGATTTCGGTGAGAATGCTTTCCGGATTGTCCTCGTCCATGTCCTGCATCACCCGGTCGGCTGCATCCTGGCGGGTGGTGTCGTAGGCGGCGTTGATGGCGACAAAAATCTCGTTGGACGGCGCGAGAACGGTCCGGATTCCATCCCAATGCAACAACTGCTGCAGATCATCGAGCTGCTGAAAATAGGCGGGTTCCGCCAGGGCGATAAAGGAGGTTTCCGGCGTGGCCACCGGGATCATCTTGAATTTTTTCAAGAAGCCTATGGGAACCCGATCCACGAAGAAGGGGTCGGGATCCGCAGGCAGGCTGTACACCACCTCCATGCCGCACTGCTGGCTCCGGGCACCGAGCAGGTCATCCTCGGAAATCTTGCGCTGCTGGATAAGGATCTCCCCGATTCGTCCCCCGCGTTCCCGCTGGACGGCCAGGGCCGCCTCAACGCTTTCCTGGGTCAGACCAAAATTTTCCTGGAGGATTTCACCCAAAAGACGCATCGCCCCTTCTCCTAGCAGACCGTG
>JBFWIP010000147.1:0-6038 GCA_050255935.1 Desulfobulbus sp.
ACGAAACCGGGCCGGTTCACGGGCAGCCGTATGCCCTGGGGGTGCTTGCCGGCGGGGAAAATCCGTTTGCCGTGGACACCGGGCTCCTCGCCCTCCTTGGTGTTGATCCCCGGCAGTGCCCGTTGTGGCTGACTGCCCGTAAGGCAGGGATCCCGGGCGCAGATCCTGGGCAGTTGGTGTACACCCAGGCCAGCCCCAAGGAGTTGATGACGTCGGGGTTTCGCGTGCCCAAGGAATTGACCCCGGTGCGCTTCAATCCCGTTCGTTTTGTGAAAAGTACCTTGCGGCGAATGTTGATCGGTTCGTAAAAAGCCAAAGTCCGAGAAGCCCGGCATTGTAAAAACAGCACATTACGAAGATTGAAACCTCGTTCTCGTGGCTTTTGACGAGGACGACAATGTTTGAATTCCCGAAACCGGTGAGGTGGCCGCCGCAGCCGGAGGCAGGCGTTGGTTGCGGATGTTCCTGAATGCTATTCCTTCTTGATGTTGTTGAAGAGATGCCGCGGCAGTTCGAAGCAAGCAATCATCCCCAGGTAGAGCAGGGATGCTGTCACCAGGGAGGGCCAGCCAACGGCCTTGGTATGGAAAAGCATCTGGAGAGGTTTATAGAGACCGTCCAGCAGACCGGAGGCGTGCAGCATCCAGAACCCGGGAAAGGTGAAACCGACCAGAAGGTAAAAACCGCGGCGAAGAAGATGCATGGCCGTAGGTGGCGGGCTGTCCGCTTGCGAAGAAGACCGGTGGCAATGAAGGGATTGGCCAAGGGCATGCCCCAACGGAGGGAAAGCGTGTTCTGCGGCCGGCAAGCATGCCATTTCCATTGAATTGTTATCGTATGTTGAGTATTTATATTAACTTTGTTTGCTTGTCAAATCCTGGTTGCCCCTGCTTCCGGAAAAGGAAAACCCGTCGGACCTACATCTGCCGATACTTCCGGCCTTGAACAGGGCCGTTTTTGTTTTTTTATTTTTCCCCACAAGGAGAACCGTATGTCAACACATCTTTTCACCTCGGAATCGGTCTCGGAAGGGCATCCCGACAAGGTTGCCGATCAGATCTCCGATGCCATTCTCGATGCCATCCTCACCCAGGACATCCATGCCCGTGTCGCCTGTGAGAGCCTGGTGACCACCGGCATGGCGATGATCGCCGGTGAAATCACCACATCCGCCTGGGTGGATATGCCCCATATCGTGCGCGAAACCATTCGTGAGATCGGGTATAATTCATCGGAAATGGGTTTTGACTGGCAATCCTGCGCGGTTCTGACCAGCATTGACAAGCAATCGGCTGATATTGCCATTGGGGTTGACGAGGGGAGCGGCGTTGACCTGGATCAGGGGGCCGGTGACCAGGGATTGATGTTCGGCTACGCCTGTGACGAAACCAGTGTCCTCATGCCCATGCCCATCACCTATGCCCACCGCCTCACCAAACGCCAGGCCGATATCCGTAAATCCGGCAAATTGCCGTGGTTGCGGCCCGACGCCAAAAGCCAGGTGACGATCCAGTATGTGGACAATGTGCCCAAACGGATCGAAGCGGTGGTCCTTTCCACCCAGCACAGCCCGGACGTCAGCTATGAAGCCTTGAAAGAGGGAGTGATGGAGGAAATCATCAAGCCGGTTCTGCCGGTGGAAATGATCGACGCCCAGACCAAATTCTTCATCAATCCCACCGGTCGGTTCGTTATCGGCGGTCCGGTGGGCGACTGCGGGGTGACCGGGCGCAAGATCATCGTCGATTCCTACGGCGGCCGCGGCTCCCACGGTGGCGGGGCCTTTTCCGGCAAGGATCCCTCCAAGGTCGACCGCTCCTCTTCCTACATGGGCCGTTATGTGGCCAAAAACATTGTCGCCGCCGGGCTGGCCACCGAGGTCGAGGTGCAGGTCGCCTATGCCATCGGCATTTCCAAGCCAGTATCGATCAATGTCAAGACCTTCGGCACCGGCAAGATTTCCGAGGAGCAGCTGGTTGAGGTGGTGGGCCGGGTTTTCGATCTGCGGCCCAAGGCGATCATTCAGCAATTGGATTTGTTGCGCCCCATCTATCACAAGACAGCCGCCTACGGTCACTTCGGCCGGGAATTGCCGGAGTTTACCTGGGAGAAAATCGACAAGGTCGATGCCCTGCGGGATGCCGCCGGTCTGTAATTTGCAGTTTTTTCATCCCAAAGAGAGGGGAGAGAGGAGCACCACATGAGTGATTATAAAGTTGCCGATTTGGGTCTGGCCGAGTGGGGTCGGAAAGAAATTGCCATTGCCGAGACCGAAATGCCGGGTTTGATGGCGCTGCGGGAGGAATTTGGCGCGAGCAAGCCGTTGGCCGGGGCCCGCATTGCCGGCTGCCTGCACATGACCATCCAGACCGCGATGCTGATGGAGACCCTGGTTCATCTTGGCGCCGAGTTGCGCTGGTCGTCCTGCAATATCTTTTCCACCCAGGACCATGCCGCAGCCGCCATGGCTGCCGCCGGTATCCCCACTTTTGCCTGGAAAGGGGAAACCGAGGAGGAATTCTGGTGGTGCATCGACCAGACCATCTTCGGTCCGGACAACTGGCGGCCGAACATGATTCTGGACGACGGCGGTGATCTGACCCTGGTTATGCACCAGAAATATCCGGAACTGATGGCCAATGTCCGCGGGATCTCCGAGGAGACCACCACCGGCGTGCACAGGCTTTACGAGATGACCAAGAAGGGGACCCTGTTGGCCCCGGCCTTCAATGTCAACGATTCGGTGACCAAGTCCAAATTCGACAACCTCTACGGTTGCCGTGAATCGCTGATCGACGGCATCAAGCGGGGAACCGATGTAATGGTTGCCGGCAAGATCGCCGTTGTCGTCGGCTACGGCGATGTCGGCAAGGGCTGCGCCCAAGCCCTGCGCGGTATGGGCGCCACGGTGCTCGTCATCGAGATCGACCCCATCTGCGCCCTGCAGGCCGCCATGGAGGGCTATCGAGTGGTGACCATGGAAGAGGCGGCTCCCCAGGGCAACATCTTCGTTACCTGCACCGGTAATCTGAAGGTCATTACCCGGGCGCACATGGATGTTATGCCGGATCAGGCCATTGTCTGCAATATCGGCCACTTCGACTCTGAGATCGATATCGCCGGCATTCGCAACCTGCCGTGGGAGAATATCAAGCCCCAGGTGGACCATGTCATCTTCCCTGACGGCAAGCGGCTGATCGTGCTGGCCGAGGGGCGGTTGGTCAATCTGGGCTGCGCCACCGGCCATCCCAGCTTTGTGATGAGCAACTCCTTCACCAACCAGGTGCTGGCGCAGATGGAGTTGTGGACCAACAGCGAGGCCTATGAGAAAAAGGTCTACTTCCTGCCGAAGAAACTCGACGAGAAGGTGGCCCGGCTGCATCTGGCCAAGATCGGCGTGAAACTGACCCGGTTGACCCCGGAGCAGGCCGATTATATCGGGGTGGATGTCAACGGCCCCTATAAGCCGGAGCATTATCGGTATTAATCGTTTTTTTGCCGGATGGCGTTTTGGGCAGGGTGGCGGGGTCACTCTGCCTTTTTTTGTGGGAGTGGGGGATGATGAAGACGGTTACGGTGATCGGCGGCGGATTGGCCGGGTGCGAGGCAGCCTGGCAGGCGGCGGAACGGGGCGTGCGCGTAGCGCTGTATGAGATGAAGCCGATGCGTTACAGCCCGGCCCATGAGTTGCCGTTTTTGGGGGAGCTGGTCTGCTCCAATTCATTGCGTTCCAATGACCCCGATACGGCGGCGGGCCTGCTGAAGGCGGAGATGCGCCGGTTGGGGTCCCTGATCATGCGGACTGCAGACGCCACCGCCGTCCCTGCGGGAACGGCGCTGGCCGTGGATCGGCAACTTTTTGCCCGGGGGGTGACCGAGGCCATCGAACAGCATCCCCTGATCACTGTTTTCCGTGAAGAGGTGCAGCGGATTCCGGAGACAACCGCCGGGCCGGTGATCCTTGCCGCCGGACCCCTTCTCTCCGGTCCATTGGCCGCGCACCTGCAGGAACTGACCGGCGGCGATCATCTCGCCTTTTACGATGCCATTGCCCCGATCGTCGATGCCGACAGCCTGGACAGGAGCATCGTCTACCGCAAGTCGCGCTGGGATGACGAAGGACCCGGCGATTATCTCAACTGCCCCATGAACCGGGAACAGTATCAGGCGTTTATTGAGCTGCTGGCCGGCGCGGAAACGGTTCCCCTGCACAGCTTTGAAACGCCGCATTACTTTGAAGGCTGCCTGCCGGTGGAGGTGATGTGCGAGCGGGGACCGGATACCCTGCGATTCGGTCCGATGAAACCCATCGGCCTGGCCCATCCGGTCACCGGCGAGAAACCCTTTGCCGTGGTGCAACTGCGGTCGGAAAACAGCGAGGGCACGGCGTATAACCTGGTAGGGTTTCAGACCAAACTGACCTACGGGGCTCAGCAGCGGGTCTTCCGCACCATTCCCGGCCTGGAACAGGCGGTTTTCCTCCGTTTGGGGTCGATCCACCGCAACAGTTTCGTCTGCGCGCCGCTTGTTCTCGAGGCCAGCCTGCAGATGCAGCGTTTGCCCGGGCTTTTTCTTGCCGGGCAACTCTCCGGGGTGGAGGGATATATCGAATCAACCGCCATGGGACTGCTCGCCGGCATACACGCCGCCCGGCTGGTGCAGTCCAGGCCCCTGCTCGTTCCGCCGCCGGCCACGGCCCACGGCGCCCTGGTGCACCACCTGGTGCAGTCCGATCCGGGCCATTTTCAGCCTTCCAACATCAATTTCGGCCTTTTTCCGCCCCTGGTTTTTACCGGCCGGAAATTGCCCAAGAAGGAACGGGGCCGCCACCGGGCCGAGCAGGCTCTGGTCCTTATTCAGGAATGGCTTCATAATCTTGAGGGCTAATTCTTACTTTTCTTCAACAAAACCCCAATAGGGATAATCCAGCCGGTAGTCGGCCACCCGGCCGGGACTTTGCTCCCGGCTGGCCACCAGCCACAGGGCATTGATCCGGTTGGCCGGAGAGGTGTCGACAAAGGGATCCCACTGGGGCATGAGCACCATGGCATTATCCGCTGAATAGCCGATGTCGCCCGATCCCTTGAACGATCCCAGATGCGGTTGGCGGTCGAACTGACCGTCACCGCCGCGTTCCAGTTCCGAGATCACCAGAAAACTGACCTCCATCTCGTCGCGGATTGCCTCAAGTTGGCGCAGCCAGCCGTCAATGCCGCTGCGTTTTTGACTGATATCCTTGAACGGCAGTTTATGGAGGCTGTCGATCACCACCACCGTGTACGGCGAATTGGTCTCGTGGCGGAGAAAATCGATGTGGCGGCGCATGGTTTCCGGTGAGAGTTTGCGGTCGTTGACCACCCGCAACCAGTAGAGCATTTTTTTGAGATTTTGCTGGGCCAGATGCAACCGTTGCTTTTCCTCCGCTGCAAGCCGGGCCGGTGATTTGATCTGTTCGATGCTCAGTCGGCTGAGACGGCAGAGGGTCCGGAGGTAGATCTTCTGCCGGCCGTTTTCAAAGTCATAGTAAATCACCGGCAGGCTCCGGCTGGCCATGTCGGTCGCTACCTGGATACAGAAGGCCGATTTTCCCGCCTTGGGCGTCCCCCCGATGATATTGATGCCGTGGATTCCATCCAGGGCCTGGTCCAGGAGGGGGAAGCCACTGGTAAGCTTGGTGTAGGCCCCGCCCGCCTCCCGCAGCAACCGCTCCTTGAACACCTGGTATTCGGCGGACGGGCTGGGGAAGGGGGAAAAAGCGCGGGCGTTTTTTATGAGCGATGACACTATTGGGGCAAAGGCTGCCGGTTGTCCCGAGGCCAGGGAAAACACGGTCGCGTTGCGAGGCGCCTCTTCGGGCCAGTGGATGATGCGGACCTTGAACCCGACCCGGGTGGCAAAGGCGCGGGCCTTGGCCTCGGATTCGCTGTTATGATTCACCCAGAGGAAAATGGTTCGGATCCAGGCCAGGCGGGCGGGATCGATTGCCTCAAGATCCATGGCTGCGGGAACCGCAATCCCCGGAAAGCCGAGTTGTTTGA
>JBFWIP010000148.1:0-6009 GCA_050255935.1 Desulfobulbus sp.
AGCCGCCATGGCTGACGCCCTTCCAGCCGCCGAATTCGGCGAATCCCCGGTCCAGGGTGGTGTTGCGAAGGAAGAGGGTGTCGAGCGCCTGCGGCCGGATATGGGGAATCAGGGCCAGGATCAGCACGATCCGTTCCTCGAATCCCATGCCGTGATCCCGGACCAGGCAGGCGTATTCGGAAGGGTCGTCTTCCAGGCCCGGCGGGGCAATGGCAGAAACCTCTTCCCGGGCATCCTCCTGCCGGAAATAGAGGGCGATCCGGGCCTCCAGCACCTGGCCGAACCAGGCCAGTTCCCGTTCCAGGGTCTCGGCGTTTGCCTGTCCGGTGTTCATAGTCCGTGCCGCCAGTCCACATGGACGGCCCGCTCCATCCAGGAATGTTTGATCACCGAAAAACTCCACGGGAGTCGTTCCAGGAGCAGGTCGTAGGCGCGGGGTTCGACCAGCAGGTGCCAATCCTTGTCCCGGAGCCGCAGGATGCCCTCACGCCGGAGAAAGGACTCGCGAAATCCCTCCACCGAGGTGGAGCCGAGCACGGTCCAGTTGTGGATCATGCCGCTGATCAGTCCCTCGACGGTTTCCTTTTCCCGCGCGGTCAGCTCGATCTCGGCCGCCACCGGTGCTTCCGGCTCCAGGCCGCAGAGGATTTTGTTGAGCACCAGCAAGGGCTCTGCAGGGGCCTCGGTTTCTGCCGCTAAAAAGTGGAGAAGATGGACCGCCCGTTCCGCCGCCCCGGCATCGATGAAGAGATTGTCGTGCAGCAGGCCGAGCAGGTCAAACAGCCGCGGCAGATACGGCGAGGCCAGGACCAGTCCGGCGTTGGCGACAAAGATCGATTCCGGCGGTTCATCCTCGCCCTCGTCCAGGGACCATACCAGTCTGGTGGGATCGGGCGGGGTGTTCGCTGCCGAAGGCACTGCCGTTACCGGCGCGGGTTGGGTGAGCGTCCGGCAGAGAGCGTCCACCTGCACGGCCAGGGAAGGCGTCAGCCGTTGCCCCAGCCGTTGCAACTCCTCCATCAGGGGATAGTGTTCATCCCAGCCCGCCAATTGGCGAAGGTGCGCCATGAATGCACGAAGGGCCTCCGGGAAGAGGGAGCCGGAGTGCTCAGACTGCGCCCAGGTGAGCAGAAACCGCCATTTTTCCCGGCGGAGCGCCAGCCGTTCAATCCGCTCGGCAAGAAAGGGGAGGATCGCTGCCAGCAGATCCGCACTCTGCACCAACGCCACCGACGGGGGGGATTGGGTGGCGAGCACTGCATCCAGCAGCAGGTGATCCGGCAGCAGGTCGACGAGCCGCTCAAGGCTGTGGCCACCGATATGGCGTTGGATCAACAGCCGCAGCCACCGGCTATCGCGTTCCGCCGCCTGGCCGATGCGTCGCTGCAGCACACCCTTTTCCGTTGCCGTCCAGGTCGGTCCGGCAAGGAACCGCTCCAATTCCCAAACAAGAGCCTCTTCCGGCACCTGTTCTTCCGCATCCGGCCTTGGGCTGATCCGCGGCGGCCGGACGGGGCCGATCTCCCCGGCTACCGTCTCCTGTTCTCCAGCCAGGGCGGCACAGTCAACGGGTTGATTGCGGACAAGCTGCTCCAACACCCGGCCCAGATAGCGGTGCGGATTGGCGGAGCGGCCGGCCCATCCCTTGACGGACTCCAGGAAGGCGGACCGCCTTTCCTGGCTGGTGTGCTGGATGAGGGCGAGAAAGAGGTCGATCAGTTGCAGCACCTCGTCGGTCGTCAACCGGTGTGCTAGATGGAGTTGCAGGCGGGGATTATCCCGCAGTCCCTGCAGCACATCCAGGAGCCGTTCCGGAAAGTGGCGGGCCAGTTCCGCCAGCGCGGCCGCCGGTTCCGCGGGCAAGGGCTTGTGCCGATGTTCCTCGTCCGGCTGGAGCAGGATCCGTTGCAGGCCATCCGCGTACGCGGCGGCACGGAGCAGGGCCGGCTTTTCCCCGGAGGGTTGCGCAACCCTGTCCGGTTCGCCTGCCGGTGCGGTTTCTTCAAGCAGTTCACCCAGCAGGGGCATCAGTTGCCGGTGCAGGGGGGACGATGTAATCTCCCCCAAGGCGCTGCAGAGGGAGAGCAGGAGATCCCTTTGGTCCAGGCCGCTGCGGGTGGCCATCTGCCGAACCAGGTGCCGGAGATAGGAGGTGCGGTTGAACACACTGCCCCGTTCCTCGACCAGATATTCCAGGGTCAGTTCCCAAAGGTATGTTTTCGTGGTGTTCCGGTCCTGGTGTTGCCCCGGCGTTTTTGGGGTGAAGAGTTGGGGCTGCCGGGGGATCGCTTCGATAAAGACGGCATCGTCCGGCGCGAGCACTCGCAGGAACTCGCCGAGCATGGCCTCGGGAAGCCGTTCGGCCAACTGTCTCCGGAGCGGTTGTTCGGCAGCCGCCTGGGAGACGATATCCCGCAACCGCAAACCATGGTGGTCCTTGAGCGACTGCCAGGACTTGCGCAGGGCATCGGGGGAGCCGTGCAGCAACAGTTCACGGAACTCTCGACTGAGCAGGCGGGTTTGCGCCTGTTCTTCGCCCGAAACCGATCCTTCGACTGTTGTCGGTGGCCCTTGCGGTTCCTCGGCCAATGCATCGAGCAAGCCGTGCAGCTCCGCCTTCAGAGCGGCCGGAATCTCCAGATGGTCCAACATCTCCCGCATATTGTCGATCAGTTCGGCGAAGGCGACGTTACCGTAGGTGGCCAACTGCCTCGCGAGGCTGGCCAGGTAGGATGTGCGGTTGAACACACTGCCGCGTTCCTCCATGAGGTAACCGAGGGTCAATTCCCACAGAAGCCGCTTGCGCGAGAGCCGGTCTTCGCGTTCCCCAAAGGGTGCCTGCCCGAACAGCTCCGGTTGTTCCGTCACTGCGGCCAGGAAAACAACCTCAACCGGTTCCAGGAGGGCCAGGATGTCCCGGATCATGGGTTCGGGAAATCCCTCGGCGATCCGTCTGCGGATCACCGCCTGCCTGCCGTGGCTGGACAGGATTTCCCGCAATTGGGGGGCAAAATCCCGGAGCAGGGTTGTCCACCGGCTTCGGAGTGCCGAGACATCCCCGGATTGCATGGCATGGTGGAGCATACGGGCCGCTTGAGGCGGGAGGGTCTGCCGTGGCTGCTCGTCACGCACGGCCTTCTGCAGCAATTCAAGCAACCGGCCTCGATCAATGGCGTCTCCATGACCGGCAAAATCGGTGGGTGGATGATCCCGCCGGACAGAAGAAAATGCCGCAATCAGTTCGAGAACCGTTGGCGATGAAAACTGATGGACGATCCGCGCAAGGAGGTCCTCCCCATGGGTGTTGTGGCGGAGGAAGTCGAGAAACGCATCATTGCTGCCGCGGACCTGCTGGAGGAGGGTTGCTTCAAGTTCCGCCATGTCCGGTTGTTGGGTATTCCACGGCAGGTACCCGTGGAGGAGGAAAAAGCGGAGTTCTTCAACCTGGTGTTGTGCCCGGGAAAGACGCCTGGCCCGGGAGGGTTCATTGTGTTCAGGAGGTAAAAGATGTGGGTGCAAACTTTTTTCCAACCGGCTCCGCAGCCGCCGCGGCAACTCGTCCCGGTAGGCGGAAGCATCCACCGTGCCCAGGTCCACTTCCAACCGATCGAGGACGAGAACTTCGTTTGCCGTGGTCGTCGCGGAAAAAACCTCGTCCAGCACCTGGAACAGGTCGGTCTTGATCAGCCTGGCCAAGGCCTCCCGGTGCTCGGCGGTATGGGCTGCCGAGTCGAAGCGGATATCAAAGACTGCCTGTCCCACCAGGTGCTGTTCAGTCATGGGAGGTCCTGCAGGTCTGAAAGAATTGGATCAGTTGGCAGGCACGCTCGTCCACGGTTTCGTCGGGGCCGGTGGCCGTGCATTTGGCCTCCAGCCAGGCGGTAAACAACTGCTCGAAATGCGACATCTGCGGAAAATCGAGCCAGAAGACCTCCGCATAGAGGTGGGCCGGGGTGTTCATCCGCACGATGTCCTCGGCCAAGGCCCTGAATTTGCGGTCATGGCAGCGGACCGTCCAGGCGGGAAACAGCAGGCTCAGGCGAAAGGCATAAAAATCCTCCGGGACATCGGGATGTGCCGGGACCGCACCGGGCCGCAGCAGAATATGCTCGACCACATGGACGCCTTCGCTCATCCGGTTCAGGTGCAGGCAGAGCCGCCGCAAGGAATTGGCCAGTTCAATGGCCTCCTCCACATCGTCGCAGCTGCACAGGGGCCGTCGTTGGTTGGCTTCCGCATCGACAAGACACAAGAACTGTCCCTGCTCACCGGCTGTTTCCAGGTTCCAATTGTCGAGTTTGGTTCCGCCCCTGAGCAGCGGTTCTGGAATGGAGTCCGCCAGCAGAGGCATGGCCTGCCTGGCGGCGGCGAGCAGCATCGCCGGATCATCGGTTTCCGCGGCCGGGACGAGTGGAATAGAAAAGAGGGGCAATTTTTCCGCAGCCTCCGTGACCGTTGTTGGGGAGCGAGGGGCACCGGTCTCCAGGTTTACCTCGGGAAAGGGTTCCAGCGCCAGCCCGAGTAGGGAGAAAGGCCCGGTCAGGCTGAACCCCCGATCCTCCCTGAAACCGAGGAGCAGGCTGATGCGGTGCTGAAAGCCGCCCTCGCCCCTCCATTGATCGCAGGGAATGGTGTAATCTAGGGCCCCGCCCCGATCACGGCCCACCTCGACCACCGCGCGCAGATAGGCGGCCTTGGCCTCCAGCAGCGCCGTCTCGTGCTCCAGGGGATCGATTGCATAAAGGGTGAAATTCCTGAGCATGGCCTGCGGAAAGGTTTCGCCGTGCAGGGCCAGCAGGTAATCCAGGACCCGGTTTTTTCGTTCGATGAATCCATCGTAACGGTTGACGAGATCGGCCAGCTGCTGTTGCGCATCATCCGGATAGACCGTCGAAAGCGGGGGATAACCTTCATTGCGGACCAGTTGGCAGTGGTAGCTTTGGCCATCGGGCGAGCGGATGGCGAACAGGTCGCATATATGGTCCAGATTGGCCGTATAGTCGGCCATGAGCTGATCAAACAGCAGCAGATATCCTTTCATTTGTGCTGCCCGTCCCTTGACCTCGTCGGGGGCCGATTCCGGCACCCCGTATGCGTTGACGCCGTAGGCCGGAGGCAACAGGTGCTGCACGGAAGAGTAGGCCTGAAAGTCGCGCCGTTTCCCGTTGGGCCGGGGGTACGTCGAAGCAAATTCCGATGCGCTCCGGCGGGCGGCCTGGTGCCGGTAGGCGCGATCGGCGTAGCGCGTCCGGAAGGTGGGGAAATGGAGCGGGATTTCCCGGCCGGCCACGGTCTCGAGGGTGAGCTGCACCGCCCCGGGCTCTTCGGGGATTTGCAGCCGTAGCAAACCCTCGGGGCTTCGTTGGGGCATTGCGTCGAAGAAATCCCGTCCTCCCTTGCTCAGCCATAACTCCTTGACGTTGGCCACGCCATCCACGTCCTTGATCAGGGTCAGGAGATCGGTGAGCAGAATCTCCCCGGTCCCGCCATCTGCCGGCAGATCTCCGCCCCGGCCACTCTCCGACCTGGGGCCGTCGAACAGCTGATCGAGGGCTTGCGGGGGATGGGGTGATGTACCCTGCTGTTGCCCGGATTCACCCACGATATGCACCGCGCAGGCATGATATATTTCCGCGAGGATCTCCGAGGGCGAGCCCTTGTCGGTGATTTCGATCCGGCCGTTGAGTTCGCAGGGGTCCTCGCCGATCATGCGGATCCGGTCGAGATCCTCGCAGAGATTCCTGGTGCGGCCGTACAGGCTTCTCAGCTTGGCCGTGATCTGCTGCTCGTGGCGTCCGTTTTCCGGACTGCAGCGAAATTCGATCCGGTAGAGGCCGTTCCTGTTATGGTCGGCGGAGGGCGTCAACCAGACATTTTCCAGTTCCGGAATCCGGTCGAGCAGGAGCCTCCGGTAATCGGCAAAGGTGGTGGGGCGGCAGGGGAGAATCTGCTCGGGCGGATGCAGGGCCAGGCGGTCCAGGTCGATGGTGCCGTTGTCGCCGGTGAGCA
>JBFWIP010000149.1:0-5979 GCA_050255935.1 Desulfobulbus sp.
TGGATCAGCAGAATTTGCTTGACAAGAACAAAAGCATCGGTTCTATGCATGTCAAGTTCAGGTGTTCGTAAGAACCGAAGAGGGAACCCCGTGTAATTCGGGGACGGGCCCGCCGCTGTGACCGGGGACGACCGCTGCTCGATGTCACTGACCCAGATGGGGTTGGGAAGACGCAGCCTGTAGGACGATCCGGGAGTCAGAAGACCTGCTTGAACGGGAGTCTGGAGACGACTGCGTGGACGGCGGCGTACCCCGGTTTACATATTTCTGCGGATAAATAGGGCTATCCCGGATCGATGCTTTTCGATCCGGGATTTTTTTTGTTCCCCATCACTGCAAACCGTGGCCACCACCCCCTTGTTGTCGACTCCGTCACATCACCCGTGCGAGGAGCCATGTACAACAATCAGGCCACGGATCGAATCCGCACCCTTCACCAAGACGCTGTCCTCATCCGGCCGGATGATCCCGCTTTCCCCGTCACTGTATCCCTGCCGATTACCGTAGCGCGGTCTTTTCCTGACGTTTTCCGTGAGGCGAGGGCATGCTGATCCTTGCCCATGCCACCTTTCTCTGTGCCGGCTTCTGCTACCTGGCGGCCTTGATCGCCGCTTTCCTTCCCCCAAGGTGGGCGCTTGTCCCCAAGGCCTTGCTCATACCGGCGCTGGCCTGCAACCTGGTGACCGTCGCGGTGCGGTATTATCAGGCCTGGCCCATGCTGCCCATGCACCTGGGAGCGGAGGCCCTGCCGTTTTGCCTGGGGTTGCTTGCCCTGGCCGCGGTGAGCGGTTCGCAACCCGGGGGACGGGTGGTGCAACGGCTCGTTCTCGGAGCGATTGTCTGCCTGATGGCGGCCGCCCTCTGTTTTCCCAAGGATTTTTATCTCCCCTTTCTCAAGTCCAAAACCCTGTTGTCCCACGGGTTTCTCTGGTTCGGCCTGTTCGCCAAGGGCAGCTGCGCCCTCAGCGCGGCCTGGGCCCTGTGCGCCTGGCCCTTTTCCTCCACCGTGTCCGATGAGGCCCGCCAGCCGTCGGCCGCTCTCCAGCGTTCCCTGCGCTGGGCGGCCCTGGGATTCGGCCTCTGGACCGTCTCCATGTTCTGCGGCGAACTCTGGTGCTATCTCGGCTGGGGCACGCCGGTGGTATGGGAGGACCCGGCCCTGACCCTGACCATGGCCGGCTGGTTCTTTTATGCCTGTGTCCTCCATCTCCACCTTGCCAAAACCAGGAACCTGCAGTTCCGGGCCATCTTCGTGGGGATAGGCGGCCTGCTCGTCCTTGGTCTGAGTTGCCTGCCCGATTTCGGTCCCTTTCGAACCCCGTTTTTGCCATGAAGCGAATCTGCATCCATATCTGGCGGGGGTTGGGCAGTATCAACCTGACCATCGTCCTTTGCTCGCTGCTGACCCTGGATCTGATCTGGGGCTACTTCCGCCTCGAACGGCACACCGCCCTGTTCGTCCCGCTCAACGACATGGGGCTGCCCGCCTGGATACGGACCTACGGCAGCCACAACCTGGAACACACCGGTTGGTTTTTTCTGCTGCTCTTGCTGCTGACCTGTCTGGCCGCCAACACCTTTGTCTGCACCACCAACCGGGTCCGGCAACTGTTTGCCGCCCGCCGGGGCGGCCTGCTCTGGCTGATGAAACTGGCGCCGCACATCATGCATTATGCGGTGATCATCATTCTTGCCGGTTATCTCTGCAGCTATCTCTGTACCGAGGTCCTGGCCGGCCGCACCCTGGTGCCGGGTTCCCGACTCTCCTTGCCCGGCGCCAGCGGTCAGGTCGGCCTGCTTGCCTTTGAACCCGAGTATTACCACGGCACGCGGCTTTCCTTCATGGACAACGAGGTCATCACCGCCCGGGCGCATTTACAGCTCGACGACGGCATCACCCGGCGGGAGGCGGTCCTCGGTTGTACCCGGCCGGTCAGGTTTCAGGGATACAGCCTGCATCTGCGCAACTTTGCCCCCAAAAGTCTGGACGGCATGAAAATGAAGACCAGGGTGGATTTCTTTATCCGCAAGGACCCGGGCGTCGGACTGTACCTGGCAGGCATGGTCCTCTTTACCCTGGGCCTGCTGCTTTATCTCATCGATTGGATCATGATCCGGGAGGCCCGCAAACCGTGAAACGTACCGCCTTCACTTCCCTGCTTGGCGGTTGCCTGATGGGGCTGCTGCTGATTTTGGGCGGATGCCGCAACGACAACAACCCCACCACCGGCCCCAAGGGTGACGGGAGCCAACAGCCCGCCTTTCTCCAGATCGGCGAATTCGCGGTGCACCGGATTTCGCCTGAGCGCACCGAGGTCCGCGACGGTGCCGGCCGCACCCTGGTGCTCATCCCCCGCGAGGCGCCGATGCCCACGGACTGCTCGCCGAGCCGGGTGGTACGGGTGCCGGTGCAACGGGTGGTGGCCTACGGATTTTTCGAAATTTCCGTGCTCCGCGCCCTTGGGGTGCTGGAGCAGACCCTGGTCGGCGTGACCGCGCCCGAAAAGCGCTGGTACATTCCGGAAATCAAGCGGGGCATGAAGGCGGGGCGGATCGCCTATGTCGGCGATGCCGCGGCCATTGATTACGAACGGCTCAAGCAGACCGAACCGGAGCTGGTGCTGACCTACGACCCCTCGATCATCCCCCTCATGGACGATCTCCACATCCCGGTGGTCGTGACTACCACGCCCCAGGCCATGTGCCTCAGTGCCCGCATGCGTTTTGTCCAGTTCCTGGCTCCGTTTTTCCACAAGGAAAAGGAGGCGGATGCCTTTTTCGCGCGGATCGATGGTGCCCTCAAGGATATCCGCGCGCGAACGGCCGCCTTGGCCTATCAGCCCAAGGTGATGTGGGGCGATATCTACGAAAAACGGGTCATGGTGGAGCCGGGCAACGCCTGGGTCGGGGAGCTGGTCAATCTGGCCCAGTCCGACTACCAGTTCGAGGACGTGTTCGGGACCTCGTGCATCGAGATCACGGTGGAGCGGTTTCTCTATTCCGGCAAGGACGCGGACATCTTTTTCACCTACCGCTCCCCGCAAATGGGGGCGACTTCCAAAGAAGCCCTGGCCCGGCTCAATCCCCTGATCAAGGACATCGCCCCCCTCAAGAGGGGACGGGTGTATGCGCCCTTGCCCCATTATGTCCAGTCCGCGGACCGGCTTGACGAGATCCTCACCGAGATCAGCGCCATTCTCCATCCCGAGGCTTATCCGGGCTATCATCTCCGCTATTTCACCGAATTGCCCGCAACCGATCCCAAACCCGCGAAGGAGCATTTATGAAATCCGTCGAAGGCTCTTTCGCCGCTCGGCCGCTGCTGTTGCGCAGGCCGCCGCTGGTCTTTGCCCTGCTGGGCCTGCTCACCCTGGTGCTGCTGATCGTCAACGTGGGAATCGGCTCGATTCATTTCACCCCGGCCGAAATCTGGCAGGCGCTCTCCAATCCGCAGGATGGCTCGACCACCGGTTTCATCCTCTGGAACATCCGCATTCCCCGGGCCATTGCCGCGGTGTTCGGCGGCGCCTATCTGGCCGCGTCCGGCCTGCTGTTGCAGATCTATTTCCGCAATCCCATTGTCGGCCCCTATATCCTGGGCATCTCCTCGGGCGCCACCCTGATGGTTTCCTTTGTGATGCTGACCAGCGTCACCGTGAGCTGGACCCTGCTCACCCCCTTCATCTCCACCCTGGCCGCCTTTGCCGGCGCCTACGGGGTGATGCTGATCGTGCTCGCCATCGCCTCCCGGGTCAGGGGCGGGGTGACGCTGTTGATCGTCGGCCTGATGATGGGCTACCTCTGCGGCGCGGTCAGCGCCATCCTTACCGCCTTTGCCGAGAAGGAGAAGATCAAGGGATTCGTCCTCTGGCAACTGGGCAGTTTTTCAGGGTTCAAGTGGGACGAAATCTGGCTGCTGCTGGCCGTCGGCGGCGCGATCCTGGTGCTGCTCTACCTGCAGAGCAAGCCGCTCAACGCCTTCCTGCTGGGCGAGGAATACGCGGCCTCCATGGGGGTCAATATCCGCCGGTTCCGCCTGCTGATCCTGCTCTGCTCCTGCGCCCTGGCCGGGATGGTCACCTCCATGGCCGGACCGGTGGCCTTTATCGGCATGGCCGTGCCCCATATGGCCCGGCTCGGCTTCGGTACCTCGGACAACCGTATCCTCATTCCCGGGGCCTGCCTGATGGGCGGGCTGGTGGCCAGCCTCTGCGACCTCATCGCCCGTTCGGTGATGGCGCCGGTGGAGCTGCCGCTCTCGGCCATCACCGCTTTTTTCGGCGCCCCGATCGTCATTATCTTGCTGCTGAAACGGAGGGTTAAACTATGAACGCCTGCCTGCCTGGTTCCGGCGACACCCCGGTCATCGAAGTCCGCGATCTGAGCGTGGGCTACGGACGCAAACCGGTCCTGGAACAGCTCAACTTTTGCTGCCTGCCCGGACAATTCATCAGCCTGCTCGGCCCCAACGGCGCCGGCAAGACAACCCTGCTCCGCACCCTGTCGCGCCATCTTTCCCCCATGGCCGGTGAAATCAGGGTGCAGGGCAGGCCCTTGGGCGAATTCCCGGCCATGGAACTGGCGCGGATCATGGCCGTGGTCCTCACCGACAAGATTGCGCCGCCGCTCTTTTCGGTGTTCGAGTTCGTGGCCCTGGGACGCTATCCCCACACCGATTACCTCGGCCGGCTCCGTTCCCAGGACCAGGTGATTGTCAGCTCCTCCCTGGCGGCGGTGCATGCCCTGGACCTGGCCGACCGGCCCTTTGCCGATCTCAGCGACGGCGAGCGGCAGAAGGTGCTGATGGCCCGGGCCCTGGCCCAGGAACCCCGGATCCTGCTTTTGGACGAGCCGACCATCCACCTCGATCTCAAGCACCGGGTGGAGGTGATGGCCATCCTCCGCGACCTCTGCCGCTCCAAGGGGATTACGGTGATCGCCTCGCTGCACGATGTCGATGTGGCGGCCAAGGTCAGCGACCGGGTGGCCCTGGTCCGGGACGGCTCCCTCCGCGACTGGGGGACCCCGGAAGCGGTCCTCAGCACCGAGGCGGTGACCGGGCTCTACGACTTTGACAAGGCCGAGTTCAACCGCCAGTTGGGTGGCATTGAACTGCGGGGCGAGGGCGACCGCGGCCGCGCCTTCGTCATCGGCGGCATGGGCTCGAGTTCGCTGATTTACCGCCTGCTGGCGCGCAAGGGCTTTGCCATCGCCACCGGCGTGGTCCATGCCAACGACCTGGACTGTTACGTGGCCCGGTCGCTCGGCGCCGACTGCGTGGTGGTCGATCCCCTCCAGCCGATCAACGGCGCGGCCACCCGCCAGGCCCTGCACCTGCTGGACGGCTGCGACCTGGTCATTGACAGCGGCTTTCCGCTCATGGAAGGCAACTCGGCCAACATGGACCTGCTCCAGGCGGCGCTCGATACCGGGAAGACCGTGTTCACCCTGCGCGGATCCGATCCCAAGCCCCTGATGACCGTGGGCAGGGCCCACTATTACCGTTGCCCCTCGCCCGCCCAACTGGTCGAGGCGCTGGAATCCTATGCAGCCATCGCCCCCGGACGGCAAAGAGAGGAAGCCTGAGATGCAATCCCTGAGATTTTGCTATTTTTCCGCCACCGCCACGGAAATCCCCTCGCTCTCCGAAGGCGTGCGCCTCTTTCTGGATCAGGGACGGCCGCTCAAGGTCCATGCCCGGACCCAGGTCCAACTCTTTGACCGCAGGCAACAGCAGGCCTTTGTCCGCGATGCCCTGGCCTCGGAAGTGGTGATCATTTCCCTCCACGGCGGCCGGGCCTCCTTTCCCGCCTTTGACCTGCTCAAGGAGGCTCTCGATGCCCTCCCCAAAGAGAAGCGCCCCCTGATCCATGTCCAGCCCACCGGCGGCGACGAGGATTCCATCGAGGCGGCGCGCGAGTTCTCCACCGAATTCGGCACCTCCGAATGGGACCAGGTCAAGCGGTACCTCCAGTACGG
>JBFWIP010000150.1:0-5966 GCA_050255935.1 Desulfobulbus sp.
GCCTCTCGAACTGGTGGCGCAAACGGCGGATCTGCCCCCGATACTGTTTGAGGGTCTGTTCCATAAAGGCATTATGGACCGGCTGGATCTCCTTTTCCGTGACCACGCACCAGTTTTTCCTGAACCCCTTGCGACGGTAATCCCACTCGTCATAGACAATGGGTTCGATATTCTCCTTGCCATCCCGACCACCGCCCTGGGTGCTTTTGGCAAAGATCTGGCCGCCCCTGCCCTCGGTGGCGCTGACGGTGTTCTCGGTGGTGGCACTTTGCCCCTGTTGCGGGGAAGGCTCCTCTCCGGTCTCGATCGGCAGGGCCGACTCGATATTCATCTGCGAGTGCATAAAGGGCGGCAGTTGTTCCAAGGCAGTCTCCGGATCAATGATCACGGCGGCATCCTGCCCCTGTTGCCCGCCGCTGTTACCCCCCTCCTGTGCCCCCTGTTGCGGCTTGAGCACCGGCGGCAGATGGACCGACTGCATCATCCGCATCTCCTTGTCCATCTTGGCGCGCAGCCCCAGATTACGCATCTCCTGCAGACGCAGCTTGCCCTGAAAAACCAGGGGAACGGTCTGCTCGAGATTTTCGTCCGGGTCCATAAGCGGGATCAGTTCCCGCACCGCTTCCAGACTGGCCGTATTCCCGGCACAATCTTCCTGACAGATCCGCATGAGACGGCGGGCCTCGTCGTCCACCTTCGACACCCCGGGTTCGAGCCAGGTATCGTGCAGCAGTCCCTGCTGCAGCCGTGTGAGCAGAGTGGCCTGGTCCGCCTGGTCGTCAATGACGAGCCGCTCCAAAAGCGGGGTGGCCTGCCGGATCAAGCCGGGCAGTTCGCTGCGCAGGTACCGCAGGATCCGGCCGGTTTCAAAAAAGTGGTAGAGACAGCGGGCATTGGCCGGGTTGAGGAATTCGGAGAAAAAGCAATCCAGGGGATGGGCGCCTTTTTTCCGCCGGGACAGGTAGTCGGGAGCCGAGAAAGTCCCGGCCTGCAGACAGGCCCATTGGAAACTGGCCATCAGCTTATAGAGCAGGAAATTCTCCTCCTGTTCGGGGAACAGGCCGATTTCTCCCGGCAGGTAGATCGATTCCCCATCCGTGGAAGGCGCATCGGCAGTGATCAGGGGCAACTCGCGCCCGGCCAGGCCATTGACATAGGGTTGGAGGCGTCCCCGGATGTCCAGCAGCCGCAGACCGCCCTGCCCGCGGCGATGGCAGGCAAACTGCTGTTCAACATCCTCCATGAACAGTTGCGCGGCCCGCAATCCGCCGGTTTCGTAGCGGTCGAGCAGGGAATGCACCCACAGGGAAAGCTCCTCCTGGGCCAGGCAGCACAGTGCCGGTCCGGCGGCCTTGAGGTAGGAAAAGCACAAGGCGTGGGACACGGGCCAGATGGCGGGGATCTGAGAAAAAATATCCTCGACATATTCAGCCTCATCCGTGGCCAGCGGCTCCAGGGCCTCCTCCACATCCCACTCGTTGGGGATGCTGGGCGCCACGATCTCATAAAACCGTTCCTTGAGGGTTTCCAAATCCATAGCCACACCAATCCGGTTCAGAAAAGAGAACTGATCATCTCGTCCATGGCGGCCAACAGTTCGCGGTCGTCGGTCAAGGCCTCGCTGATCGCGGCGCGGCAGGCCGTTTTGACCGGTATTCCGCGGCCGATCAGCTTGCCGGTCTGGATCAGCAACCGGGTGGAGGCGCCTTCGGGAAGTCCTGAATCCTTGAGTCCTCGGGTCATGATTGCCAGCTTTACCAGGGACTTGGCCAGGCCGGGATCGCTCCCGCCCTCTTTGCAGACGATCTCCGCCTCCTTGTCCGGCTCCGGATAATCGAAACTCAGGGCAATGAACCGCTGACGGGTCGAGGCTTTCAGGTCCTTGAGCACACTCTGGTAGCCGGGGTTGTAGGAAACCGCCAGCATGAAGGCATCGGGCGCGGTCAGGAGTTCGCCGCGCTTTTCAATGGGTAGCTGGCGGCGGTCGTCGGCCAGGGGATGAATCACCACCGTGGTGTCCTTGCGGGCCTCGACGATTTCATCGAGGTAACAGATGGCCCCGGCCCGGACCGCCATGGTCAGGGGGCCATCGGTCCAGACCGCCTCGCCCGAGCGGATCAGGTAACGGCCCACCAGATCGGAGGTGGAGAGGTCGTCATGGCAGGACACGGTGACCAGGGGCCGCTTGAGCCGCCAGGCCAGGTACTGCATGAACCGCGTCTTGCCGCAACCGGTCGGGCCTTTGAGCAAAAGCGGCGAACCGTCCGCATAGGCGGCTTCGGCAACGGCCAGTTCGTCGCCGGTGGCCAGGTAATAGGGTTCCTCTTCAATCCGGTACTCATCGATGCGCTGTTGTCGTCCAGACATGACCTCCTCCGAAATAAGTGATTTCAGGCAAACATAAGAACGGGTATCAAAATTGACAAGCATACTTTTTCCGGCAATTTCATTTGGTTATTGCGCAATGTCAGGGGCATGAGTACATTGAAAGCTGGCAGCCGGGTAATTTTTCCCGTGCCCGCTTTCCCTTATATCCTTGGCAAACACCTTTGGTTCCATGTGTATTGATCTGCATACCCATTCCATTTATTCCGACGGCAGCGCGACCCCGGCGGAATTGATCGAACTGGCACAACACAACGGCCTGCGGGGCCTGGCACTGACTGACCATGACACGGTCGAGGGTGTGGTCGAACTGATGCGTCTGGCAAAGGCGGCCGGAATCCCCGTGGTTTCCGGTGTGGAAATTTCCACCACCCTGCGCCAGCATACCCTGCACATGCTGGGGTACGGCATCGACCCAACGGATCCATTGCTCCTTGATTGGTTGAAGCCCCTGCAGGAAGGGAGGGCGCGACGAAACGCCGCTATTGTGGAAAAACTGCGCGGACTGGGTATCGATATCACCGCCGAAAAGGTCGAGAAGATCTCCGGCTGCGGCCAGACCGGGCGCCCCCATTTCGCGCGCTACCTGATGGAACAGGGCGTGGTCGAAAGTTTTGACGAGGCCTTCCGCCGGTTTCTCGGCCGCGACAAACCCGCCTGGGCACGCCGTTTCTCCTACCCGGCTGAGGAAGCGATCGCCATGATCCACCGTTGCGGCGGTGTGGCCGTGCTTGCCCACCCTGGGCAACTGGACCCGGAGATGCGGGTGCAGCCGGCTGTCATCCGTGAATTGGTGCTGCGGGGGTTGGACGGGCTGGAAGTCCATTACCCCACCCATTCCCGCAAAATGAAGAAAAAATTGCGGGCCCTGGCCGCTGAACACCATCTGCTGGTCACCGGCGGCAGCGACTACCACGGACAGACCAGGCCGACCCACCGTATGGCGGCCAAAGCCAACGGATTCTGTCCCCCCTGCAGCCTGCTGGACGACCTGAAGACCCGTCTCGACAGCATAACCGGTAATCTTTTCCAGGACCATTGACCATGCATACCATTCTCATCGTTGACGACGAACCCAACTATCAGATCGTTCTTGCCGAACTGCTCAAGGACGAAGGGTACGAGGTCTTCACCGCCGACAGCGGCAAGGCCGGGCTGCCCATTGTCCACAGCACGGATCTCGACCTGGTGATCTCGGACATGAAGATGCCCGGCATGGACGGCATCGAGTTCCTGGCCAAAATCAAGGACTATGACCGCGAATTGCCGGTCATTCTCATCACCGCCTATGCCGAGGTGGAAAAAGCGGTCGAGGCCATGCGCCTTGGTGCCTTCACCTACCTGGCCAAACCCTTTTCCAACCAGCAACTGCTGGCCAGCGTGACCAAGGCGGTCGAGCATTACGGCCTGGTACGGGAAATCAGGCGCCTGCGCGCCGAGGCCACCCCCCGCTCCGGATTCGGCGGCATGATCGGCAAGAGCCCCTCGATGCGGGCGGTGTATCAACTGATCGAGAAGGTCGCCCCCACACCGTCCTCGGTGCTCATCACCGGCGAATCAGGGACCGGCAAGGAACTGGTCGCCCGCGCCATCCACAATCTCAGCCCGCGCATGGAAGCCCCCTTTATCTCGGTCAACTGCGCCGCCCTTTCCGAACACCTGCTGGAAAGCGAACTCTTCGGCCATGAAAAAGGCGCCTTCACCGATGCGGTGGCGATGCGCAAGGGTCGCTTCGAGCTGGCCGACACCGGCACCCTTTTTCTCGACGAGATCGGCGAGATGCCGCCCCAACTCCAGGCCAAATTGTTGCGGGTCCTCCAAGACAAGCGGTTTGAACGGGTGGGCGGATCCGTGACCCAGGATGTGGATGTGCGCATCCTGGCCGCCACCAACAAGGATCTCAAGGACGAGGTGGACAAGGGGCATTTCCGGGAAGACCTCTATTACCGGCTCAACGTGATCCACATCCACCTCACGCCCCTGCGCGAACGGGTTGACGACATCCCCCCGCTGGTCACTCACTTTATTGAAAAGAACAGCCGCAGCCTCGGCAAGGAACTCGACATCTCCCCGGAGGCCCTGCGGCTCCTGGTCAGCCTGCCCTGGGAGGGCAATGTCCGCGAATTGGAAAACACCATCGAGCGGGCCGCCATTCTCTGCAACGGCAACCGGATCGAACCCGAGGATGTGCAACCGGATTCAAGCGAACTGGTCAACGCCCAGGAGTGGAGCAGCGGCCTGGAACTGAACCAGTTTATCCCGGAAAACCTCAGCCTGGCCGAAGTCCTCAACGGCATCGAGGAAAAGCTGGTCCGCAAGGCCCTGGACGACAACTTCTATGTCCAGGCCCGTGCCGCGGAACAGTTGGGCATCACCAAAAGCCTCTTGCAGTACAAAATGAAAAAATACAATTTGCAGCGGCGAAAAAAATAATCCGCGCCGCAACCCACTGCCCGGTCGGCACTGGCCCCACTTTTTCTCCTGAAAACCTGTCAGGCCGCGGCCACCATTCCTAACCCCTGCCCCGTTTGCCCAGCCAGGCGGGACCGATGCTCGAGGGTTTTGCAGAATGCGACGAGAACAGCAGGTCAGCGCCATCCTTTTGCCCCTGATCATCGCCATTCTAATCGGCGCCCTGGCCGGGCTGGGCGCAGTCTTCTTCCGCTGGCTCACCCACCAATGCATTGATCTGTTCCATCATTTCGGCCAGTTCTGGCAAACGGGCGGAGGCGATTTGCCCTGGTGGTGGCGCATGCTGCTCCCGGCGGCGGCCGGATTGGTTCTTGGGCCGATCATTGCCTTTTTTGCCCCGGAAACACGCGGCCCGGGCGTCCCCGAGGTGATGGAGGCCCTGGCCCTGCGCGGCGGTCATTTCCGCCATCGGGTCACCCTGTTCAAGACCGGGGCCACGGCCCTGTTCATTGCCGCCGGGGCCTCGGTGGGCCGGGAGGGCCCTATTGTCCAGATTGGGGCCTCCATCGGTTCCAGCCTCTGTCAACTGTTGAGAATGGACCGCGATACAGGGCGGATGGCCGTGGCTTGCGGGGCTGCCGCCGGGATCGCTGCCACCTTTCAGGCCCCGATGGCCGGAACGATTTTTGTGGTGGAAATCCTGCTCCGGGAGATGGAGGCGATATCCTTAAGCAACCTGGCCATCGCCGCGGTCACCGGCACCCTGGTCAGCCGCGCCTGCTGGCAAGGGGCGGCCGTCTTTCATATCCCGCCCTTTACCATGCAGCATCCCGCGGACCTGCTGCTCTACCTGGCCATGGGGCTATGCTGCGGCGGGCTCTCCCTCCTGCTGATGACCATGGTTTTCGGGTTGCCGCGGCTCCTGAAACGAACGCGGTTGCCGCTGTGGTCCCTCCCCGCCTTCGGCGGGCTCGTGGTCGGCCTGCTCGGCCTGCTCTGGCCCCAGGCACTGGGTCTTGGCTACACCACCATCAACCAGGCCCTGACCAGCAACCTGCCGCTCACCCTGGCGGCCTGGCTGGTGGTGATCAAAATCCTCGCAACCGGCTTTTCCCTGGGAAGCGGCATGAGCGGCGGCATCTTTGCCCCGTCCCTGTTCATCGGCGCGA
>JBFWIP010000151.1:0-5958 GCA_050255935.1 Desulfobulbus sp.
CTGGTCCTCTGGTTGGGCTATGGCATGGCCTCCAAGGTGGCCATGTCGGTGCTGATCATTTTTTTCCCGGTGACCGCCTCCTTTTACGGCGGCATGCAGCGCACCGAGCCCGAACTGTTGGAGCTGGCCCGGATCATGGGCGCCCGTCCACGGGCCATCCTGACCACCATCATCATCCCTTCCGCCCTGCCCGCCTTTGCCTCCGGCCTCCGGGTGGCGACGGCGGTGGCCCCCATCGGTGCCGTGATCGGCGAATGGGTCGGGTCCAGTGCCGGACTCGGGTTCTATATGCTCCATGCCAACGCCAGGATGCAGATCGACCTGATGTTCGCGGCCCTAACCCTCCTGGCCGTTGTTTCCCTGTTGCTTTATTTTTTCATGGACCGTCTCCTGGACCGACTCATTTACTGGCAACCCCGCCAAGGAACATCTCTATGAAGACACGTTACCTTCTCCTGTCCCTGCTCTGTGCAACCCTGTTCCATATCGCCCCCGTCCATGCCGGGGAGAAGCTGACCGTGCTGCTGGACTGGTTTGTCAACCCTGATCATGCCCCGCTCTATGTGGCTCTGGAAAAAGGTTTTTTCAAGGACAGGGGCCTGGAGGTCGAGTTGATCGCGCCCTCCAACCCCAACGACCCGCCGAAACTGGTGGCTGCCGGCAAGGCCGACATCGCGGTCTCCTACCAATATCAACACCAGATGCAGGTTGACCAGGGCCTGCCCCTGGTGCGCATCGCCACCCTGATCGCCACCCCGCTCAACTCCCTTGTGGTGCTGGACAACGGCAAGATCAACTCGATCAAGGACCTGAAAGGAAAGACCATCGGTTATTCGGTGGGTGGATTTGAAACCTTACTGCTCAAGGTGATGCTGGAGCGGGAAGGGGTGCGCCTTGAGGACGTCAAGCTGGTCAACGTCAACTTTTCCCTTTCCCCGTCCCTCTTCACCGGCCAGGCAGATGCGGTCATCGGCGCCTTCCGCAACTTTGAACTCAACCAGATGGCCATCGAGAAGCGTCCCGGCCGGGCCTTCCTGGTGGAGGAGTATGGGGTGCCGCCCTATGACGAACTGATCCTGGTGGCGAACAGCAAGGCCGTTGGCGATCCCAGGCTGCGGCGATTTGTCGATGCGGTGGAGCAAGGCGTGCAATACCTGGTCAACCATCCGCAAGAGAGTTGGCAACTCTTCATCAGCCACGGCCGCGAAAGCCTGGACGATGAACTGAACCGGCGGGCCTGGAAAGACACCCTCCCCCGTTTTGCCCTGCGTCCGGGCGCCCTCGACCGGAACCGCTATAACCGTTTCGCCCAATTTCTTCTCCGGGAGAAGATCGTCACCAAGGTTCCGGCTCTCGATACCTGGGCGGTTGAACTGCCCTGATCATCCGGAATGTTTGCATCGCTGACTGCACAGGCCTGATACGTTTTGAGTTCGGCACGAATCCTCATCATCGATACCGACGAACCCTTCATCAGTACGCTCTCCGGCGAGATCGCCCATATGGGGCATCGGGTTGCCGTGGCCCGTACCCTGGATGAAGGGCTGAAGAAGGGCTTCGCCCACCCCCCTGACGTCATCTTTCTCAACGCGGAGATGCCCGACGGCAGCGGGCTCGACGCCCTGCCGTCGCTGATTGAAACCACCTCCCTGCCCGAGATCATCATCCTCACCGACGACGCCGATGCCGACCAGGCGGAACAAGCCATAAAAGGTGGGGCCTGGGATTATGTGGAGCGCCCGGCAACCCCCCGTTCGATGGCCCTTTCCCTGGTACGGGCGATCCAGTACCGGGCCAAGAAAAATCTGCATCAACCCCACACCACCCTCAACCGGGAAACCCGCGAGGAGATCGTCGGCGACAGTCCGCAGATGCGGCGTTGCCTGGACCGGCTGGCCCTCTCAGCAGGCAGCGATGCCAATGTGCTCATTTCCGGTGAAACAGGCACCGGCAAGGAATTGTTTGCCTGGGCGATTCACAACAACAGCCGCCGGGCCGGCCGCCGGTTCGTCGTGGTCGACTGCGCCGCCCTGCCGGAAACCCTGGTGGAATCCATTCTTTTTGGCTATGAACGGGGCGCCTTTACCGGTGCGGAAAAAAGCCAAAGCGGTTTGATCAAACGCGCCGACGGGGGAACCCTGTTTCTTGATGAGGTCGGCGAGATGCCCCTGTCGGTGCAGAAATCCTTTTTGCGCGTCCTCCAGGAACACAAATTCCGTCAGGTTGGCGGTGGAGCCGTCCTCCGCAGCGATTTCCGCCTGATTGCCGCCACCAACCGTGACCTGGGGACGATGGTGCAGCATCACCGCTTCCGCAAGGACCTGCTCTACCGGTTGCGGGCCTTTATGATCGAGTTGCCTTCCCTGCGGGAGCGTCTTGAGGATGTGCGCCGGATCGCGGCCCACCATGTCGCCAAGATCTGCGGAAGTTACCAGCAGCCGATCAAGAGCTTTTCTCCTGATTTTTTTGAATTTCTTAATCGATATGAATGGCCGGGAAACGTCCGCGAATTGGTCAACGCCCTGGAAAGAGCCGTGGCGGCCGCTCGACAGGAACCTGTCCTGTTTCCGAAACACCTCCCGGTTTATATCAGGGTCCATCTTGCCCGCGCTTCAGTTCAACAGGAAGCGGATGCCGGCGAAAATCCTGCCGCGCGCGGTCTCAAGGCGACGGAAAACGAGTTGCCCCGCCTGGGAGATCTGCGTGATGCCGCAATCAGTGAATTGGAGCAAACCTACCTGCAGGATTTGATGATTCGTGCCGCCACCATGGAGGAGGCCTGCGCGATTTCCGGTCTGTCCCGTTCCCGTCTTTACGCACTGCTCAAAAAGTACGCCCTCCCCTCCTGTTTCCGCACAACCGTCTCTAAAAAGTCCTCAGAAACAGGACAAAATCCTGAATAGCAAGACAGAGTCCTTTTTTACAAGACTTCTCCCCGGCAACCAACCTTTCTGTATCCTCCTGTTCCAAAGTTTCTTTTCCCCCCTCCTCCCGCTCTCTTCGCATTTTTTTGTTCATGGAATAATTCTTGGAGGACAAGCCTATTGCCAATTATCGGCAGAGAGTTCGCGGCGTAGGGAGCGGCCCCAAAAGAGTGCCCCGCATTCCCCCCATGCAGGCGTGTTTTTTCATGTACACCACAAGGAGGAGTAGAATACGGCAACAGGGTAAATGCTGGCAGCAGAACCAGCAGCCTCTTTTATTCTCTTCCAATCAGGGATATGCCTTTTTTGGGGCAATTCCTGCCTGGCCGCCCCTTTTTCCTCCCCAATACAAAACTGAAAAGGAGTTTTTTTGTGCACTATCGGAACATCTTCCCGACTGTTCGAGCCTGTCTTCTCATTGCCCCCATGGTTCTAGGCCTTGCCGGTTCCCTGGAGGCAAAAAGTATCGGCAAGGACCAGGTCAACATACGTTCAGGCCCCAATCTGAAGAGCAAGGTCATTTTTTCCGCCCCATTGGGGTATCCGATCAAGATAGAAAAACAATCCAACAAATGGAGTTTTTTTCGCGATTGGCAAAACAATACCGGCTGGGTCTACGATCCCCTGATCTCCGACATCGACACAGCGGTCATTCTGGTGGAAAAAGCCAATGTCCGCAGTCAGCCAACCACCAGCTCAAAAGTGATGGCTATTGCTGAAATGGGTGAAATTTATACCATTTTGAGCAAAAACGGTAACTGGGTCAAGCTGGGATACTACCATGGCGGTTCGGAACTCGGCTGGATCAGAGATGATCTGATTTTCGGAGAATAACCGCCACCAAGAACCAGGGCCAACTCGTTATGCCACGGCAAAAGTGAAGCGGATAAGGCAAGGGAGAGCTTGTGTCAGGAAAAGAAGACTGTGTCGTTTCCGCGTTTTTTTCGGAAACGACACAGCTCTTCCCCTTGAATTCGGGAAGGCAGGCAATGCGGTGTTTATGTTTTCCGTCTTAGCTGACCTGTTTTTCGAAACGCTGTTTTCCTTGATCCTGCATGGCCACTATCGCCCGGCGCATGTTGGCGCGCATTTCCTTCCACCCCTCATATTCCCTGGCTGCCTGTAAGGCCGCATACAGCATGAGACAGTTTTCCAGGCCAACGGTTTCCTCGATGGCCTCGGTGGGGAAACGTTCATCCACCTCTCTGGGATCGGCAGTCTGTTGATAAAAAGCCAGGCGACCAAAGTAGATGGCCAACTCCTCAAGCAACCCCCAAAAATTTTCCCGCCACGCGGCGATATCAGAGGTCTGCACCAACCGATACAGACTGTCCCCGACCGGCTCCACCGGGTAGCTGACCTTGGAAAACCGGTACCGCCCGTCCTGAGGTGGCTGTTCGCCGTTGACTTCATGCCAACTGACCAGGGCATGGGCGCGGGTGGCGATTTTCATGGCCTGGAATCTGGTCCAGAGAAGAAATTCATAATAATAGTCCGCGATGGCCTGTTCGGCCTGCAGGCGGTAGATATTTCCGTGTTCGCTGTCGTAGCGGTTGAGATTGCCCAGATGGACCACCTGGACAATCAAGGAATGAATATAGGAAAGCCCGGAAATCGCCTCCTTGTTGAGCAGGATCTTGTGCATCCCCTCTTTTGCGGTGTTGAAGGCCAGGCGGGCACTGGCGTCCTCAAGCCCCAACAGGGCGAAATAAGCCGACAACTGCTCACATTCATCCTCATAATTCTCGGTCTTGACGATCAGGGTCCGGGCCAGCAAGGGGGGCAGATCGACTTCTTTTGAGCGGACAAAACCGAGAGCCTGATTGATCCGATTGATTTCAGCACTGGAAAAATTCAATATCTCCATAGATTGATCCCCCTGCATGCAAAAGGGCAGCTCAACGCTGCCCTTGAAGTACGCGGTGCATTCCGCACCGTGGTTTGTTGCCTATTCAGCCTTTTTTTCCGCGTTCTTGGCGGCCATGATCTCCGCCTCTTTATCAAGCAGTTCCCCGAGCATCCTGGCGGTTTCCCCGACGACCCTGATACAGTGCTGCCGTCTGCTTTCGGGGTCGCCGTAAAAATCCTTGACCTGATCGCGTTGCATCCAGTCAACCCGCGCGATCTGGCTGCAATCGATGCCACCGTGCTCGGCGGTGAGTTCCTCAAAAGACTTCATCACTGCCTTGGTTGCGGCCCACATGCGGGGATTTTCCCTTTCCTCGAGACTTGAGCGGCTGTACAGTGTGCCGATCACACTGGCTGCGCCGATCAACGCGCCGCAGACATGACCGGTACCGCCGATACCGCCGCCAAAAGAACCAAGGGCCTTAACAGCCTCAGGAGAGGATGTCCCCAGTTTTTCATGGCCAACCAGAGCCAATACCTGGCTGCAATGCATACGTTTCAGAAACAGATCAATCGCCTTTTCGCGCATCTCTTCCGGCCCCATGAATCCCCCTTTCTTGAGTTTGATGACTCTGTTGTGAATGGATGAGCCAATCTATCCTATTTACTGGCAAAACGCACCGCGTTTTCAGCATCGATCCCGTGCGATTGCTCTTTCTTTATGCCTCAACGACCACGAATTCACGCCTGTGTCAACTACCACGCTGTATCCATCAGTCGAACCTGTCATTGTTTTTGATTTTGAAACCACCGGCCATGGTCCCAAATACGGGGACCGCCCGATTGAAGTGGGTGCGGTCCGGATTGAGCGGGGAATCATCGTCGATCGTTTCCAGGCACTCATGAATCCGGGTTTTCCCGTCAGTTGGTTCATCGAATCCCTGACCGGCATCAGCAACGACCTGATTGCCACGGCTCCACCCTGCGAGACAGTGATGGCCGAGTTTGCCGACTGGATCGGCGCGATGCCCCTGGTGGCACACAATGTCGGTTTCGACCGCGCCTTTCTCGATGCGGAACTCAAGCTCCTGGGCCGGGAGCGGACCAACCCCATGGCCTGCACCGTGCTCACGGCACGACGGATTTTCCCATCCGCGCCCAATCACAAACTGGCGACCCTGGTCGA
>JBFWIP010000152.1:0-5957 GCA_050255935.1 Desulfobulbus sp.
GCAGTTCCAGAAAAAGACCCGCCTGGTCCGGCATGCGAAACCGCCCTTTTGATGCCAGCCGGTACAGTGGTGTATTGGGCAGTAGCATCAGGGTGAGCACCGCAATCTGGTGAGGCTGCATCCGGTTGAGCACCTCGGCCGTGGCACGGGCATGTTCCAGGGAAAGTGCAGCCCCGGCAATGCCCAAGAGGCAGGTTACCGAAAGAAAGATCCCGGCAGACCGGAGCCGTTGTCCGGCCTCGATCAGGGCCCGGCTGTCCACCCCCTTGGCAATGGCCTTCAGGGTTGGATCATGCCCGGTTTCCAGCCCCATGTAGAGCCGGCTTAAACCGAGTTTCCTGTATGTATCGAGCTGTTCGTCGCTTTTTGCAGTGATATTTTGGCAGGTGGCATACGAACTGATCCGGCGCACCCAGGGCAGGGTGCGGTGAATTGTCTGCAACAGACGCACGAGCTGGTCATCGGGCATGGCCAGGGCGTCGCCGTCGGCCAGGAAAAGGGTGGTTTGCCTGCGGCAGTATTGAGCGGCAAAACCCAGGTCCGCTTCGATCCTGTCCCAGGATTTCACCCGGAACTGTTTTTCCCGGTCACGGTAGGCGCCGCAGAAGGTGCAGCGGTTGTGGGAACATCCGACCGTGGCCTGGAGGATGATCGAAAAGGCCTCGCTGGGAGGGCGGATGATATCGCCTTGGTAATCCACGGATCAGAGGGAAGAAAAAAAAGACCCCGTTCATGGCCATGGTGACACCATGAACGGGGTCAAAAAAAATATCAGCCGTTTTTCTTGGCAAAATCCTGCATGAAGGCGACCAATTTTTCAACCCCTTCCCTGGGGAAGGCATTGTAAATCGATGCGCGGCAGCCGCCGACCGACCGGTGCCCCTTGAGGCCGTCCAGACCGACGGCGGTGGCCTCTTTGACAAACTGGGCCTCGAGTTCCGGGGTGGGCAGGTTGAAGGCGATGTTCATCATCGAACGGGACGCTTTTTCGGCATGGCCGCGATAAAAATCAGTGGAATCGATCATCTCGTAGACCAGAGCCGCCTTGTCGCGGTTGATCTGCTCCATGGCGCCGACACCGCCCTGCTGTTTGAGCCAATTCATCACCCGGCCGACGCAGTAGATCGAAAAGCAGGGGGGGGTATTGAACATGGAGTCTTTTTCGGCGTGGGTCTTGTATTGGAGCATGGTGGGGACCTTGCCGTCGACCCGGTCAAGCAGGTCCTCGCGGATGATGACCACGGTCACACCGGCTGGGCCCATGTTTTTCTGGGCACCGGCAAAAATCAGGCCGAACTTGCTCACATCCACCGGCCGGGAGAGGATATCCGAGGACATATCGGCAATCAACATGGCCTCCTTGTTCGGCATGGACTGGAACTGTGTGCCGTAAATAGTGTTGTTGCTGACAAAATAGAGGTACTGGCTGTCGGCGGAAACCGTGTATTCGTCGTCCGTCGGGACCCTGTTGAAGGTGGTGGCCTCGCTGGTGTAGGCAACCTCGACCTCGCCAAAGAGCTTGGCTTCCTTGATCGCCTTCTTGGACCAGACGCCGGTATTGAGGTAGGTGGCCTTCTGGCCGGCCTTGAGCAGGTTCATCGGCACCATGAAAAACTGGGATGAGGCGCCGCCCTGGAGAAAAAGCACCTTGTAGTTGGCGGGGATGCCCATCAGTTCCCTGATCAGGGTCTCGGTTTCATCGGCCACGGCCATGAACTCCTTGGAGCGATGGCTGAGTTCGATCAGGCCGATACCCTTGTTCTTGAAGTTGACGATATCGACGGCGGCTTCCTGAAGAACTGAATAGGGCAGGGTGCCGGGACCGGGGCTGAAATTATAGATTCTCTCGGGCATTCCTTTCTCTCCTTGGTACGCGCATTACAAGTTATTTATGGTTATTCAACGAAAAATAGTGGTTGTGAAAAAAAACCTTCCACAAATCCCAGTTGCATGGTCGATGGTCCGGGGAACCCGACCGGTCCCTGCCGATCACCGGGGAAGTTGACGCAGGGCCTCATAAAGAACAATACCCGCAGCCATGGCCAGATTCAGGCTGCGGATATGGGGATTGCTCATCGGGATGGTCAGGCAGCGGTCACTATACAGCCTGAGAAGATCTTCGGGCAAGCCTTTTGTCTCTTTGCCGAACACCAGTTTGTCTCCCGGCTGGAAACGCGCTTCTGTATAGGATTTCGTTGTTTTCGTGGTTAAAAAATGAAGCGTTTGTTCATTCTGCTCTTCCAGGAAGGCATCGAAGCTCTGCCAATGGTTGATCCGGACAAAGGGCCAATAGTCAAGTCCGGCCCGTTTGAGGTGTTTGTCGTCGATCTTGAACCCGAGTGGATGGACCAGATCGAGCACCGTGTCCGTGGCTCCGCACAGACGGGCAATGGAGCCGGTATTGGGGGGGATTTCCGGTTCAACGAGAACGATATGAAGGGCATCAGCCATGGGGGGACCTCATCAGTCGTTGTTCCCAAAAGATGGCAAGAACGACATCCCGTGTTGCAAAATTTCTCTTTTGATGGTGTGTGGTCTTTCTCCTTTCAGGATCGGTACTCTTTGATGAATCACCCTTTCCCGAATGGGGAAAAACGTTCCCGTATGTACTGAATATGGATTGAGGTTGCAAATTTAAAAATACGTCTTACATTCTTTGCTCCGCTTTTCCTTGCTGCCGCGCGTTTCCGCCCACCATGTCAAATCTCGTCCACGTGGTTGACAGGCATTGCCCGCGCAGGAAAATCCTGCCGGATGAACCGTGAGCACAGAGGGCGGTTCGCCGGTTATTGTTTCTTCAACGATTTACGCCTCACGGACATTTCTACATTGCGGACAAAATCATGGCGCTCATCGTGCAAAAGTATGGTGGAACCTCGGTGGGTTCCACGGAAAAAATCAAGGCGGTTGCCCAACGGGTGATCAAGAACCACAAGTTGGGCAATCGGATGGTGGTGGTCCTTTCAGCCATGTCCGGCGAGACCGATCGTCTGACCGGCCTGGCCAACGAGATCCAACGCATCCCCAACTCGCGGGAAATGGATATGCTTCTCGCTACCGGCGAACAGATCACGGTGGCATTGTTTGCCATGGCGGTCAAGGAGGCCGGGTTCGATGCCATTTCCCTGTTGGGGGACCAGGTGGCTATTCACACCGACAACAGGCACACCAAGGCCCGCATCGACTCCATTGACAGCGAGGTTATCAACAAATACCTCGACCAGGGCAAGATCGTCACCATTGCCGGGTTCCAGGGGGTGACCGACAGCGGCGATATCACCACCCTCGGCCGCGGCGGCTCCGACACCACGGCGGTGGCCTTGGCCGCGGCTATGCAGGCCGATGCCTGTGAAATATTCACCGATGTCGAGGGGGTCTACACCACGGACCCCAATGTCTGCCCGCAGGCCCGCAAGATCGACTACATTTCCTACGATGAGATGCTGGAGTTGGCCAGCCTGGGCGCCAAGGTGCTGGATATCCGCTCGGTCGGATTGGCGAAGCGGTTTGGCGTCCCTGTCCATGTCCGTTCCACGTTTTCTGAAAATATTGGCACCTGGGTCGTTGAGGAGGAAAAAATCATGGAATCCATGCTGGTATCCGGCATTACCTACAGCAAGAAGGAAGCGAGAATCACCATTAAGAAAGTTCCTGATCAGCCTGGAATTGCGGCAAAAATATTTCTTCCCATCAGCGACGCCGGGATCATGGTGGACATGATCATCCAGAACACCACCGATGGCCAGCTGACCGATATGACCTTCACCGTGCCCCGCACCGACTACCGTCGGGCCATGGACATACTCAAGAACGTGGCCACGGAAATCAATGCCGAAGCGGTCAGCGGCGACAAGGACATTGCCAAGGTTTCCATCGTCGGGGTGGGCATGCGCAACTATCCCGGGATCGCCTCCACCATGTTCCAGATCCTGGCGAAAGAGGGGATCAACATGATGATGGTCTCCACCTCCGAAATCAAGGTGTCCTGCATTATTGCCGAAAAATACACGGAATTGGCCGTCAGGGCCTTGCACGATGCCTTTGCCCTGGACAAAGATCAGGTCCCCATGGAAGAAACCGAGTAATTCATGTCCCGAGTTATAGAACTGTACGATACCACCCTGCGGGATGGAACCCAGGCCGAGAATTTCAACCTCTCGGTCGATGATAAGATCAAGGTCTGCCGGCAACTTGACCGCATCGGCATTGATTTTGTCGAGGGCGGCTGGCCCGGATCCAATCCGCTGGCGGTCGAATTTTTCAAACGGATGCAGGAGGTGGAACTGAAGCATGCCAAACTGACGGCCTTTGGTTCAACCCGGCATTTCCAGAAGAAGCCGGAACAGGACGGCAATCTCCAGGCCATGCTGGCGGCCAAAACCCCGGCGGTCACCATCTTCGGGAAAAGCTGGGATATCCACGTCATCGATGCCCTGCGGATTCATCTGGAGGACAATCTCCAGATTATCGAGGATTCGCTGGCTTATCTCCGGCCACAGGTGCAGCATCTGATTTACGATGCCGAGCATTTTTTCGACGGTTTCAAGAACAACCGCGAATACTGCCTGGCAACTCTCGGCAAGGCCATTGCCGGCGGTGCCGAAACCATTGTCCTCTGTGATACCAACGGCGGTACTCTCCCACACGAGATGCCGGCCATCATGGAACGGGTACGGCAATTTATCGGGGAACAGAAGGCCACGGTCAAAATCGGCATCCACTCGCATAACGATTCCGAGACCGCGGTGGCCAATGCCCTGATGTGTGTCGACCTCGGGGCGTCGCAGGTACAGGGAACGGTCAATGGCTTTGGCGAGCGCTGCGGCAACGCCAACCTGACATCGATCATCCCTGCATTGATCTTCAAAATGGGCCTGGAATGCAAGGTGGGCAAACGCATCGATCAGCTCTACACCACCGCCCGCATGGTCAACGAACTGGCCAACCTGCCGCACAACCGCTATCAACCCTATGTGGGGGAATCCGCTTTTGCCCACAAGGCCGGCATTCATGTCAGTGCGGTCCAGCGCAACCCGGTGACCTATGAACATATCGCACCGGAAAAAATCGGCAACGAACGGCGGATCCTCATTTCCGACCAGTCGGGCAGGGCCAATGTGCTGATGAAGGCGCGGAAATACGGCCTGGATATGGAGGATGACGATCCGCGTATGGCCAAGATCGTCAACCGGTTAAAAGAGCTGGAAAACAAAGGGTACCAGTACGAGGCGGCAGAGGCCAGCTTTGAACTCCTCATGCGGCGGGCGCTTGGCCTGCACCAGGATTACTTCGAGCTTGAAGCATTCCGGGTAATGAACCATAAGTACGATATCAACAAAAATCCGCTCACCGAGGCGACCATCCGTTTGTGGGTCAACGGTCAGGCCGAACACACTGCCGCCATGGGGGATGGTCCGGTCAATGCGCTGGACAAGGCCATGCGCAAGGCATTGACCCGGTTTTATCCCAACCTTGAAGATGTGGAGCTTCACGATTACAAAGTGCGGGTGCTGACCGGCGAACACGGGACCGGCGCGAAAGTGCGCGTCCTGGTCGAGAGCAAGGACCTGGAGGAAAGCTGGGGAACGGTCGGCGTTTCGGTGAATATCATCGAGGCCAGTTGGCAGGCCCTGGCCGACAGTATCAACTACAAACTGATGAAGGATGAGAAATCCCACCACTGATCCGGTTGTTGCTGTTGATGGTGCCCCCTTTAAGGACAAGCGCGCGCTTGTCCTTTTTCTTTTCGGCTTCGTGCTTCTGCTGACGGATCTCTGGCCAAGACCGGCGATGAAGGCCGGCCGGTTCGGGGAAAAACCGGCGATCACGGTGAGCGCAGCCACGAGTGGGAAAGGAAGACCGCAACTGGTCTTGCTTGATCCGGCTGTACCGATGGGCCCGGAGGTACCGGCACGTTATGCGCTTTTTCTCCATCAGCCGCTGGCCATCAACCGGGC
>JBFWIP010000153.1:0-5907 GCA_050255935.1 Desulfobulbus sp.
TCCAGGGCCTTGACCAGGGCCTTGAGGCCGCACGCCAGGGCTTCCGGCCCCGCGGGCTGCGGCGCATCCTTCCCGGCTGCGGCATTGCCCTTGTTCACCAAGAGGTCCAGGCCGATGCCCCTGGCCTGGCGGAACGCCGCCAAAAGCCAGGCCAGCCGGTCCAACTGGCCGACATTCTCCTTGCTGACCACGGCGGTCACCCGGAAAGGGATCTCCTCCTGTTCCAGCAGCATCAGCCCCCGCAGGGTTTCGGCCGCCTGGCCGCGCAGCGATTCCTGGATCCGCGGCGAACCGTCAAGACTGATGCCCACCTGCAGCCCGAAGGTATGCATCAATTCGATGATCTTGGGGTTGAGGCAGGTCCCGTTCATCTGAATGCCCATGGTGAAGGGCCGCTGCAACTGTTGGGCGCGGCGGCAGGCCATCTCCACCAGACGGGGCACGAGACAGGGTTCGCCACCGGTCAATTGGACCTGCAGCGGCCCGCTTCCGGTTTCGGCGGCGTGGAAGGCCCGCTCCAGGGTGGCGGGCTCCATGTCCAGGCGGGTCGCGGGGTTGCCGTGATAGCAGTACCGGCAATGGAGGTTGCAGCGGGTGGTCAGGGCCAGAATCAGGAAGTTGATTTGACCGCCCACAGCGGGAGACTTCAACTTCCCCTCGATCAAAACTCGATTCCCTTCTGGGCCTTGATCCCGCTTTTCAGGGGATGCTTGACCGCGCGCATCTCGGTGACCAGATCGGCCGCCTCGATCAACCCCTCCGGCGCGTAGCGGCCGGTGATCACCACATGCTGTTCGGGACGGCGGGCGGCAAGAAATTCCAGACAGGGCTCAAGTTCCAGCATCTTGTAATGGAGCAGGTAGGTGAACTCGTCCAGCACCACCAGATGATATTTCCCGGAGTCGATGGCGCGGCAGGCCAAGGCCCATCCCTCCCGCGCCAACCGGCTGTCCTCGTCCAGGTTCTCGGATTTCCACGTGAACCCCTTGCCCATGACGTGGAAATCGATCAAGTCCTCAAACCGCTTGACCGCCTCCAACTCACCGTAACGCCAACTGCCCTTGATGAACTGGATGAAACAGACTTTCAATCCGTGGCCCGCGGTCCGCAGGGCCATGCCCAGTGCGGCGGTGGTCTTGCCCTTGCCCTCGCCGGTATGAATGATCAAGAGGCCTTTGGTCATGACAGCGAACTCCCCCAACAATTGAATGTGAACGAAACCATCTCTTCACCAATACCGTCGATCAAGGGCCGGAGACGGGTAAACGCGTTTTTCAAACCCATACTGAATAGTTCAGAATTTTACTTTTAATTCGACGAAATACGTTCGTTCAGGACCTACGGTCGAAGACATATAATATTCCTCGTCAAAAATGTTGTTTACCGAAAAAGAACATTCAGCGAATTCAACGGGACTGTAGGTCAACTTTGTGTCCCAAATCCAGCGCTTGGAATAGGAGCCATAGGCATCTTCAATATCATCATTCATATCATTGACATAAATGCGTCCAACATAATTGCCCACCACACTAGCCTTCACCTTGCCGAACTTCAAATCAATTCCACTGTTGAACATCTGGTCGGGATAATAGGTAAGATGCTTCCCTTCCGCGTCCGGATTACGGTCATTCTTGGTCACCTCGGAATCGGTCAGGGAATAATTCGCCCACAGATCAAGCCAATCAACCGGACTGTACGAAACCCCCAGTTCCAATCCCTTGATTTCCGCTTCGCCGATGTTTTCCTTGAACTGATCCGTACCGACGATATAACTGGAAATCAAATCTTCCGCCTGGGTGAAAAATCCCGTGACCGAAAGCTTCACTTTCCGGTCCAATACATACTGGTCCGCGCCCACCTCATAGGTCCAGGACGTCTCCGGTTTCAACTCGGGATTGTTATGGTATGTATAGGATCCCATGGTCGATACGCGATACAATTCATAAACCGTCGGGGGACGAAAAGAATGGGCGATCGATCCTCGAACATAGGTGTCAGCCAGGGGATTCCAAACAACGGCGACATGCGGGCTTATTTCGCTGTCGTCAAGGTCCTCGAATTCCTCTTCGCTGCCGATTTCTCCCGACAGGCCGTCATACGCACTCCACGTATCCAGACGCGCGCCCCCGAAAAGAGTCACCTGGTCCGTCACGTTCCATTCGTCCTGCAAAAACACCGCGAAAAACCGCGTTGACCCCTCTGTCCGGTCTTTCTGATCGATGATGGAGTCTTCGTTTCTATAATACGACAGGTTGTAAGTATCCAAATGACCGTCATCCAACCTGAAGGACAGACCGCTGGTGAGCGTATGTTTGTCGCCCAGTGGAACATCGACCTGGAGATCGGCCAGCCAGGCCTCGCTTCCATAATCGGTCCTTTTCCCGTACGCATCGTCATACGTTCCGGAAGAGGCGGACGTATACAAAGAATCGGTTGTCCGGTAACCGGCTTTCGCGGTCACGTCGACAGACCCGAATTTTTCCTTGTAGGTCAGGGAGGTCAGATAATCTTCCATATTATAGGGCGAATTGAGATAGCTGACCGGAGTGACGGAAGCACGCTGCGTCGATCCGACAGCCACGGTTCCTGAATAGGTGTGCCGGCCGGAGGCGTCCACCAGATAAGTTTTGGGGCGATCATAATTGATGTCATCGGTGCCACGCTGAAAATTGAGCGTTATGCTGCCGGTGTCGGTCAGGTCATAGGAGGCCATCAGGCTGATATTGGTGGATTCCTTTTCCGCATCGCCTTTATCGCCGGTGACCCACTTGGTCGTCCCCCCCTTGTCGAGAATGGGATAGCCGCCGCTCAACGAACCTGTTCCCGAAGATATCGACCGGGTGACCAGGTTCGTCGGATACCCGTCCGTGGAATAGGCCTCATAACCCAGGCGAACCCGGAACCGGTCGATTCGATCACCGGCAAAGGCGCTGTAATGGAGCGCCTTGTCGGAACCGAACCCAAACGTGAGTTCGCCCTCACGTTTCTCCGGTTTTGCGGTGATGATATTGATCACCCCTCCCATGGCATTGCCGCCATAGAGGGCCGAACCGCCGCCGCGGGTAATCTCGATCCGATCGACAGCATCTATCCCCATGGTATTCCAACCCGACCCGCCACTGTACCCGTCATTCACGGGAATGCCGTTCACCATCACCAGGGTACGATTCTCGCCGTTGAGCCCCCGCATGGAAACGCCTCCCGTGGAAGAGGTGTTCACATAAGCGCCCTGTATATGCTTGAGGGCGTCCACCAACGAGACGACATTGTATTTTTTAATCTCTTCCCTGGAGAGAACGGTGACGCTCGCCGGAGCTTCATCGACGCTGATTTCCGTTCTTGTTGCGGTGACCACCATTTCGTCCGCCTTAACGGTTTGCGTATTTTCCTCGGCATTCGCCGATACGGCGAACAACGGTGGCAGCAGCGCCAAGGCAAATACACACGGGGTAGTTTTTCCCTGCTTTTTTCGATACATCTTTCCCTCCTTTTTTCCTTTTCCCTTTTTTTTCATTGCGTGGCAAAACAAGCGCACAGGCAGGGAATGAGCAACTCCTCTGCCACCCTTCGCCCTCCATCACATCCACGGATTTGATTACGGTCAGAACGTATAGCTATACTTGAGAAAAAAGGACTGTCCCGGTTTGGGATAGCCTTTTTTCTCGTAATAGTCCTTGTCGAACAGGTTATCGATTGTCAGCGCCATCCGGTGGTGTTGGAGGAAGTTGTAGCCCACCACCAAATCGACCACCGTGAACGAAGGATATTCAATCTCAGGATAACCGGCGCTTACCCAGTCGGTATCGCGCATGGGCCCCACGGTGCGGAAATGCAGTCTGCCGTCAATGGTCCCATCGCTGTATTCGATACCGTAGTTATAGGTGTAGTCGGCCACGTTGTAGATATCCTGCATCGTTCCACCGTCCAGTTCCTCCTCGGCGGTAAAGATATGGGTGGCATTGACATAGAACTTGAGACTGCGGTCCCAGTGCAGGGGAACGCCGAGATCGAAGCTGAGGGTTGACTCCAGACCGCGGATATCAGAACCCAGGGCATTGATATAGGTTTTGATGTTGCCGGTTTGGCTGGTGGTGATGCGATCATCGACCGAGGTGTCAAAGTAGGTCACATCCAGCGACAGACCCCAGGACGGCAGCTCGTAGCCAACCCCGACATCCCAGGTGGTCGATGTTTCGGGATCAAGATTGCTGTTCCCCTGGGTGATCATGGTCACCCCGCCGACCTCGGTTTCGGAATATCCGGCCAATTCAAAGGCACTGGGGGGGACAAAAGCCTGGCCGAGCGTGGTATGCAGGCGCACACCGGTATCGAACAGATAGTTGGCGCCGACCCGGGGGCTGAAGGTGGAAAAGTCTTCGGAATCGGGATCAAACCCGATCTTGTAGGGAGTGGCCAGGGTTTCGACTTCAAAGGTATCGTAGCGGCCGCCCCCGGTCAGGGTCAGACGGTTGTCGAGAAACTTCCAGACCGATTCGAGATAACCGGCATAATTGGTCCGCCCTTCGTCCGGCGAGGAAGGTGCCTTGCGGGCGCCACTGGTAGTGTAACTGCGGGAGATCTTTTCAATGTATTGGTAGTCAAAGCCGACAATGAACTTGTGATTGCCCCAGGTATAGATGTCCTGCAACTGCACCCCGTCCCAGGTGGTGTCGGAATCGTAGCTGCGATAGGTGGGCACCACTTTACTGCCGGAATAGTTGGAATAATTTTCCGCCTCTTCCTCGGTATGATAGTACGTTGCCGCCACCTCGTTGTCGGCGCCCAGGCCGCCGCCGACCCGCAGGTCAACGCCCTTGTTGTCGATATCCTTATTGCCGCTGCGGACGTTGCCGTAGGCCACGTCGCCCGGGGTCTCTATATCTCGGCCCTGGTAGATGTTCGCCGAGAGATCGGCGCGCCACCCACCGGCAAAATTGCCGCCGAGACGGACAGAACCGTTTCGGGTGTTGTAGGCGGTGTTGGCCCGTTCATCGCCGTTATCCCCTGTTTTCAGATCGTCGGCCTGCTCGTAGCGCCCGGCGGCAAGGTCAAAATCCAGCCGGTCGGCGATGATCGCTCCTCCGGCGGCGACCTTCTGAAAATTGGTGTCAAAGCTGCCGTATCCGGCCTCCACCGACCCTTCCATTCCCTGGGTGGTCTTTTTCCTGATCACGTTCACCACGCCGCCCATCGCCTCGGCGCCGTACAGAGAGGAAGCCGGTCCCTTGAGCACCTCGATCCGCTCCACATTGTCGGTGAGCACGGTGGCCAGGTTGGTGGCGCCGATGGAGCGGCCGTCCAACAGGATCAGGCTGTGTTTGGTGATACCGGAATACTCGGGACGAAAACCGCGAATACCGATACCGGCCAAGGCACCGGGATATTCGATAACACTGAGCGAGCTCGATTTCTTCAGCTGTTCGGTAAGCATGGTCGCGGCCGTCATTTCAATGTCGTGGCTGTCAATGACCTCGATCTTGGCGGGAATCGACATGATGTCCTCTTCGCTCCTGGTCGCGGTCACCACCATCTCTTCGGCGGTCTGCTTCAGGGGTTTCGTCTGTGATTCCACTTGCTGCTGCGTCCGCACGGTCTCTGCCGCTTTGCCATCAGTATCGGCCACATCCCGGGCCATAACCGGCTGGGCCGTACACAGCAACAAGGTCAGTACAACCCGGTCGAATCTCTTCACTCCTTTTGGTTCCATCCTTCTCGTTCTCCTGTAAGGTTGATAATGAATTGCGAGAAACAACAGGGACGAAACACGGCGTTCTCCTGAACAAAGAGGCAGACAACATCTCTTTCCCTAGCCAATGCCCATCACTGCATCCTCGACAGTCGTGGCATACATTTGCATGATCGGCAGGTCTTCTGACTTTCCTCCCCCACCAAGGCCTTCCCATGCGG
>JBFWIP010000154.1:0-5848 GCA_050255935.1 Desulfobulbus sp.
GCTTGGCCGACCTGGCGGCCAATGGTGAAACCGAGCAGCTCGAGAAAGCCAGTCATGCGGTGAAGGGCGCGCTGTTGAACATCGGCCTCCTCGATCTCGCCGAAACCGCCCAGGCCATTGAACAGCAATGCAAAAGCGGTTACAGCCCTGAAAACTACCGGGATATGATCGACGATCTCCAATACACGGTGTCACGCTTCTCCGAGGATTGGTAACGCCTCCGGGCGGTCAGTCTCATTTCTTCCTACCGCTGCGTGCACGAAACAACAGTCGCACCGGCACGCGATCAAGTCCCAGACCGTCGCGGAAGCAGTTGGCCAGGTAGCGCTGATAGGAAAAATGAATTCCCTTGGGATCGTTGGCGACCACGGCAAAAAGCGGCGGTGCGGTCCCCAGTTGGGCAGTGTAGTAAAACTTGAGACGCCGTCCATGATAATAGGGAGGTTCGTGCCGGGCCACGGCATCGGCCAGCAGGCGGTTGAGGGCTGCTGTGGGAAAACGCTGGTGAAACTGGCGATGGACCTTGCCGATCTCCGGAAAAAGGCGTTTGATCCCGGTCCCGGTCAGGGCGGAAACCTTGAGCACCGGGGCAAAGGGGATGAACTTCAGCGCCAGTTCCACCTCGAGCAGCAGTTGCTCCTGGCGTTTTTTATCCTCCTTGATCAGGTCCCACTTGTTGATCAGCACGATCAATGCCCGCCCCTGGTCCTGGGTGTAGCTGATCACCTTGACATCCTGTTCGGTGATGCCCTCCTCGGCATCGAGCACCACCAGGGCGATATCGCAGCGCCCAATCGCCTTGAGCGCCTTCAACACCGAAAATTTCTCCAGCTTGTCCTTGGTCTTGCCCCGGCGGCGGATTCCGGCGGTATCGATCAGGAGGTAATTGTACTGGTCACGGCTGACCAGGGTATCAACGGAATCGCGGGTGGTTCCGGCAATGTTGGAGACCACCATCCGTTCCTGGCCGATAATGGCGTTGACCATGGAGGATTTGCCCACGTTGGGCCGCCCGAGAAAGGCGATGCGCATCGTGTTTTCCGGCAGGTCGATCTCCAGGTCGGATTTTTCCAGGCAAGGGAGCAGCCCATCCATCAGGGTCGAGTACCCGTAGCCATGGTCCCCGGAGAGCGCCCACAGTTTCTCCACCCCCAGTTCCCAGAACGGTGCCAGCAGGGTGTCCTCGATTTCCGGGCTGTCGATCTTGTTGACGATGAAAAAAACCTTTTTTTCCGTCCGCCGCAGAATGCCGGCAATCTCATGATCGCTGGGCGTCAGCCCCTCGCGGCCATCCATGAGGAAAAAGATCACGTCCGCCTCCTCGAGCGCCTGCAGGGCCTGGTTGCGAATATGGTTGGTGATGGTGTCGTCCTCGTCGTCGATGCCCCCCGTGTCCACAAGGACAAAAGGGTGCTCCTCCCAGGCGACCCTGGCGTAATGGCGGTCGCGGGTGACCCCCGGGGTCGGGTCGACCAGGGCGTCCCTCCGCTTGATCATGCGGTTGAACAGGGTGGATTTGCCCACGTTGGGGCGGCCGATCAGGGCAACCAGGGTTGCGTTTTCGTTACTCATAAATGTTCCAGTTTCCGGCGGCAGAGTTGGCTAAGATGGCGTAAGCCAGCATACCCGGCGGCTCCGGGTTTGGCAAGCAGGCCCCCGAGCGAGTCCAGGGCTGGGGCAAGAAATTGCGAAAAAAAAGGCTTTTGCCGGACTTGGCTCAGAAAGGCGAAGGCCCCGAGAATCTGCAGGTTGCGCTGCAGGGCCAACAGCAGGTACTCCTGCCGGAACTGCTCGGGATCATAATCGATTTCCTCGTGCAACGCCTGGAGATAGACCACGAATAGGTGCTCCTGCATGGCGGGGTCGAGCGCGGTATAGGGATCGATCAGGAGCGAGGCCAGGTCATAAGCCAAAGGCCCCGGGCGACCGCCCTGAAAATCGATAAAGCGCACCTCGCCTGCACAGAGCATAATGTTGCGGCTCTGGAAATCACGGTGGAGAAAAAAGTGGGCCGGTGCCAGGGCTGCCGCATCGGCCAGTTGCCGGCATTCGGCCGCCACCTTCTCCCGGTCGAAATCGAGGTGGAGCAGATCGGTGCAGCAGGCGCGGAGGAAATAGCCGGATTCGCGCTCAAGCATCAGATCCCGGTCATAGGCCGGTGTATCCCAACACCAGGCGGAATCAAAACCCCGGGCGCCTCGAACCTGCATCCGCGCCAGGCCCCGTACCGCCTGTTCATACAGCGACAGGGAGGCGGGCGCGCCTTCGGCCCGGACATGCTCATAAAGTCGTTGCCCGCCCAGGTCCTCGCACAGGGCCAGGCCGGTGGTCTCGTCAAAGGCGAGGATTGCCGGTGTCGGCGCCCCCTGTTGGCGAAGATGACGTCCGATGTGCGCAAAGGCCCTGGCTTCGGCCAAGCCTTGCGGGCCGTCCTCCGGCGGCAGGATGGCGATCAGGCGCTGCTCCGGGCCCTGCAATCGAAAAAAGCGGCGGCTGGAGCCATCGGGCACCAGGGGCTCGACCTTGATCCGGTCCGCATTCCAGTCCTGAACCGATCGGCCGAGCAATTGCCCGCTCAGGGCTATCAACCGGGCAGGATTCATGCGTTGTCCATGCCCCGGTTCCAGAGGGAGCGGTCCAGTTCCGCATTGCCGGTGATGATCGCCCCTTCGGCCCGCACCCCTTCAGGGACCTTGGCGCCCGGCCAGACCACGCAGTCCTGCAGAGTGGCAGCGGCACCAATCTCCGCTTCCGCGCCGATACAGCCCCAACCGCTGAGCCGCACCTGGTCGCCGATGCGGGCCGTGGGCTCGATCCGCCACCCGCCGTTGGGTTCCAGCAGCCGGGCATGCAGTTGCAGGTAGTCGTCCGGCGTGCCGATATCGGCCCACAGGGCGCTGTCGGTGCGGCAATAGCCCACCCGGTTCTCCCGGGCAAGTTCCCGGTACAGGTCGATGATATGGTGAAAGCGGCCCAGGGCGATGCGCTCGAGCGCCTCCGGATCGACCACATGCATGCCGGTAAAGGCAAGGCAACCCTCCCGGGCGCTCCCGGCGAATTCGAGCACGCGATCGCCCCCAACCCGGACGGTGTTGAAACGCGGATAGTCGTGCAGGGCCAGAGTCACATCGTTTTTGGAGAGCAGATGACGGTGATAGACCCATTCCGGATCGATTTCGTGGTACAAGTCACCGTTCATTACCAGAATGGGATCGTTCTCCATGGTGTCGAGCGCCTTGCGTAGCGCGCCCCCGGTGCCGAGGATCTCCGGTTCGACCTGCAACCGCACTCCGGGCCAATCCTTGAGCGCCGCCTCAATCTGCTCGGGCAGATGATGGCAGTTGACCACCACCTGCCGGCAGTCGCAGGCTTCGAGCTGGCTCAGGAGGCGGTGGAGCAGCATTCGGTTCACCACCGGAAACAGCGGCTTGGGACGAATTGTGGTATAGGGCCGCAGACGGGTTCCGAACCCGGCGGCGAGAACAATGGCTTGCATGGCGGCGATATTGGAATTGATCTTGACTTGAACCGGAAACTCCACTAAAAATCAGCTTTTCCGGCCAATGGATTGACCAGCAGGCCCGGGCCGGGCCGGCCAACCGCAGCGAACGGTGGAAATCGAAAGCGCCGAACCTGCCGGGCCTTGCCGATTTTCCGATAACACACACTCTGATGACAGGCATGAAGCGGGACAGCCGCAGACAACGGCCAACCGACACGCCTGACCTTGTACTGTTTCTCTTCTCTCCTTGCAAGCCTCTGAATAAGAAAAAACCATGATTACTCTGCTTGATTACGGTGCCGGCAATGTTCGTTCGGTGATCAACGCCATCGAACGGTTGGGCGAAACCGTGGTTCTGGTGAATAGCGGCACGGATATCGACCGCGCCGAGCGTCTTGTCTTTCCGGGCGTGGGCAACTTCGGCGCCCTGATGCGGACCCTGCGGGAAAAAGACCTGCGCGACCCGCTTGTCCGTTACCTCCACTCGGGCAAGCCCTTCTTCGGCATCTGCGTCGCCCTGCAGGCCCTGTTCGCTTCCAGCGAAGAGGCGCCCGAGGAACCGGGGCTCGGCATCCTCCCCGGCCGGGTACAACGCTTCACCTGCGATCTCGCCATTCCCCACATCGGCTGGAACGGTCTCAAGGTGCGCCAGGCCTCGCCCCTGTTCCAGGGACTGCAGGGCAACGAAAAATTCTATTTCGTCCACTCCTATCATGTGGCCCCGGAATCGGATGCCGACGTGCTCACCGCCACCGACTACGGCTATGAGTTTGTCAGTTCCATCCAACGGGGGGCCATGGTGGCGACCCAGTTCCACCCGGAAAAGAGCGGCAAGGCCGGTCTCAAGGTACTGGAAAATTTCCTTTCCGGCACCCGGGAGGCAATCAAGCCGGTGGCCTGCCCGGAAAAAACCGCTCTGGCCAAGCGCATCATCGCCTGCCTGGATGTGCGGACCAATGACCGTGGCGACCTGGTGGTGACCAAGGGCGACCAGTACGATGTCCGCGAGCAGGGCGACGTGCGCAACCTCGGCAAGCCGGTGGAGTTGGCCGGGGAATACTACGAGCAGGGCGCAGATGAAGTGACCTTCCTCAACATAACCGGGTTCCGCGACTTTCCGCTCGAGGACATGCCCATGCTTGAGGTACTGGAAAAGACGTCGAAAAACGTTTTTGTTCCCCTAACCATCGGCGGCGGCATCCGCGACTTCACCGACCGCAACGGCCGCCGCTACAGTGCGCTCGAGGTGGCCTCCCGCTATTTCCGCTCCGGGGCCGACAAGGTGTCCATCGGCTCGGATGCGGTCCTCATCGTCGAGGAGGTCCTCAAAACCGGCAAGGCCACGGGCCTGAGTTCGATCGAGCAGATCGCCCGGGTTTACGGCAACCAGGCGGTGGTGATCTCCATCGATCCGCGCCGGGTCTATGTGGACGCCCCCGATGCGGTTCCCCACCAGGTGATCAAGACCGACTTTCCCGGTCCGAACGGCGAAGGGTATTGCTGGTACCAGTGCACCATCAAGGGCGGTCGCGAGAGACGTCCGCTGGATGCGGTCACCCTGGCCAGGGTCTGCGAACAGTTGGGAGCAGGCGAAATCCTGCTCAACTGCATCGACAAGGACGGTACCAATTCCGGCTTTGACATTGAGTTGATCAACGCGGTCCGCGCGGCAGTGACCATCCCGGTGATCGCCTCAAGCGGTGCTGGGTGTGCCGAGCATTTTCTGGAGGTGTTCCGGAAGACGCCTGCTGAGGCGGCATTGGCGGCCGGGATCTTTCATAGGAAAGAAGTGCCGATTGGTGAAGTGAAGGCGTATCTCAAGGATAAGGTTGAGATTAGGCCGGTGTGAAGTTAGTCTCGATATAGTTGGGCTTGAAAGGCGCTTGATGGTCAGGCGCCTTTTTTCATTATTGGGAGTTGGCCGGGGTGGAAATAGCGACCTGGCAGCAACCATCCAATAAGAGGCACTTTCACTCTTCCCCCCTGGGGTAATCCAACAGCGCCCTCTAACAAACCTGCTCCCTCCTCGCATAATCCTCCATTCTGGCTCTGCCTTGTCTCCCCTCGAATGCTTATATTTAAATTTAATAGTAGCGTAGCTGATCCCTGGTGAGCCCGTAAAAAAAATCATCGGCATCGAGGTCGAGACATGAAACTGAGTTTGCTTCTAGCGGGATTACTCCTCATCTGTAGTAGCTGTGTGGTTGCTCCCTATTATAGCGATCCGTATTATTACAACGGTTACTACTATGGCCGTTATTACCAGTATCCTTACTACTACCCGTATTCAGGACTGTATTTATATCCATTTGGGCTCTATCCATACGGAAGATACTACTACGGTTA
>JBFWIP010000155.1:0-5834 GCA_050255935.1 Desulfobulbus sp.
GCTGATATAATTGGCGTCCCCAACCGGATTTGAACCGGTGTTGCCGGCGTGAAAGGCCGGTGTCCTGGACCTGACTAGACGATGGGGACAGGTCAAAATGTATGGATGGTGGGTCGTGCGCGACTCGAACGCGCGACTCTCTGCTTAAAAGGCAGATACTCTACCGACTGAGTTAACGACCCTTGAATTCGAGAGCCTCTCTCTACTAAGTTCTTTGGGGGCTGTCAACGAAAATATTGTTTGCGATCGTTATTTTCCCCTCTCCATCAGATTGTCGGCAGTTTTTTGCTTAATTCTTAGTAGGCACTGAGCGGGATTGTTAGTACAATTCATCTAACTTGAGCATGCTGCGGAGAAGCAGTCTGCCCATCAGCAATGAAGAATGGCCTCGTAAAAGCCCTAAAAGTACAGAACAATACGTCGCAACAACTGAGGGTTGCGAAGCGTAAACGTCGTTCTCGTGGCCTTTTACGGGAATGGTAATGACTTGTTTTCAGGGAAATTATGGGATTATTGACAGGTTCGGCGTCCTTGACGCGATTTCTTGTTACAGGTGAGCTCCCGGAGTCGTTCTGGGAATTCGCTGCGCAACGAATTGCGGCGTTGAGTTTTAAAGATATTGATGACAGCATGGATGAATATTCCATCGGCTGGGTATCGGTGGCTGATATGTTCGACAGCTCCTTTGCCTACAGTTCCTATGCAGCCGGTGATTACATCGCCTTGACCATGCGTGTTGATGAGCGAAAGGTCGCGCCTTCGGTTTTGAAAAAATATGTGATGAAGGAAGAGGCGCGTATTAAACGAGAGAAACAAATTCCACGATTGAACCGTGCCGCACGTCTGGAAATCAAGGAGCGTATTCGCGCTGAACTGATCCGCAAATCACCGCCTGTGCCTTCGACCTTTGATCTATGCTGGAATCTCGCAGACAATACATTGCTTTTTTTCTCGACCAGTAAAAAAGCAATGGCCCTTCTGGAAGATCTCTTCAAGGAAACCTTCAATCTTTCGTTGATATTGCAAATTCCCTGGTTGACCGGACTGCATCTTGCCGAAGGAGAGGCGGCTGAGAAGTATGAAGAGATGCGTCCCGCCATTCTGCTGTAATCTTACCTTTTACCAGACATACCAACGTATGATGGAGGAGATATGAACGGTTCTTTACTCGCAGTGCTGGGTGTCATCGTCCTGCTTGTGGTTGTCTTGATCTTGAAAATGAGGGCAGGGCGGTCCAAAACCGAGATGCAGGCCAAAGGGGAACCAGAATCTTCGGAGGTGGAGGCAGCGCTGCCCGTTTCCCTTGAAGAGCCTGAGGGTGTGGAGACGGACATTGAACCGTTGGCTACGGAGGCGGTCGAGCAAGAGCAGGCCGCCAAGGAAGAGACTCCCCCTGTTAGCTGGAAAGAATTACCGGAACCTTGCGCCGAGACGGTTCTTCCGGAGGCGATCGAGGTTGAGAGCCGGCCTGAGGAAGAGGCCAAGCCTGAACCTGTTGCCGAAGATGTAGCCGAAGTTGAACCGGAGGAAGTGGCGGCCGTCGAAGAGGCTGTATTGGCGGAGGAGATCGCCGCCTCAGAGGCTGAACCGCCTGCTCCCTCGGTTGCGGAGGAAGAACCCGCTCTGCAGGAAGAAATCCTCCAGCCGACAATTGAACCCACGCCGGAAGAGCCGGTCGAAGGGGCAGAAGCCGCTGAAGTCGAGGAAATCGCTAAGCCCGCAGTTGAACCAGCTCCCAGGGAACCTGAGCCGATTGAGCAGACGGCTGCGGAGCCGTCCAGCGAAACAGGGGTCACCCCTGAACCGGTCACTTCGGTAAAGCCGGCGGAAACGGTTCTGCCGTTGGTACGCTTGAGCATGGAAGCGTATGGCGAGCAGCTCGTCAGCCTGGAAGAGCAGCATCGGGCAGCCTTGGCCGAGGCGGTTGAGCGGCATGACGATCAACGCCGGGATCAGTTGCAGCGCGAATTGGTTATAATGAATGAGCGTCTCGAGTTGCTTGCCGATCATTACGTCGAGGAGATGGCCTGTTATCAGCAGATCCTTGATACTCTGGCCCGCCTGCAAACGGAAGAGCCGAGTCCTGCTTTGGCCCAGGCCATTGCGGAGTTGCAAACCGGTAAGACCGAGGCGGCCACCGCCTTCCTTGAAGAGTTGAGCGGCCAATCGTCTCATCCCCTGGCGGTGCAGGCGGCCTTCTTGAGCGGACAACTGGCCGAATGCCGGGTTGATCTGCAGAAGGCCATGGACTACTACCGCCGGGCTGTGGACAAAGAGCCGGATAACCCCCAATACTTACGCGCTGCAGGCCTCATGGCCAGGAGTCTGTACAGGTATCAGGAAGCCTTGCCTTGGTTGGAAAGCTATGTCCGGCTGATCAGGGAAAACGGACAGGCCGATGCCAAGGCCGTGGCACTGGCACAGCGTGAACTGGCTTATACCTATGTGTTGAGCGGCAAATATCAAAAGGCCGGACCGCTGTATAAGGAATCGATGACGGTGTTGGCGCAGAAACTGGGCCAGGATCACCCGGAGATGGCGATCAGCTGGCAGCAGATCGGCGAATTCCAGGAAACCATGGGCGAATACGACAAGGCTGTTTCCTTGTACAAGAAGGCTTTGGCAATATTGGAGAAAAAACGTGGTGCCGAGCATCCTGCGCTTGCCGGGATTCTGCGCAAACTGGCGGCATTGTGTGTTGAACTGGAGCTTGAACCCGAAGCTGTGCCCCTGTATGAAAAGCTGGTGCGCATTCAGGAAAAAACTCTGCGCCCGACCCATCCGCAGCTGGTGATCGGCCTCAATAATCTTGCCGAAGCCTATCGGCTTCAGGGACGTTATGCCGAGGCCGAGGCCTGTTATTTGAAAACGCTGAAGATCAACGAGGAGGTGCACGGCGGGGAGCACCCCAGTGTCGCCGCGATTCTTCAGGAACTGGCCAAGCTTTGCACCAGTCAACGCAAGCCGGAAGAGGCCAATCGGTATCAGGAGCGGGCATCCGCCATTTTTCAAAAGAGCGTCGAGGCTGCAGAGCAAAAAGCGGGCACGGAAGAAGCCTTGACGCTGGAACTCTCATAATAGTGGCATCAAATTCCAAGGTGTGTTTTATTTATGGATCTTGTCGATCTTATTCAGGAAAAAAGGTTCCTTGGTCAGGAGTTCCTGGCCTGGTTGTGGTTTAAATCGGAAGAACGCGGCGGCAGTGTCGATGTCCCCGGCCGGGGCGATGTGCTGGTGGTTTTTGAAAAGCACATGCTGCTCGAATATGGCGAGGGTGATGCGAGCGAGAAGGTGATCTGCCGTGGTTTGCAGACCGAACTTCGTGAGGCCCGGGCCGGTCTGGGGCTGGCCAAGAAACCGGAGCAGGCGCGTCTTCGTCTGGCCTACGGTGATTATGAATTCGGGGTGACCTTGACTGCGGCCATCTTTGAGTTTCGCAATATCCGCCTTCCCAAGACCGTGGATTCCTCCGACGAGGGCAAGGATGCCGAAAGCCAGGAAGGGCAGGTGCTTGAGCGTATCGCCCTTTTCGAGCAGCTGATCCACCTGGTGGAGGACCTCTTCCGCATGTTCATCAATATCAGGGCCTCGCATCTGTGGAACGAGGAACTGGTCAAAATACGCGCCTGGATCGAATCCGGCGTTCATCAGGGATAATTCACACGTACTTCTATGGAATTCGAAACCGTTATCGGGCTGGAAATCCACGCCCAGATGAAGACAAAAAGTAAAATTTTCTGCGGCTGTTCCACTGAATTCGGCGCTCCGCCCAACACCCATACCTGCCCGGTTTGCCTGGGCATGCCGGGTTCCCTGCCGGTGCTCAACCGTCAGGTGGTGGAGTCGGCGATCAAACTCGGCCTGGCCACGGAATCGGCCATTAACCGGGAAAACCGTTTCGCCCGCAAAAATTATTTCTATCCGGATCTGCCCAAGGGATATCAGATTTCCCAGTTCGAACTGCCCATCTGCGAGCGCGGCAGGCTTGAGATCGAGGTCGAGGGGCAGGAGCCCAGGACCATCGGCATCACCCGGATTCACATGGAAGAGGATGCCGGCAAGCTGGTCCATGACGATCGCGAGCCGGTCAGTTATGTGGACCTCAACCGGACCGGCACGCCGCTGTTGGAGATCGTCAGCGAGCCGGACCTGCGCTCGCCGGAAGAGGCTGCCGCCTACCTGAAAAAACTGCATGCCATTGTCCGCTATCTCGATATTTGCGACGGCAACATGCAGGAAGGCAGCTTCCGTTGCGACGCCAATATCTCCTTGCGGCCGAAGGGGCAAGAGGAATTCGGCACCCGCACCGAACTCAAGAACATGAACTCGTTTCGCAATGTGCAGTTGGCCCTGGAATATGAGGAGCGACGGCAGCGCGACCTGATCCTGGACGGCGGCGAGGTGATCCAGCAGACCCTGTTGTGGAATGCGGACATGGGCCGGACCGAACCCATGCGCGGCAAGGAGGAAGCCCATGATTACCGTTACTTCCCGGATCCGGACCTGATACCGGTACAGGTGGACGAGGCCTGGATCGAGCGGGTGCACGGTGAACTACCCGAATTGCCCGATAAACGACGGCTGCGTTTCATCCGCGATTTCGAGTTGACCGATTATGATGCCGCCATCCTTACCGCTTCCCGTGAACTGGCCGATTATTTTGAGATCGCCTACCGGGCCTACGGTAATGCCAAGAAATTGGCCAACTTTATCGGTACCGAACTTTTGCGCGACTATGGCCCGGAACGGATCGGCGAATGCCCGGTCAAGCCGGAGCAGTTGGCCTCCTTGCTGGTCATGATCGAGGAGGGCAAGATCTCCGGCAAAATCGCCAAGACGGTCTTCGCCGAGATGCTCGCCGGCGGCAAGGATCCGGAGGCGATCGTCAAGGAGAAGGGGTTGGTACAGATGAGCGACGAGGGCCAGTTGGTGGCCTTGGTGCAGGAAATTATTGCCGCCAATCCCGACCAGGTGCAGCAGTTCCGCGACGGCAAAACCAAGGTGATCGGTTTCTTTGTCGGTCAGTTGATGAAAAAAACCAAGGGGCAGGCCAACCCGCAAATGGCCAACGAGTTGTTTCAAACGGAGCTGAACAAATAAGGTCGTGGACAAGAGTCAGTGGCAGCAGAAAGGCGAGGGCCATCGCCAGAGGCTCCGCGACAAGTTCCTGGAACAGGGAATCGATGCCTTTACCGACAGTGAGATTATCGAGCTGCTGCTGACGTTCGGCACGCCGCGTTCCGACTGCAAGGGTGCGGCGCGTGCGGCCCTGGAGCGGTTTCGATCCCTGCCGGCGGTGCTGGATGCGGCTCCGGCGGAACTGCAGCAGATTAAGGGGATCGGCCCGAAAAACATTTTTGCCCTCCAATTTATTCAAGGGGTGGCGCGGCGTTATCTCCGTCAACGGATAGTGGGCAGGCGGTATGTCCATTCCTCGAAGGCGGTCGCCGATTACCTGATCCATTCCATGCGCGGCCTGGAGCATGAGGTCCTGACCGTGGTCTTTCTCGATGCCGCGCATGCGATCATCGATTCCGAGGTGGTGGCCCGGGGCACGGTCACGGTCAATACTGTCTACCCCCGTGAACTGGTCAAGGCAGCCCTGGCCCGCAATGCCAGTGCCCTGGTCATTGCCCACAACCATCCCTCCGGCAGTCTCACCCCGTCACGGCAGGACGAAGAACTGACCCGTTCCCTGTATCTGATCTGCTCTTTCATGCACATCAATCTCCTGGATCACCTGATTATCGGCAGTGGCGATGAGGTCTACAGCTTTGCCGATCAGGGCATCATGGCCAGAATCCGCGAGGATTGCCGGCGCATTCTCGAACGAA
>JBFWIP010000156.1:0-2361 GCA_050255935.1 Desulfobulbus sp.
GAAGGGACAGCGCGTCAAAGGGCTCATGCCAAGGCATCCGGTCATCCCTTCGACCGGCGACGCACTCCTTGGAGGTGCGGCGCCGGTCCGTTGAGAACCGGCCTTACTTCCTCAAGACGAGGCCGCTTTTCACCTGACTGCCCAGAGCGGAAAGCAACGCCTTCTCCGTGGCATCGGCAACCCGGAGATTGACGCTGGCGGACGCTTCCGCCACCCCGGCTTCCTTGAGCGCGGCCAGGGTTTTTTCGGCCTGCGGGTCGCTGCTGCCGGCGGCCGATTCCTCGGCGGTAACCACCTCGATGGTCTTGATCAGGGTGTCTTCCTTTTTCAACCGGGCCACAAAAGCCTCAAAGGCGAGATCCTTGATCAGTTCCCCTTCCTGGTTGTAATGCAGGGTCTTGATGCCGCTGGTGACAATATCCTCATCTGCCGGAATGATGTCCGTCGAGGCCGCATACAGAACCCGATGGGTCATCCCGCCCCCGGTGTTGAGATAGGTCTGGTTCGGGATAAGAACGAGGGTCATGGCGTCGCTGCTGACAGGCCAGAATGCCTTGCCATGGACAGCGGCGGTGACGTTTGCCGGCAGGTTCAAGGCCCCGGCGATCTGTTCGGCCTCTGTCTTTTCACGGCTGACCTGTGTGGCATCCGCCCCCTGTTGGGAAAGCGAAAAAACAAAGTAGCTCCGGTTCGCAAGAGGATACCCCGTGCTGGTGAGCAGTCCGTTGGCAATGGCATTGTTGGTCACCGCATTCAGCGCTTTCAGATTGCCGGTGTTGTCGCCATCAAAGGAGACGGTGCCAAGCGGATACCAGAATACGCCCTTGTCCGGATAACTGGTCGGAAAATTATCCGGCAACCCTTCGGTTTCCAGCAAAACCTTGACGTCCTCGGGATCGATCTGGACCGAGACGGCCGGGGCCACATAACCATACACCGCATTAACGGTGGGATTTGCCTGGGGTTGGACAATCAGCAGGGTCGCCGTCGGACATCTGAGAAAAGGTTGCGAGAGCCCGATGGGGTCGGTGGGATCCGCCCCTTTTCCCACCGTATCGGCAATGGCCTGCGACTGGGCCATATACGGTTGATCCGTGGGCAGGTTGCCATCGGCATCGAGCGGCAGCAGGGGAACCACCCGTATCGGCTGATTGTTGCCGGCATCCCCCCAGGCCTTGAGGAGATCGCCTGCCGCCGTGTCCCCGAACAGTTGCGCCGCACCGCTCCTGAATTTCGGAACATAGCCCAGTTGCGAGCCGCCAAGTTCCAGGATGAACGCACGGAAGTTGTCCGTTGCCTGCAGCTTTTTAAGAAAAGCGCCGAACCGTTCAAGGTCCAGCTCAAGTCTGAAAACCTCGTGGCAGATGGTTGCCACCTGCCGGGTGGCATAGACAATGACCCCGTCCACCTCGCCGCTGGCCAGGGTTTCCGGTACCTGCTCCGCCCAAAGCAATTCGGCATCCCCGGCAAGCTCGGCGACCGGTGCCAGGACCTCGGTGAGGCTGTTGAGCCGCGCCTCGGCCAGGACCTGGCTTTCATCGTAGGCGGCGCCAGAGGTCGCAACCACGCCAAGAACAATGTCGGCATCGTCGTCGACCCGTGCCTGCCAGTCGGCCCGCACATCATCGACGGAGGTGCGCACGGCCTGGATCCCGGCCTCGAATTCGACAATGGTGACCGCCTGAGGTTGAAAGCGGCTGATAATCTCGGGCCGGTTGTTCACCAGGGCATCGCGCAACAAAACACTCTCCTTCTCGTTGGCCACCTCGGCCTGAAAGACCCTGAAGCGGCGCGGCTGCACCAGGGACTCCGGCGCCGTTTCAAAACCGCATACCTTGTCACGCCGCCGGTGGAACAACACCCAATCCCGCCGGGCAAAGACGCGCAATTCATCGGGAACCGCCTTGGGCGGCGGAAAAAGCTGGCGGGCGCTAAAATCGGCAAAACCGCTGTCATCCTGGGCGGCACCCAACCTGGCCAGCGCCGAAAGCGAAGCGGAATGCAGGGCATTGCCCGCTTTGAGCACAGCATTGTCGATCTTCTGCTGCCCGCTGAAAATCAATACCTCGTTTTTGGCCAATACGGCGGAAATCGCATCGTTGACCGTCAGCCCCTGGGTCAGGGAAACCTCTTTTGCCATCGCCGTTCGTTGCAATTGGCCGATGTTTCCGGCAATCCCTGCGTTTGGTGCGATTTCCCTGGAAAGCAGACGGAAGACCGCCTTGACGGTCGCGGTGGAGTTGTCGGTCCATGACCGTTCAAAGCGTAATTCGACATTGCCCATCGATGCCCAGGGGGAAGGATTGACGACCCTGATCAGGTAGGCGGGACGGGAACCGGTTCCGGTATCGCGCAGAATAT
>JBFWIP010000156.1:2461-5739 GCA_050255935.1 Desulfobulbus sp.
AACCGACCGTCGGAGCCTTCGCTGCGGTGAGCTTTTCCGTGGAGGCGGCCAAGCCGGTCCGCAACCCTGTTCCAGCGTTCAGGCCGACACCGGTGAGGACAAGATCCATTGCGTAGCCCGTCCCGGGGGCCTCTTCCTTATATTCCTCGATGCGTCCATCCGGGACCAAAACATCCACCTTCGGTTTGGCGGCTGGATCGTCGATCCCCGAAAGCAGGGAAATCCGCTCCATGTGCTGGGCTTCCTCCAGCGCGTGGGGGACATAATCCGGACGCACCACGCAGAAACGCAGATCCAGGCCATCGCCGGTCAATCGCCGGACCTGTTCGTTGACCGTGAGGCCCGCCGTCGGGTCCACCGGTAGGTATCCGGCGCTGGGCAATTCGACGATCCCGCAATCGATCAGATACCGTTGGGAAACGACCTTGCTCGCGATGGCACTCAACCGTCCCCGTAAATCGTTTAAAGGGGCGACCTTCAGTGTCTGTTTGTTCACGGCCAGCCCTTCCTTCGAGGTGAACCGCGACACGATCTCCGAGTATTTCTGCATCAACTCGGCCAAGGCCTCGGCAGCCTCGGCGGCGAGTTTCTTCTCCTCGGAACAGGGAGATTCGCCGCCGGCCACCTTCCCCCCGGCAAAACAGGAGGCAAGCTGGCACTGGAACTGGAGCACCTGGGCCAGGAAAACATTCCAGGGACGCATCGCCAGGCGGCCCGCCCAGTAACGGTGCGGCGGGGTTTCCATCTTTTCCCGCCGGGCGATCCAGGCATCGAGAAAAACGGTCTGGCTGCCGGACCGGGCCAGCACGCCGATGGGCACGGTGGCTCCGCCTTCGGCTTCCGCCCCCAGGCACCAGATCGACGAGGCCAGGCCGTCGGCGGAAACAAGCGAGGCCGGATTGCTTCGCTCGGCGGCAAAATAAGCCGAGGCCACCCGGGAACGGAGGTGACGCGACGAGAGGGCGATCAACTGCGAGGTGGCCAGATCGGTGGAGAGATTGAGCGGAACGGCACGGATCACCACCCCCTCGATGACATAGGGCCGCTCTGTGCTGGTAACGCAGGCCTCTTCGCACAGCTTGCCGTAGACATCCTCCTCGCCGCAATAGGCCTCGGCATGCCCCACGGTGATGAGATACAGCCGCACGCCTTCGAGCACCGTATCCGGCGCCTCGGCAGCCGCCTGTTCGCATTCGCCGAAGACCGGAGTGCCTGCCGCATTGCCGCTCCCGGACGACGAGCTTTGCCCCGATTTCTCGATGAGTTCGGCAATGCCGATCTGCACTTCCCTGGGCAGGTATAGCACCCGACCGGCCGGGTCGATGGCCAGGCCCGGCCCGACATCCAGCCGGTCACCGCCTGTCAGGGTACAGGAGTAGCCATGCACCACACCGGAACCGGTGGCCTGGTTCGACAACCGCACCTCGTTCAACAGCGCCTGTTGCTCCAGGTTCAGATCAGCGGCGCGCAGGAACTTGCCATCGAAATAGTGGAGACGCTTCAAAAGGCTTTCCTGGGAAATCACGGTATGACCGCCCGCACTGTTTATGACAACAATCCCGTTCTTGTTCTGCACACTTTCCGCCATGGCTCACTCCTCGTTGTTCAGTGTCCGGATTGCTCAGGTCTAATCTTTCTTGAACATATAAACAAAATCATTGCCGTCCATCTTGCCGCCGGCAGGCCCCCCCACCGCCCCGGCCAGGGGGATGCGGTTCCTGCCGAGAAAGGGGCATGGCCCGGTCCCGCGGACAATCAGCCTTACCAGGGTGCCGCCGGGTGCATCGCGCAGTTGGATGGTGACCTGCTTGCTGTCCGCGTCATAGACAACGCTGTCAATATCTTCCACGTTCCAACCGTCACGCAGGTCAAAGGAGGAAACCGATATCCCCTCGGCGCGGACACTGGCCTGCAACAGGGGAGAACCGACCACCTGCAAGGTGATTTTCTCACCCTTGATGGCGACCGTCTCGGCATCGATCCTCGGACCGCCCGCATCCACCGGGGTGACCGGGGGATGTTCGACAGAAGGCGTTTCCTCGAGAGCACACGAGCAACGCGGACCGCAAAGCAGTTCCTGGATGGTGGCGGTGGGCAGGTGCACCGGACGCACAGTATTGTCGATCTCGCCGCCGGTCCACTCCCAGCCGCCCGTCGCAATCGGGGCCAGGGTAAGCCCGTCGATATCCGCCAGGGGGATCAGGTCCGGTTCCAGAGCCGGAAACAGGGCCAGGGCATCGCCCTCCTCGCTTACGGCCGGGGAGAGTTCCATTTCGTCCAGGGCCGAAAAACGGCGGAACGCCTCCAAATAGGCGGCGGGTTGCTTCTCGGCGGCCAGGGCAAGGATATCGGCACGGGCGTCCAGCACTTCCTGGTCAGCCGGGGTCACTGCGCCGTTCTTTTTGCTGATCGGTTCCTCGAGGTCGAAAAGCAGGCGCAGCCGATGATACGGCAGAGTCCCCGCCGGCGTTCGCCACTCGGGCGTCTTACCGGGCAGCAACAGCAATTCCACGGTTTCGATCACCCGGGAATAGGCGGTCGAGGCGCCGGAGCTGTCACAAGGCTCGGTGAGGGCGGGAACCTGGCGGGCCAGGCATCCCTTGAACCGGATAACCACATGGGCATCGAAACAAACCGCGCCTTTTTTCCCTTCCTCCACAATCGCCAGCAGTTCGGGGTCCTGCTTGTGCTCCTCATACCAGGCGCTCACATCCAGGCAGGCCGGGGCTTCCAGGTACAACTCCCTGCCGAGGCCGTCCACGGCCAGGCCAGGGGTCACCTGAAGCTCGTCTCCCGACGCGGACAGCCGCACCTCCAGGCCCCAGATCGTGCCCTGCCGGTGGAGCCAGGCGTTGTGCAGCCACATCTTGCCCCGATGATACCCGTCGATGGTCTCGAAATCGTCAACCCCCAGCAGCATGCCAAAATGCACCAGCAGGGAGCGAAAAGGGTTGACCGGAGAAAGACCGCTCATCTCCTTGTTCTCGTCACTGTTCTTTGATGATGTCGCCGCATTGCACACGATGGGCCTCCTTTATGGAAATCCGTGAACCGGGAAGCGAAGATTGCCCTGTACCTTGCGTTCTCCGCTGCGTAACCGATCACAGAGGTTGTATAACTTCTTGCTTTTCCGTTACTTCATATTTGCAATTGGTTCTAGTAGTCCGTTTCACAAATATCATTACAAATTATCAAGCCAGCTCCAGGTCAAACTTCTTCCAACGAAAAGGAACCGGCGTCTCGTTGATCTCAGCAATTCCTTTGAGTATTCGCTCCTT
>JBFWIP010000157.1:0-3918 GCA_050255935.1 Desulfobulbus sp.
GGGGAACAATAGGTGATGCGCAGCGCCCAATCGTCGAACAGGGCGCGGACAACCAGGCGGAAGAGCTGTTCGTCGACCCGGGCGTACTCGATGTTCTTGACCGAAATCTTGTCGCCCAGCCGGTCGAGGCAGGCGTAGCCCTCGTTCCGGGAGAGGCGGAGCATGCGGCCGATCAGGCGGCACAGGTCCTCCTTGACGGCGGTATCGGGAATGGTCGAGGCCAGCCGGGCCGCCAGGGCCAGGGCGAGGAGGTTGTCCTCATCGAGCCAATGAACCGGAATCTCGAAGCTGTCGTCGGTATAACGGTAGCCGTTATGGACGCGATCAAAGCAAAGCGGTGCCAGCAAACGGTCCCGCATGAATTCGATGTCCCGCTGGGCGGTCCGCTCCGAAACCTCGAACTCCTCGACCAGACTGCGGGAGTTGGGGTAACGCAACCGTTTGACCTGCGTATGAAACCAGACAAAGCGTTCGAATTTCAGGCGTTCGGACATGCTATCCTCCCTGGTTGGGCGGTCGTTCCTCAGGCTGATCCCTTGTCTTCTAACATCGCGCAACTCCTTCAGCAATTTCTAAATATCATTCAATATTTCACACAAGCTCCATTTGTTGGCCGGCTCTCCCACAGCGTGCCCGCAGGATCCAAAGCCAACCCACAACTTTCCAACGCTCCCAAGGGCTTCAGGGAAAGATGTGACTGAAAGGGGAGATTGTTGTCAGCAAGAGGGCGTCAGCATCTTTCGTGTTTTACTTTTCCGGCCATGGGGTTCCGCACTTCATTACCGGTTTCATGGAGGGAACAATCCGATTCCCCTGCCTGTCGGTATTTTCCCTGGAACTCAGCATGAAGAGATGAAATCCCTCCCGCTGGTCGAGATGACATCCGGTTGGTGCAATACCTCCCCGAACGTTGCTCAAGATCGGTGTCATCCCGAACGAACAATGTGAGGGATCTCACAAATCAACCCTTTCAGTTGAAGTTCGATAATAATCACATTTTTTTACAGAGAGTTGGAGCAATGACAAGGAGTTGTGGTATGATGACGGCAAATGTAATCGTTACCCGTCGCTTGCCCTGGAACTTTCATGGTTTGTCTTGATTCCCCCAACCCGCGCCCTCTCCCTACGGACAGCCTTTCCCTGTTGCGTTGTCCGCCGGCGGACCGACCCGGCATCCCATGACCGATCTCCCCCTGCCTTCCGTCCCGTCCGCTGCTGATTCCCCCAAGCCTGCCCTGATTCTGGAGGGCGTGAGCAAGACCTTCACCGTTGACAAGCAGCGCATCACTGCTTTGCGCGAGGTGAGTTGCGCCATCCGGCCGAAGATGGTGACCGGCCTGATCGGCCCGGACGGCGCCGGCAAGACCACCCTGATGCGGTTGTGCAGCGGGTTGCTGTCCCCGGACAGCGGCAGCCTCGAGGCGCTTGCAATCGACGTGGTCCGAGAACCGCTCCAGGTGCAGTCGCAAGTGGGTTACATGCCGCAGCGGTTCGGCCTGTACGAGGATCTCTCGGTCCAGGAAAACCTCGATCTCTATGCCGATCTCCAGGGAGTGGTGGTTTCGGCCCGGCCGGAACGCTACAACCAGTTGCTGGCCATGGCCGGGCTGGAACATTTCCGCAACCGTCTGGCCGGACGGTTGTCCGGCGGAATGAAACAGAAGCTCGGCCTGGTCTGTACCCTGGTCCGTCCTCCCCGGCTGCTCCTGCTCGACGAGCCCACGGTCGGGGTCGATCCGGTGTCGCGGCGGGAACTGTGGCAGATCGTCTATCACCTGGTCGAGGCCGAGGGCATGACCGTGCTGCTCAGCACCGCCTATCTCGACGAGGCCGAACGGTGCGCCGAAGTGGTCCTGATCCATCAGGGCCGTATCCTCGGCCATAAGCAGCCCAAGGAGTTCAGTGATCAGGTGACGGGCCGCACCTGGCTGGTCCGCGCGCCCGCCCTCCCCAAACGGACCCTGCAACGCCGGCTCAGCCGGGACCCGGCGGTGCTCGACGCGCTGATTCTCGGCAAGGCGATCCGGGTGGTCAGCCGCGAGGCAGCGCCTCTGCAACTGGCCGAACTGCGGCAGTCCACCACCGAGGTGAATATTGCCCCGGTTCCGCCCCGGTTCGAGGATTACTTCGTGGCCACCCTCAAGGAAGATCATGCCGCGGCAAACGGCAACGGCCACATCGCCCTGCGCCAGCGGAACACCCGCGGTGCCGATGAAGAGGTGATCAAGGTGGAGAACCTGGTACGGCGATTCGGCGACTTTTACGCCGTGGATCACGTCAGTTTCCACGTTTGCCATGGTGAGATCTTCGGCCTGCTCGGCGCCAACGGCGCCGGCAAGACCACCACCTTCCGCATGCTCTGCGGCCTGCTGCCCATTTCAAGCGGCGCCTGCACCGTGGCGGGCATGAACCTGCGCACTGCGGCCGCGGCGGCCCGGGCCCGCATCGGCTACATGGCGCAAAAATTTTCCCTCTACGGCAACCTGAGCGTGATGCAGAACCTGAAATTCTTCAGCAGCGCCTACGGATTGCGCGGCTCCAAACGCCAGCACCAGATCGACTGGGCCCTGGAGACCTTCGACCTCACCGATTTTGCCGCCACCGAAAGCCAGTCCCTGCCGCTCGGGTTCAAGCAACGGCTGGCCCTGGCCGTGGCCCTGATGCACGAACCCGATGTCCTGTTCCTCGACGAGCCGACCTCCGGCGTGGATCCGCTGGCCCGGCGCGAATTCTGGGTGCAGATCAACAGCCTGGCGGACCAGGGCGTGACCGTGCTGGTCACCACCCACTTCATGGAAGAGGCCGAATACTGCGACCGGTTGGTGATCATGGCCGATGGCCGGGTCCTGGCCGAGGGAACGCCCGAGGCGATGAAAGAGGGGTTCGACCGCACCGAAGGCCGGGAAGCCACCATGGAAGACGCCTTTATCGGCCTGCTCGAGGCCAACAAACGCCACAACGGGGGCACGGCATGAAACCGGGCCGGTTGATGCGCCTCAAGGGCATGGTAGGCAAGGAGTGGCTGCAGGTGATCCGCGACCCCTCCAGCATTGCCATCGCCTTTTTCCTGCCGATGCTGCTGTTGCTCATTTTCGGCTACGGGGTCAGCCTGGATGCCAAGGATGTGCGTATCGGCCTGGTGGTGGAACAGGCGGACGGCCCGTCACTGAGCTTTGTCGGTGGGTTCGAGCAGACCCCCTATTTCCGGCCCACCTCCTTTCACTCGATCCAGGAAGCCGAGGATGCCCTCCGCCAGGCCAGGATCGACGGCATTGTCTGGCTGCGCCACAACTTCGGCCGCGATTACCGCAACCAGGAATCGCCGCCCATCGGCCTGATCGTCAATGGAGTGGATGCCAATACCGCCCGCCTGGTGGAGGGGTATGTCCAGGGGATCTGGTTCGCCTGGCTGGAACAGCAGGCGGAACGGGCGGGCACAACCCTGCGCGCGCCGGTGCAGCTGGAGCAGCGCATCTGGTACAATCCGGAGGTGCGCTCCACCGATTTTCTCGTCCCCGGGGTACTGGCGGTGATCATGACCCTGATCGGCGCCCTGCTCACCGCCCTGGTCATTGCCCGCGAGTGGGAGCGCGGCACCATGGAGGCCCTGCTGGTGTCGCGCATCTCCGCCCCGGAAATCCTGGTGGGCAAACTGATTCCCTATTTCATTCTCGGCATGGGCGGCCTGCTCCTCTCCCTGAGCATGGCCCACTTTCTTTTCCATGTGCCCATACGCGGTTCCCTCTGGCTCCTGCTGGGGGTATCGGCCCTGTTCTTGTGGGTGTCGCTGGGCATGGGCTTTTTTATTTCCACCATCTTCAAATCCCAATTCGTCGCCGCCCTGGTGGCCATGGTATCCACCTTTCTCCCGGCCTTCATCCTCTCCGGATTTATCTTTGACATCCGCTCGATGCCGCC
>JBFWIP010000157.1:4018-5636 GCA_050255935.1 Desulfobulbus sp.
GCGGAACTCAAGGGATCGGGACTGCCGGCGACCCTGAGCATGCGCGCCTGGTTCAACCCCAACCTGGAAAGCCGCTGGTTCATCGTTCCCGGGATCATCGCCCTGCTGGCCATGATCGTCACCCTGCTGGTAACCTCCCTGTCGGTGGCCCGCGAACGCGAGGCCGGCACCTTTGACCAACTGCTGGTGACGCCGATGCGTCCCTGGGAAATCCTGATCGGCAAGGCCATGCCCGGCTTGATCGTCGGCGTAGGAGAAGCCTCGCTGATCATTGTGATGGCCGTGTTCTGGTTCAAGGTGCCCCTGGTGGGGCAGTTGTTCACCCTGTACACGGGAATGATCATCTACATCCTATCGATCATCGGCGTCGGCCTGATGATTTCCTCGTTCTCCACCACCCTGCAACAGGCCCTGCTGGGATCCTTTTTGTTCATCGTTCCGGCGGTCATCCTCTCCGGTTTCGCCACCCCGATCGCCAACATGCCCGAATTCATGCAGGCCCTGACCTATCTCGACCCGATGCGGTATTTTCTCACCATTGTCCGCCGGGTGTTCCTGGAAGGCGCCGGGATCGAGTACTTTATCCACGCTCTCTGGCCGATGTCGATCATCGCCGTGGTCACCCTCAGCCTGGCCACCTGGTTGTTCCGCCACCGAATGTACTGAGCCGCCAGGCTCCCCTCAGGGTAAAAGCCCGGCCTCCCTGCCGCCCGAGATCCTTGCCGAAAAAACCGGTGTGGATATTGCTTGAATCAACGGGGAACAAACCTGTGCAACCACACTACCGTCGAATTGATCCATTTTCCCAAGGAGCGTCCATGTTGAAACAAGTTTCCTTTGGCCTGAGTTTCAAAATCCTCACCGTGCTGATTTTTTATATCGGCGCCATTTCCATGATGGCCTATGTCAGCCACGACGACCTAGTGACCACCGAGAAAAAAATCGGCATTCTCGAGTCCTCCTACGGCATCCACAATATCGTGCTCGAGGCCCGCCGATCCGAGAAAAACTATTTCCTCTACGGCCACAAGGAATCCCTGGAGGAAAACAAGCGCATGCTCAAGGATGCCCTGGACCTGGACGAACGCATTCTTCAGTCGGATAAAAACCTGGCCGTCAATCCCAAGCTCAAGGATCTTGACCATGAGATCAGGACCTATCTCCGGACCATCGACGAACTGCTGGCGATCACCAACACCAATGACCTGACCAACACCAAGATTGCCGACACCATCCGCCAGCAGGGAAAAGTTATCTCCGAAGTGAGCGAAAAAATAGTCATTTTCGAGAAAAACCAGATCCATCTCATGATCTCGCTCTTGCGGGGCCAGTTGATCTCCTGGTCGTCCATAGCGGTCTGCATCAGCATCGTTCTCGCCGCCCTGATCGTTTATTTCGTGTTCAAGCCGCTGTCGGTGATCAAGAAGGCCACGGTGGATATTGCCCAGGGAAAATTCCGCAAGATCGAGGTGGTCAATACCCGCGACGAAATCCAGCAGATGATGGAGGCCTTCAACATCATGGTTTCCGAACTCGAACGGCGCCAGGATCAGCTGATCCAGGCGGAAAAGCTCTCCTCCCTGGGCACCCTGACCGCCGGCGTGGCCCACCAGCTCAA
>JBFWIP010000158.1:0-5635 GCA_050255935.1 Desulfobulbus sp.
GGCCGAAAACCCGCCCCACCGGAAAGTGATTAACGTTTAGAGAACTGGAAGCGGGCGCGGGCACCGCGCTGACCGTATTTCTTCCGCTCTTTGGCGCGCGGGTCACGAGTCAACAGGCCGGCTCTTTTCAAGGGAATACGCATTTCCGGATTCAGCTCCTGCAGCGCACGGGCAATGCCGTGCACCAGAGCGTCGACCTGGGCGGACTTGCCGCCACCCTTTACCGTGGCCATGACATCGTACTCATCAATGGTTTCGGTAATCGCAAACGGCTTGGCAACCTTGGGCTCGAAGAAGATGCTTCCGAAATAATCCGCAAGCGGTTGTTTGTTGATTGCCATTTTACCGGTGCCCCGGGTAATCCAAACACGGGCGATAGCTGTTTTCCGTCGACCTGTTGCGTATATCTGTTCTGAGGCCATGTGTTTCTACTCCGTTATCAAATCTCGAGATTTTCCGGCTGCTGGGCCTGATGAGGATGTTCCTTGCCGCTGTAGATTTTCAGCTTCTTCAGTTGTGCGCGACCGATTTTGTTTTTGGGCAGCATGCCTTTGACCGCCATCCGAATCAGTTCTTCCGGCTTTTTGGCCAGGACCTCGCGGGCAGTGGCGGTTTTGATGCCGCCCGGATAACCGGTATGATGATGATATTTCTTGTCATCCCATTTGTTGCCGGTGAGGTGCACCTTCGCGGCATTGACGACAATGACGAAATCGCCGTTATCCTGGAAATCGCAAAAGGTCGGTTTATGTTTGCCGCGCAGACGATTGGCGATTTCGGTGGCAATGCGTCCAAGAACCTTACCATCGACATCGGCTACATACCATTTGCGATCAATCTCTTTTACCGGTGTGTAATAGGTTTTCATTCTGCGCCTCAGCACTGAAAAAAAAAGGCTCGAACGGTGGTCCGAACCTTGGAATTTCTTTTTTTGGAGCGGGAAACGAGATTCGAACTCGCGACTTCAACCTTGGCAAGGTTGCACTCTACCACTGAGTTATTCCCGCTCAATGTTTTTCGTGACGGCGGCAGAATATACAGAAACTGGTGGTGTATTGTCAATAAAAAAAACTGTGTGAATTCATTTTTTGCAAGGGGGGCAAAGAATCCGCCGCTGTCGGTGGAGAACAGTTGTCAATCCGCGCAAAGGAGAATAGTATGCGCTTCAATTCATTGAGGATCCCCTTTCTTCGACACCTTTGCGCCGGTGCGGCCCCACCCGGACGATAGTGTTCCCTGCCGCTGTTTTCATCGGAAAATCGGCCGCAAGGTCCGGTGTGGAAAGGCTTGGTTCGAGAGGATCCTCACGCCCCACAAAGACCAACGACGGTTGCGTGGCCTTTACCGCCCCAGCCGTGCGCCAGGAAAGGAGTTGCATGGCTGATACTCACGAGCGGAGCGCCGCCATTCGGCGGACAACCAAGGAGACCGATATTTCCCTCAGTTTGCTCTTGGATGGCCGTGGTCAGGCAAAGGTGCATACCGGCGTCGGTTTCATGGATCATATGTTGACGCTGTTTGCCGTCCATGGACTGTTCGATGTCGATATTGCCGCCACCGGCGATGTCGAGGTGGATGATCATCACACGGTTGAGGATTTGGGCATCAGCCTGGGAATGGCTTTTGCCCAGGCGCTGGGCGATAAAGGGGGGATCTGCCGCTACGGCCATGCCTATGTGCCCATGGATGAAACCCTGGCCAGGGTCTGTGTCGATTGTTCCAACCGGCCCTACCTTCATTATGATGTTCAGGTCAGGGAGGCCAAGATCGGCACCTTTGATCCTCCGCTGGCCAAGGAATTTCTTCGAGCCTTTGCCCTTCATGCCGGGCTCACCCTGCATGTGGATGTGCTTCATGGGGAAAATGGACATCACATTCTCGAAGCGGTGTTCAAGGCCCTGGCAAGAGCGCTGGCTGTTGCCGTAACCCGCCATCCCAAGGTGACCGGCCAGCTCTCGTCCAAGGGCGTCCTCTAAGCTGTTGCGCTCAGGATGTCCAGGTGTCCCTGCGGCTTGGGCGCAACATGGAAGAAACACGCAACAACGCAGACAACAAAGAGCAACAACGTAGCATAATAGAGCATTGTTCCGCAGCATTGAACGTCGTTCTTGCCCCTTTTGGCGGGAACGACATAATGGAGTCCGTTGTTTCAACAGGAGGATCAGGTGGCCACTCAATCTTTGGTACGATTTGGATGTATCGCGAGTAGTCTTTTTCTTTTTGCCGGTTGTGGCGGGCAGAAACCGACAACGAAAGCCGAGCCCGTCGCTTCGGTTCCGGTGTCCTGTATTGCGGTTATGCCGGCCATGCCCGCAGCCGACTATGACGATCCTGCAACCCAGGAGAGCCGCGACGCCCTGCTGAAGGGCAGCCGGGTTCTGAACGATCTGCTCAAGCAGGAACTGGCCGGGCAGAAAGTGCGTTTTGTCGCCGAGCAGGATGTGGAGTTGGGATCGTCTTCGCTTGAAAAGGCGCGGGCCCTTGCACAGCAATATCAGTGCAATGCGGTTTTGGACCTTACCCTGAGCCGTTATGTCGAGCGGGTCGGCGGCGACTACGGCGTCAAACAGCCGGCTGCGGTCACCTTTGCTTATAGGCTCTATGAAACCGACGAGGGCAAGGTCCTTTGCCACGGTCGCTTCGACGAGCAGCAGCAGTCGCTGATGGAAAATCTGTTCACCCTGCCCAAGGCGCGGAGCCGTGGCCTGACCTGGCTCACGGCCGAGGAGCTTGCCCGGGACGGGTTGCACCAGAAATTCGGTGAGTGCCCCTACCTTGGGACCGCTTCCTCCGGCGGCCATTAATACCAGAGACAGGTGCGTTTATCGCGGGATCTGAACCGGCGGATCGGCCGGGCCATGCATGAATACGGCATGCTGGCCGATGCCGACCGGGTTCTGGTGGCCGTTTCCGGCGGGATGGACTCCCTGGTCCTGTTGGCTGTTCTACGCCACTGGCGGGAAAAAGCACCGATCAGCTATCACCTGGAGGCCATCCACGTCGACATGGAACCGGGAGTGGGCACACCGGGACCGGTGGCCCGTGCAATCGCGGAACGGGTGCGGCAATTGGGGATGGAGTTGCACATTTTGCCGGCTCGCTGTCATCCCTCTGGGGAAGAAATCGACGCCGCTGTTACGGGTGGAAAGGACTTCTGTTTCCGGTGCGCCCGTTCCCGCCGTACCCAGTTGTTCGCCCATGCCCGTGACCAGGGCTTCAATAAACTGGCCCTGGGGCACCACCGTGACGATATCATTGAAACTTTTCTGTTGAACCTCACATACGCCGGCAACATCAGCACCATGTCCCCTTTGCAGTCACTTTTTTGCGGCCGTCTGGCTTTGATCCGGCCGTTGGCCTATCTCGACAAGGAAGAAATCCAAAGCCTTGGCCGGGCACTCGCCATTGAACCGGTCCGATCCGCCTGTCCCCTGTCGGAACAGACCCGCCGCCGTGATATCCGCCAACTGGCCGAAGAGATCTACACCCGGATTCCCGGCGCCAAGGAGCATATATTTGCGGCCCTTGGCAATGTCCGCCCGGAATACCTTCTGCGGCAGGCCAGGGGACGGAGGCCCTGATGCGTACCGGAAACGACTGCCTGGTTTGCTTCATGCGCCAGGCCCTGGGAACGGTTCGGCGGTGTACCGACGATATCGGGGTGCAGTGGCGTATTGTCACCGAGGTGGGCGGATTGCTGCCGGGTTTTGATCCCGGCCTGCCGCCGCCGGAAAATGCGGTGCATTACTACCGCCTGATCAGCGAGCGCACCGGGATCGCCGATCCGTTCCGGGCCGAAAAGCAGGAAACCAATGTGTTTGCCCTGGATCTGGAACAGCGGACCCGCGAACTGATCGCCCTGGAAGAGGATCCCCTGATGGCGGCAATCCAGTTCGCCATCAATGCCAATGTCCTTGATTATGGGGCCCAGGTCCTGCTCGACCGTGACGCGGCCCTGGCCTCCTGCCGTCGGCCCCTGACGATCGACCATTATGCCGCCCTGCGCCGCCTGATCGACAATCGGGCAACGATTTTGTATCTGGCGGATAACTGCGGCGAAATCGTCTTCGACAAATTGTTGATCGAATTGTTGCTGGCCCACGGCTGCAAGGTCACCCTGGCGGTTCGCCGGTCACCGATCATCAATGATGCCACCCCGGAGGATGCGCGGAGTTGCGGCCTCGATGCACTTTGCCCGGTGATCGATAACGGGACCGATATTCCGGGCACGTCGCTGACCTCCTGCGGCGAGGACTTTCGCCGGCAGTTTCTCGAGGCGGATTGTATCATCAGCAAGGGGATGGGAAACTTTGAATGCCTCTCCGGGATGCAGGCCCCGATTTTTTTTCTTTTTATCGTGAAATGCACCGCGGTGCGCGGTTATCTCAATCGGTGCCTTGCCGGTACCGGAGTGGAGATCGGCTCTTCGGTCCTGCTTGATGGCGGGATGCTTCCGCCGGACTTTTGAGAGGCGCGGCGAGGGGTGCGACTGGCGATCATAGCCGATATTCATGGCAATTACCGGGCCTTGGACGCGGTGCTTGCCGATATCGCCGGCAGCGGTGCCGAACGGATCGTTTCCCTGGGAGACAATATCGGCTACGGTCCCGAACCTGAGGAGGTGGTCAAGGCCCTGCAGGCATATCGGGTGCTGTCGGTGATGGGCAATCACGAGTTGGCGCTGATCAGCCGCAGCTATTTCAACCGGCTCCATGCCAATGCCCGGGAATCCCTTGTGCTGACCCGGTCCCTGCTCAGCCCGGCCTCCCTGACCTGGCTGGCGGATCTGCCGCCGGTTTGCTGTTGCTTTGGCGCCCGTTTTGTCCACGGCAGCCCGCCGCAATCGATAACCGTTTATCTGCATAACCCCACCGATACCCGTTTGTACCGCCTGTTTGCGACCTTCAAGGAACGTTTCTGTTTTGCCGGGCATACCCATGCCTTGGGCTGGTACGAATTGGAGGGGGACTCCCTCTCTCGGCATGAACCCGGGCTGGAGCGCAGAACCCTTGAACCGAACCGCCGTTATCTGATCCTGCCGGGAAGTGTCGGCCAGCCGCGCGATACCCTGGGGTGGCAGGCCAAGTACCTGCTTTGGGACCAGGAGGCCGCGACCATGGAAATCCGGGCCGTTGCCTACGATGTGCAGGCCACGATCCACCTGATCAAGGAGCGGGGCTTCCCCGCGGTCAACGGCAAACGGCTGTACTGGTAATGGTAAGGTGATGCAATATATCGGGAAATATGAAATTATCCGCCGTCTCGGGCGCGGCGGCATGGGGGCGGTCTACAAGGCGCTGGTGCCGGTGATCGACAAGGTGGTGGCGATCAAGCTGCTGCAGCCGGGGGAGTTGCTGGAGGAGATCGTCGGCCTGAAACAGCTGGAGGAGATTTTTACCTTTGAGGCGCGCACCATGGCCGCCTTCAACCAACCCTTTCTGGTCACGGCCCACGATTTCGACCGGGACCGGGAGGGGCGGCCTTTTTTTGTCATGGACTATATATGCAACAATCTCGGCGAGATGATCGGCGAGACCTATCTGCTTGAAGAGCCTTCCCGCATCATTCGGGCGGAAAAAGTGGTGCAGTACGGGGGCCAGATCCTCAAGGCCCTGGATTTCCTCCACCACAACCG
>JBFWIP010000159.1:0-5564 GCA_050255935.1 Desulfobulbus sp.
GGCAAGTATGACTATGATAGATACAACAACTATGACCCTGTTGATCAGGACGAGCATGCCAGTGCCATCGGTATCAACCCGAAATGGGACTTGTTCAGCGGTGGAGAACGTTCGGCCGTAATTCGGAAGACCGACGCCGGATTGCGACAGTTGCAGCGGCAGCGTGAACAGAAAATTCTGGAAATACAGGCAGCCCTGCAACAGGCGTTGGTGGAAGCGGATTCTTCTCGTACAGTTTATCTGCGGGAAAGCTACACCCTGACGCTCGTCCGGGAAATTCGTGATCACGTGGAACGTTCTTACCGCGCTGGCGCCACCACCCTGACACGGCTCAACGAAGCCCAGACCGACCTGGTTACGGTCTCCGCCGCAGTGGCCACCAGCCGTATCAACTACCTGCAGCAACTAACAAACCTGCAGGCGGCCAGCGGCAGGATACTGGAGGGAATGTAGAAAATATTTTTGTGAATAACGACAAAGACGCTGCCCCGGCAATCGTTAATCTGAAATAAAGATTTCGAAACGTAAGCGCAAAAATTCCTTTGTACATTCCAACCCAATAGTACTACTGTTCACCGCTGATTTTGATTTTATGGTCGGCGGCTTTTTTCACAGTCCCTCTCATGAAGGAACTCAGGAAACACCGTAAGTTCGGATTTTGCAAGCATAGTCAAGATTGCCGGGAAGTACCTCAGAGCTTACCTGCGAAGGACAGATTGAGACGGCCAGTATTCATTTTAACTATGCCCTGATTCTGTCCATGAAATCGGAGCCACTTCTCCCTTGATTGGCCTCGTCAAGAGTCCAATACCGAAAAACAGGCAGTGCAAATACCGCACATTACGCAACCCAGGACGCCGTTTGACGGCTTTTCACGAGAACGGCAATTATCAGGAGGTGGACAATGCAGTTCGGCATCATTGGTATGGGCAAGATGGGACTGCCGTTGGCGCTCAACGGCCGTGACAAGGGGCTGGAGATCGTGGTCTTCACCGAAAAGAAGGAGAAGCGGGACCAACTCGCTCAGGAGGGAATTGCCGCGCACGGCAGCCTGGAGTCCTTCATTGGGGCATTGGCCTCTCCCCGGGTTGTGTGGCTGATGATTCCGGCGGGCGAACCGGTGGATGCCATGATTGCCCGTCTTCGCCCCCTTCTGGCCGCAGGAGATATCATCATCGACGGCGGAAATTCCCGTTACCAGGACAGTCAGCGCAGGGGCGAGGAATTGCGCAGGGACAATATTCATTTTCTCGACGTGGGCACCAGTGGGGGCACCGAAGGGGCGCGGAACGGGGCCTGCCTGATGGTTGGCGGCGATGAGGCGGTGTATGCGGGATTGGAGCCCGTGTTCAAGGCCCTGAGCGGCGGCATGGGCTATGGATGGATGGGTGCATCGGGAGCGGGGCATTTCGTCAAGATGATCCACAACGGCATCGAATACGGGATGATGCAGGCGATTGCCGAGGGATTGGAGATTCTCCGTCACGGACCGCTGCCGTTCAAGCTCGACCAGGTCACCTCGGTCTGGCGCCGGGGATCGATCGTCTCCGGACTGCTGATGGATATGACCTCCGCCGCCCTGGCCCGGGAACCGGACCTGGATTCGCTCGAGGGGATCGTCGCCGCTTCCGGCGAGGCGAATTGGACCGTGGAGGAAGCGGTTCGGCAGGGCGTGGCCGCGCCGGTGATCGCCACCGCCCTTTTTACCCGGTTTAAATCCCAGGACAGGGAAAAATACGCGGAGAAATCGCTGGCGGCCATGCGGCGCGAATTCGGCGGCCATCCTGTGGTGACCAGGGACAAGGGGTGAGCCATGGACAATCGGGACGGCTTGCTGTGTATCTTCGGCGCTACCGGGGACTTGGCCGCCAAGAAGATTTTTCCCGCACTGCAACAGTGGAGTGACGGCGTACTGCCCATACGCCGCATCTGGTGCCTGGGACGCCGTTCCCTCGACACCGAGCAGTATAGGGACTTTATCGAGGCCAGAGGGAATATCCGTCTGGGCGCGTCGCTTCGCGAACGAATCGAGTACCATCGTCTCGAGTTCAGTGATACGGAGGCCTATCAGGCCCTGGCCGCCCGTATAAGGGAACAGGGTTTTGGCCGGGACAGCCGGCGGTTGTTTTTTCTGGCGGTCAAGCCCGAGGCCTTTGTGCCCATCACCCTCCAGTTGCATGGGGCCAACCTGTTGGCCAGCGGCCATCCCGAGCATAGGCTGATGCTGGAAAAACCGTTTGGCGACAGCCTGCAATCAGCCGCCGGTATTCAACGGCAACTCATGAAGTTGGTGAACGAAGAACAGCTGTATAGGATCGATCACTACCTTGGCAAGGAGATGATCCGCAATATCCTGACCATCCGTTTTGCCAACCGCATCTTCAGCGAGAGTTGGCACGGAGGCGCCATTGAGCGGATCGAGGTCACCAGTATTGAGACCGCCGGAGTTGAAGAACGATTGGATTATTACGATCGGGCCGGAGCGATCAACGACATGGTCCAAAGTCATCTGCTGCAGATGGTGGCCCTGGTGGCCATGGGCGCGCCGGACGATCTTGCCCCGGAATCGATTCGCCGGGCCAAGATCGATATCCTCCACCACCTGCGCCCCGATCCCCGGGAAACGCAGATGGTCGGCCAGTATGCAGGATATTGCGAGCAGATGCCCGGCTCGACCACCGAGACCGCGGTCGAGGCCGTGCTGCGGATCGATACCCCCCAGTGGGAGGGAACCCGGTTTATTGTCCGGACCGGCAAGAAACTGGCGGAAAAGCGGACCGAGATCCGCCTCCACTACCGGGCGATGCCGCTGTGCGTGAGCTGCAGCCAAACCGTTGAGGCCGAAGCCAACCAGTTGGTGATCGAGGTCTTTCCCAGCGAAGGCGTGCAGGTGCAGTTCAACTCCAAAACACCCGGATACGAGTATGACATCGAACAGGTGATGGCCGAATACTGTCATAGTTGCCGGATAATCGGCAATAAACCCGAGGCATACGTCAAGCTGCTCAAGGATGCCTGGGAGGGGGACAAGACCCTGTTCGCCAGCTTTGCCGAACTGCAGGTCCAGTGGCGGATTGCCGATGCCATCCGGTCGGCGGCCCGCCAGGGGGATCTGGTGGTCTATCCCCCCGGTACCCCCGTCATCATTGCCTCAGGAGGTCAGCCATGCTGAATTGGATATCGTTGTCGCTGCCGATCAAGAAAACAATGGCCGTGTACAAGAATCTGGAGGAAAAAAGGCCGCGCATCGAGACAACCCGCAATTTTTCCCAACACGGCATCCACGAAAGCACCCTGCATCTGCCACTGCACACCGGGACCCATGTCGATTACCCGCTCCATGCCATGGACGGCGGCAAGTGCTCCAGCGATTACCAGCGATTTCCAATCGAGTTTACCGCCCTGGTCGTCGACCTCTGTCCGCAACCGCCATCGGCCATCGCGCTTAATCTGGTGCGAACCCTACCCATGGAAGCCATCGATGCTGTGTTCTTCCGCACCCTGGAGCAACCACTGAAGGAGTTCGATCCCCTTTTCCCTGGAGTGACCGATGAGGCGGCCGCCTGGCTGTGCGGATATCCGCTCCTCTTTGTCGGCATCGATCAGCCGGGCATCGAACGGGCGCAACCTGGACATCCGACCCATATCCGCTTGCTGGAAAAAGACATTCTGATCATAGAGGGACTGGATCTTTCCCGGATGGCCGGTGGTGGCCGCTTTCGGTGCAGGGCTTTCGCCCTGGGCATCGAGGGGGTCGAAGCGGAACCGGTTCTGGTGCATGCCCTGGCAATACCGCCATCCTGATGGCAGCGAAAGGAGGCGACCTCATGATACCGTATCAGAAGATCACGGCAGAGGATTGGAGGAAACGCTTCCCGCTCAGGATCTATCTAACATTTTGGGCATCTTGAATAATTGCTTTTTCTGCCAATCTCCCGGAGTCTGTGCTTACCTGATCCTGATTGAAAAATCTAATTGTTCAAGACACCCTTTTGCTTGTGCAGAACAGGTGAACACCGCCAGTATCCATCTTAATCGTGTCCCGATTTTGTCGAATAAATCGGGCCCACTTCTTGAGCCAGGCGCCCAGTGTCCCACAATCCGGGCCGTTAACCAATCAAAATAACTTTACAGAAAAGGAACACGAATACCATGATCTTCTTCAGTGAACACGATATCGACAAACTCATCGAAGACGATGTCCCTCTTGGTGACATGACTTCCCTCATGCTCGGGCTTGGTCGACAGCAGGGCAGTATTACCCTGAGGAGTAGAACTCCTATCATGGTCTGCTGCAGTGAAGAGGTAGAACGGATCTACACAAAGGCGGGACTGCAGGTTCACTCGGTGACACCATCGGGTACTTTCATTAAAGAAGGGGAGCCGATCATCTCTGCCAAAGGTTCAGCCGAAGCCATCCATCTGGTCTGGCGCACCGGTTCCGCATTATTGGAATGCGCGTCAGGCATCGCCACCCGAACGCACAACCTCCTGAAGATGAGCAGAGCGCATAATCCCAATATCACCCTGGCCGGGACACGGAAGCATCCGCCATATCTGAAAAAGGTTGCGCTGAAGGCCTTGTTGGCCGGAGGTGCGGTTCCGCATCGTACCGGCCTCTCTGACACAATTCTGCTTTTCAAAGAACATTTGCTTTTCATGGGGGGGTATGCCTCTCTTGCTGCAAATGTGTCCAAAATCAGGTCCAGTCAGAAGGAACGAAAAATCGTCGTCGAGGTCCATACGGCCGACGATGCGGAACTCGCAGTTAAGGCTGGCGTCGATTGCTTACAATTTGACAAACTCGACATCAAGGAATTCAAAGACATAAGTGCCAAATGCAGGGTAATGAACCCTGCTATTTGCATAATTGCCGCTGGTGGCATCAATGATAAGAACGCTGAAGCTTATAGCGAGGCGGGAGCGGATGTCCTGGTCAGTTCTTGGATGTATTTTTCTCCACCCGCAGATATCAAGGCCGATATCCGAATGGTGGAGTAAAAAAATTTTGGTTTGAACGAAAAAAGGGAATCACCGTTGGACGTAGCGGGAGATTCCCTCTTCATATAGCGGAAGGCATTCAAACAGAGAATTACGTGGAGTGACTTGCAAGCGAAGTTAGAGGTTCTCAAGAAAAACGAACAAGAAATGCTCCTTTCCCGCAAAGGAATTCCTGCGGCAAGTGATTCTGTCCGGATCTCTCTTGTCTGCTCAGGAAACATCTATAGCATCATGCTTTACCGATGATTGTCTGGTAATGCCAATTCCCACCTTACTCGTTCCCCCATTCTGACCAAAGGAGTGAGACCGCCTCGTTACTGCTGGCTCCGCTCTGTATAAATCGGCCAACCTTTAGAGGATCAGGCAAAGATTGTGGAGGATCATTCTAATGGATCACAACGTGTTTGATTATACTATTTTGCAGATGAGAGCCGGCCTGGGAATCCAGCGAGACCCAGTATATATGAAAACCAATGATGCAAGATCCTTGAACTTGTAAAGGTTGAGGGCAAGGAAACATTGGTAAACAAGAAGAGAAAGAAGGCTGAACACGATTATCGCCC
>JBFWIP010000160.1:0-5542 GCA_050255935.1 Desulfobulbus sp.
TCGCATTTTATTGATATTGCGAAAATATATTAGCAAAATACGAGAGAAATGACAAGGGTAATTAAAACATTTATCCTGAAAAATCGAGCAGTTAAGTAAATCTACTTTTTGCGAAGCCATCAAGATTGCTCAAGCAGCCTTTTATACGGGAGGGCTTCATCATTGGAGTGATTGCACGCAGCGACAATACCCCGATGAAGCAAGCAACAGGAAGAGCGGCAGGATCATGCATGAAGCTGCAGAATTCGGCCTGCATGAGGGGGGGCTCTACAGTATGCAGTGCCGGAGGAGCACTGAATGGTCTGTAATAAGTTGTGCAGCCCGGAAGTGTGAGCGTGATGAAAGATCACGCTCTATATTGAAACACCTCGCCCCATATCTTTGTTTGGCCTTGCAGAGGGCTGCCGTCAAAAACTTCAAGATGAAAAAACGGCTATCCCCCAAAGAATATGAAGTTCTCTCCTGGGCAGCACACGGGAAAACGGCCTGGGAAACATCGGAAATCATGAAAATCAGCCGCCGGACTGTTGAGTTTCATATGGGAAACATACTCAAGAAACTCGACGCAATAAATTCCCAGCAGGCTATTGCCATTGCTGTTTCCACAGGATTGATCACTTATTAACGAATCCTACCTCCAGCCTGCAAACCAGGTTTTCGGTTTTACTTTTTCCTGTGTGGGATTGGAGGCACCATATTCTGCATGGAACCGAACATGCACATGGTCTGGGCAGCGCAATCGGCTGCGGAATGGATGGGGGTAGAGGCGATGCATTTTTGGGTTGCAGGCGTCCAGGTGGGGCAGACCTGCATGCAGCTGTCGTAGGCATGGGCCTGATCCCGGGGAGTGACGTTCTCGCCGTAGCCTGTGCATTTGGCATAATTCTTACAAGCCGCTGCGCACCCTTTACCCGCAACCGAAGGTTTGGTGGGCTCGTTTTTCTCTTCCGTCTCAATGCAATAGGGCGCTTCATCCAGAAACTGTGAACAACTGTCCGCCGCGCTGACGCAGTTCAAGGTCTTGTCATCCCAATCCGCCTCGCACATCAGCAAACAGGATGCTTCATCGAGGATACCGTCTTTGAGATCCCGTCCGGCCACATTGCCCTCGGCAATATCCTCGGCACAGAGTTTCTGGATGTCGCCGCACATGCCCAGGCAGACCGCCGATTGACTGGGGGTGTCCTTGTCATCGGGTGCAGCTGTGGCGTGGGTGCAGGGCGCGGTCATTGCCAAGAACAGGAACAGGGCCAAGATGTTTTTTTTGTTCGCCATGGTTTCGTCGTCTCCGGGCAGGTGAGAATGGATAAGTGATACGTGCACCTATAAAAGAAATTTTGTCGCTGTGCCCCTTTTTTTTCATGCTGTATTGAGGTGATGTTGCGAGGCTTTTTTGGAGGATCGCTCGCGCTGGAGGAAAGAAAAGACCATTTATGACAGTCTCCATGGCCATTGACCAAAGGCGGGTGCGATACAATCGCAGTCCCATTTGTCCCAACGTCCTTCTCTCTATCGATGGATTGGCAGGAGTTCCGGCCTGTTGTTGGTCAACGAAATGGAATGAATTGCCGGGGGAGCGGCAGAAGAGTGTGCGAGATCGCTCCCGAAGGGAAGAAGGCGGCATCAAGAGAACGATGCCGCCCCAATCAAAGGAATTTTTACTGGACCGGATCCGCACCCATAAGATAGCGGTGCATGTGAAAGGCGGCTTTCTTGCCCTGACCCATGGCGCTGATCACCGTGGCCGCACCGGAAACAATGTCGCCGCCGGCAAAGACCCCGGGTTTGGAGGTCATCATCGTGACCGGATCAGCGGTGATGGTGCCCCGGCGGGAGGTCTCGATTTCGGGCGCGGTTTGCGGCACCAAAGGATTGGGCTGGTTGCCGATGGCCACGATCACCGTGTCCGCCGGGACGATGAATTCGCTGCCTTCGACCGTTACCGGCCGTCGCCGCCCCGAGGCGTCGGGCTCGCCCAATTCCATCTTCAGGCACTCCACGCCGGTGACTCGGTTGCGTTCATCGATGACAATCCGTTTGGGATTGGTCAGCAGATGAAAGACCACCCCCTCTTCCTCGGCATGATGAATCTCTTCGCCACGGGCGGGCATCTCGGCCTTGGAACGGCGGTAGACGATGGTCGACTCCGCACCCAGGCGCAGGGCGGTGCGGGCCGAATCCATGGCCACGTTGCCGCCGCCGACGGTCACTGCCCGGTGGGGGCGGATAGGCGAGGTGGCAAAGCGGGGGAAGTCGATGGCCCGCATCAGGTTGGCGCGGGTGAGAAACTCGTTGGCCGAAAAAACGCCGATGGCGTTTTCATTGGGGATACCGAGGAAGACCGGCAATCCGGCCCCGGTGGCGATGAACACCGCGTCGAACCCTTCCTCCAGCAGTTGATCCACGGTCTCGGTCTTGCCGATGACGTAATCGGTGTGGATGGTAACGCCCATCCGCTTGAGGCTGTTGACCTCGTACTGGACGATCTCCTTGGGCAGACGGAATTGGGGGATGCCGTACATCAGCACGCCCCCGGCCAGATGCAGGGCCTCGAACATCACCACCTCATGCCCCCAGCGGGCCAATTCCCCGGCCACGGTGATACCCGCCGGTCCGGCACCGACCACGGCTACCCGTTTGCCGGTCGAAGGCGCCTTGACCGGGTCGGGCACCCCGCCGTGCTTGCGGGCATAATCGGCGGCAAAGCGTTCCAGCCGGCCGATGGCAACGGATTCGCCCTTCTTGCCGAGGATGCAGCGCGACTCGCACTGGCTTTCCTGGGGACAGACCCGGCCGCAGACCGCGGGCAGGGCGGTCTGTTCTTTCAACGAGAGCAGGGCATCGATGAATTTGCGCTCGGCAATCAGCCTGATGAAGGCCGGGATCTGGATGTTGACCGGGCATCCTTCGACGCAGCCGGGTTTCTTGCACTGGAGGCAGCGCGAGGCCTCGAGCACGGCGGTTTCCTCGCTGTAGCCACGGGGCACTTCCTCGAAATTGGTGCGTCTGCGGCGCGGGTCCTGCTCGGGCATGGGTTGGCGCGGGATTTTCACTCTGCCTTTTTTGGGGGTCGCGGTCTGCTGCTCTGCCTGGGGTTCCTTGGGTGTCGTCATTGCATTCTTAGCCTCAACAATCGATTGTGCTTATCGGCCACAGCCGCATCCGCCGCCATGTCCATGGGGCTGATGCATGAGCGCGTTTAAATCCACATTCTGCGACAGGGCTTCAACCTCTTGGCGGCTGTAGGCACTGCGACGCGAGGCCAGTTCGTCCCAGTCGACGCTGTGGCCGTCGAAGATCGGGCCGTCCACGCAGGCGAATTTGGTTTCTTCGCCGATGGAAACGCGGCAGGCTCCACACATCCCCGTACCGTCGACCATGATCGGGTTGAGCGCCACCAGGGTGGGAATATGCAGGCCCTTGGCAACCTCGGTGGCCATGCGCATCATGAAGGTGCAGCCGATGGCAATGAACTGGTTGACCGGCTCCCTGGCAGCCACCTGGGCCACCACCTCCTGGATACCGCCGCGCACGCCTGCACTGCCGTCCTTGGTGGCGATGATCAGCTCGTCACAGGCGCCGGCCAGTTCATCCCGCATGTAGAGCAGGTAGCTGGACGAGGCCTCGATGGCACAGATGACCCGATTGCCGGCCTGCCGCAGGGCCCGTGCCAGGGGGAAGATGGCGCCGATGCCGTAGCAGCCGCCGCCCAGAAGCACGGTCCCCTTGTTCTCGATGGTCAGGGGCAGGCCCAGCGGGCCGCTGACATGCGCCATTCTGCCGCCCGCTTTGAGCGAGGCCAGTTCACGGCTCGAGCGACCGACTTCCTCGATCACCAGCGAGATGGTGCCCGCCTCGGCGTCCCAGTCGATCAGGGTAAACGGAGAGCGTTCCGAGGTTTCCTTGGCCATGAGGATCACGAATTGGCCGGGCCGGGCGAACTTGGCCACCTGGGGTGCGCGCACCTTGAAAAAGTGCATGTTGGGCACGATTTCCTTTTTTTCGATGATGGTAAAGCCTTCGCTCAGGGTTGCCTCGACCGGGGCGGCCGGACTGGCCGGGAGGTCAAAGGCGGCCAGCGCCGGGACGATGTCGGCCACCAGATGGCCGCGGAACCGGGGTACCAGGTCACGCACGTTCTGGCGCGGATTGCCGGCAACCGGCGCCGGGGGCGGATCATCGACAATGGCCGGAGTGATATCTGCCACACTGTTGTGGTCAAAGCCGCGCAGATCCATGGCTCGGCCAAGTTCACAGAGGATATACCATTCCGGCTGGGCATCACCCGGAGCCCGGCTTGAACCGGCCAGGGGCCTGATGTGCCCCCGGGCGTTGCGGAAGGTGCCGCCCGCCTCGCTGAGCACGGCCGCCGGCAGCACCACGGTGGCCGCCTCGGAAACCGGGGAGGGCAGGGCATCGATGACAAGGGAGAAGGCCGCTTCTTGCACCAGTTCCACCGGCACCAGGTTGCCGCCGATGACCAGTGCGGTGACGGCACCCTCGCGCACCTTGGCGCCCAGGGCCTCAACCAGGGCATGATCCGCTCCGGCTTCCACCGGCAGAAGGATCAATTCGCCCTGGAGTTGAGCGGCCAGTTGGCCGTAGAGCGCGCGGTCCTCGCGCGAGGTGGCGGCGCTGGCCACCACGGCAATTTTGCCCCGATGCTTGCCCAGCTCTTCGCTTGCGGTCCGGATCGCGCCCTGTCGGTCCATGGGGATCAGGTCGTCCCCCTCCCTGATCAGTGGCCGGGTGAGGCGGGAGTTTGCCGCCAGGATCTGGGCGGCCCCGAAACGCCCCAGGGCGCAGAGCCCGGCCTCTTTGCTGAAGCCGGTCATGGTATAGGCGAGCAGCCGTCCTTCCTTGGTCTGGGCAATGACCGAACAGCCTTCGGGGCAGAGCAGGCAGGTCGAGGGGATTTCCTGCTCCGGTTTGCCCTGCCAGCGGGCAAAGCGGTCGGTCAGGGTACCGGTGGGACAGATATCGATACAGGCCCCGCAGAAGGTGCAGCCGGAAAAGACATGGCTCTTGTCAAAGGCGGTGCCGATCCGGGCCCATTTGCCCCGGTTGATGATCGAGATAGCGGGTTGGCCGTGTATTTTCTCGCAGATGCGCCAGCAACGGCCGCAGAGCACGCAGAGGTTGTAGTCCCGATCCATGAAGGGATCGTCACGCTCCAGGTTATAGGAGGCGTAGAGAGTCGGCAGGTGCAGCTCGTTGCTGCCCGCCTTAAGGGCCATGGCCCGCAGGTCGCATTCGTCGCGGTTGGCGCAGAAGCCGCACCGGGTGGAGCGGGCCGCCTTGGTGGCGGTGGGCCGGTACTGCTCACAGGCCTCGCGATGGACGCAGACCAGGCAGCTGTTGGGGTGGCCGGAGAACATCAGTTCCAGGGTGCGGTTGCGCAGTTCGGTCAACCGTTTGGATTGGGTGGTGACCTGCATGCCCGGGGTGGCCGGGGTGGTACAGGAGGTGGGGTAGCCGCGCACGCCTTCGATTTCCACGATGCACATGCGGCAGGCGCCGTAGGGGTTGAGATCCTTGTGAG
>JBFWIP010000161.1:0-5535 GCA_050255935.1 Desulfobulbus sp.
CCAGATAGCCAAAGAGTTTCTCTTTATTGATCGTGTAGAACTGACGGAATCTTTCCATTGTTTATTGATTAACGTTTTTCAATTCAGAGCGTTACCGATTTTTTTTCATCTGGCCACGGACTCCCCCCAAAAAAAACCTGTAACCTTTGCCGGGATTCCACGTTGAACATGTATGGTTTTTCTTCCGGGTGTTTTTTTCGCCGGATCTCCCGGCCATAACATCCATAACGAACAATTTCAGGAGAATAGCATGCATGCAACCAAGGATCTGGGAAAAGGATTGATCGTCATCACGGCAATTTTGTTGATGTCGATGCCGGCTTGGGCCGGTAATGGAAAAGGAAGCGGCTCAGGCAAGGGGTCCGGTACCCGCACTCAGAGTCAACTGCGGGACAGATCATGTCAGGACGCAATAGGCAACGCAACCGAGCAAAGACTTGCGGCTGCCGATCCTCTTCTTCTGCTCATGGGCGACAAGATACCGGATAGAGATCGACTGCGCGACGGTTCCTGCGAGGATGAAGGCTGATCGAAGTGAAACGTCAACGGAGGAGATGTAAATCTCCTCCGTTAACCTTGTTTCCAGGTGCTTTAGACTGTTCCTTAATTATCCGTCAGCGCCTTAAGAAAGGCGACAAGGGCCTGAATATCTTCATCTTGAAGCCCCATCTCGCCAAAGTCACCCATTTCGTAGATATTTTCATTAATATCCGGCATAGCCGTGTACCACACTTCCTGCCTGTTGTTCTTGAATCGGACCATTTCTTCCAGTGTGGCAAAAATACCGTTGTGACCGTAGGGAGGAGTCACGGCGACATTGCGTAAGGTGGGCACCTTGAACTTACCATTTTCCTGCGGTGCATCCGCAGCGAATTCCTGCGGTGCATCCTTTGAGGCCAGGAACCCACCAAGTCCGTAATCACCTCCAGGAACACCGTCCTCGGTGTTGGCCGGCAGGCCAATGTTGTAATATCGATAATTGGTGAAGAGAGGCCCTTTTGTACCGGCCACGGGGTCGATGGAGTGGCAGTTTGCACAGTGGACCGTAAATATTTCCTGGCCCCGCTGCTCCTGTGCAGTCAACATCCCCTTGTCAAATCTTGAAGAGAACATCTGCACATCCGGAGAACGCTCGTAGGCGGCGATAGCTCGTGCGATATCATCAAAGGCACTCTTGGTGTCGTCGAGGGAGTCCGCGCCAAATACCTTGCGAAAAAGCCGGGCGTAGCTTGAGGTTCGAACCACCTCCACGACGGCTTCATCGTCCAGCATGTTCATTTCCACGGGATTGAGAGGCGGTCCCTGCGCCTGCTCCGCCAAGGGATCGGCGAGCGATTCACTTAAGCCGGTGGCCCGGCCGTCCCAAAACATACCGCCAACATATCCTTCACCGTCTTTGTGCAACGATGGACTGAATCCGGCATAGGCGGAGGAGGGCGCATTTCTCCCCCCCCTGCTCTCGCCGTCGGCCCCCAAAGAAACCACCGTATTTTCCGGATCCCGCATGTTGGAAGGATCGGCGAAACCGGAAATATGATGGTGGCAACTCTGGCAGGACTGGGTCGCGTTATAGGAAAAATCCTTGTCTTGGTACATGATTTTCCCCAACTGCTCTTTCTGGCTCAACCAGCCTGCCGAGAGCGGACTGACCAAAGACACCGACAACAGGCACAAACTACTAGCAAGTAAACATTTTTTCATCATTCCCTCCACTGCAAGTATTTCGTCCATGCATCGATGAAATCCCGATTCAACGATGCCCTTTCAAAACAACGCGGAAAGAAGAAAAAGGTTACAAAAAATTCAGCCAATTTATTGGATGGCAAACCGTCCACTTCCATATTCTTGATTTAGCTCTGATTTCCCATCCGGGTTACCTACTCCTCCAACGTCTAGAGAGCACGAGGCAATTCAAGCCAAAAATAGACCGTTTTCCCGGACGACATTTGCTTCTGTGACGTTGTTCAATACTGCTCGAGGGGGAATCGTTTTTATGTGATGGCGGAAAAAAGAAGGCGAAGATTTTTTTTTGTAACCTTTCCCGACCCAATGCGTTTTCACCACAGAACAGGGAAGAATGCGAGCGGATAACCTGCTCCACCTGTGCTGAAAACCATAAGGAGGAACGATATGTCTCTTTTCAAGCAACTCGGAAAATCTCTTTTGGTAGCTGGGTTTGTTCTGCTGATGGCAGCTCCCGTTATGGCAAAAAAAGGTTCGGGACCCGGGGATGGAACCGGCAACGATCCTATTTGTCATTGTTATGACGTTTGCGGGTTCGATCAATGCGTTTGTGAATGAGCCGTATTGCAACCTGAGTTCAAAGTGTGTGCCGATCATTTGTCAGAAATCGGCAAAAAATGCCTTCATGTTCCCCCGACCGGGTCACCCCGGCGGGGGATTTTTTTACTTTTATAACCAAGCCAATCCCCGCCAAGAATATTGTGTTTTGGCTTTTGCACGAACGAAACCGTCGAAGGTAAATCGGCCTGAGGGGGGCTGAAAAAAAGGCCGGCGGGAAAACCATCCGCAACAACGGCACGCTGCCGCCCTTTTCTGGAAGCGGAAACGTGCCACCCCTTTTTTAGTATTGACGAGATAATCAAAACACAATATATGGTGGCAAGCGGTTTTCTTCCACTTTTTTCAGTGGGAGGATGAAAAGGGAATCCGGTGCGAATCCGGAACTGTCGCGCAGCGGTAATCAGGAACGAACGTTGTCGAAAACACTGGCCGAGCAAGACCGGGAAGTGACAACCTGTAGGACGTCCATCGCCTGAAAGTCCGAAGACCTGCCGTGAAACCACAGCCCATGCCCCACAGTGGCTGCCCCCCAGAATCCTCTTACCTCGCGTCAAGGAGAGAGCCATGCCACAAGTCCGTCCGCAGTCCTTTATCCCCTTCTTCACCACCATCAAGAAACGCGATCAACGCCTGGTCTCCTTCGAGGCGGGCAAAATCACCAATGCTCTCTTCAAGGCCGGGCAAGCCACCGGTGAATTCGGCCAGCCCGAGGCCCGACGGCTAACCATGCAGGTCCTGGCCATTGCCCAGTCCCTGATCGAGGCCGAAGTCCCCGGTGTCGAGGAAATCCAGGACGTGGTCGAGGAGGTGCTGCTCTCCTCTTCCTTTAAAAAAACCGCCAAGGCCTACATCCTGTATCGGGATCAGCACGCCCGTCTCCGCGAGATGGTGACCCAAACCGACCTGGACCTGATCGACGGCTACCTGCAGCAGCTCGACTGGCAGGTGCAGGAAAACTCCAACATGTCCTACTCGCTGCAGGGATTGAACAACTACATCTCCAGCGAGGTCAGCCGCACCTACTGGCTCAACAAGATCTATCCCGCCGAGGTGCGCCATGCCCACCAAAACGGCGATCTCCATATCCACGACCTCAACCTGCTCTCTGTCTATTGCGTGGGTTGGGATCTGCGTGACCTGCTCTTGAACGGGTTCACCGGAGCGCCCGGCAAGGCGGAAAGCGCGCCCGCCAACCATTTCCGTAGCGCCCTTGGCCAGATCGTCAATTTTTTCTACACATTGCAGGGGGAGGCCGCCGGTGCCCAGGCCTTTTCCAGCTTCGACACCCTGCTCGCACCCTTTATCCGCCATGACGGCCTCGGTTTCCGGGAGGTCAAGCAGGCGCTGCAGGAATTCGTCTTCAACCTCAACGTGCCCACCAGGGTCGGCTTCCAGACGCCGTTTACCAACCTGACCATGGACCTCACCCCGTCCTCCAACCTCAAGAACCTGCCGGTGGTGATCGGCGGCCGGGAACAGGATTCGGTCTACGGCGAGTACCAGCACGAGATGAACCTGCTCAACCAGGCCTTCCTCGAGGTCATGGCCGAGGGCGACGCCCGCGGCAGGGTCTTCACCTTTCCCATCCCCACCTACAACATCACCGCCGAATTCGATTGGGACCACCCCAGCCTGGAACAACTCTGGCAGACAACGGCGCGCTATGGCCTGCCCTATTTCGCCAACTTCATCAACTCCGATCTCCGCCCCGACGATGCCCGCTCCATGTGCTGCCGCCTCCGGCTCGACACCCGGGAACTGGAGAAACGCGGCGGCGGCCTGTTCGGCGCCAACCCCCTGACCGGGTCGATCGGCGTGGTCACCATCAACATGGCGGCCCTGGGGTTCCAGGCCAAGGACGAAACCGACTTTTTCCTGCGCCTGGACCGGCTGATGCAAATCGCCAAGACCTCGCTGGAAACCAAGCGCAAGGTACTGGAGACCTTCACCGCCAAGGGGCTCTACCCCTACATCCGCTTCTATCTCCGCGCCATCCACCAACGGTTCGGCCGCTACTGGGAAAACCATTTTTCCACCATCGGCCTCATCGGGGTCAACGAGGCCTGCCTTAACCTGCTGGGCCAAGACATCGGCACCGACCAGGGACGGGCCTTTGCCTTGCGGATTCTCGACCACATGCGCACGCGCCTGCGGCAATTCCAGGGGGAAACCGGCAACCAGTACAACCTGGAAGCCACCCCGGCGGAAGGCACCGGCCACCGGCTGGCCCGGTTGGATGTCCGCCGTTTTCCTGCAATACGGGCCTCGCTCACCTGTCCGGGCGGGGAGGAAGTCCCCATCTATGCCAACTCGACCCAGTTGCCGGTCAACTACACCGACGACATCTTCGCCCTGCTCGATCACCAGGACGAACTGCAGACCAAATACACCGGCGGCACGGTGGTGCACTGCTTCATCGGCGAATCCAACATCGACCCGCAGACGGTCAAATCCTTCATCAAGACGGTGTGCACCCGTTACCGGCTCCCCTACTTCACCCTCACCCCCACCTTTTCGATCTGCCCCCAACATGGCTACCTGGCCGGTGAACAGGCCGAGTGCCCCCAATGCGGAAGCCGAACCGAGATCTATTCCCGGGTGGTGGGGTATCTTCGCCCGGTCCAGCACTGGCATGAGGGCAAACAGGCGGAATTTGCGGTACGGGCGACCTATGACCACAGTTTCTGATCTGCACATCGGCGGCTACCATCCGGCCAGCTTCATCGATTATCCCGGCAAGGTTGCAGCGGTGGTTTTCTTCCAGGGATGCAATTTCCACTGTCCCTATTGCCACAATGCGCAACTCATTCCCAGGAATCGGGCCGGGGTCTATTCGCCGCAGGAAGTCCTTGCCCGTCTGCGGCAGCGGGCGGGCAAACTGGCGGGAGTAGTCCTCAGCGGCGGCGAACCCACACTGCAACGGGCATTGCCTGCTTTTTGTTCTGAACTCAAAAGACTGGACTATGCGGTCAAGCTGGACACCAACGGCAGCAACCCCGATTTGCTGAATGTGTTGCTTGCCAACAAGCTGGTTGACTATGTGGCCATGGACCTGAAGGCACCTTGGAAGCGATACCCGGATCTCGCCGGGACTGAGATTGACAGTGACGCACTTTGCCGCTCACTGCACCTGATCGGCAGCAGCGGTATAGGGCACCATTTCCGGACCACTTTTGATCGGTCCAGGCTTAGCGAGGACGATCTGGTGCTGATTCGAGCGGTGGTTCCCAA
>JBFWIP010000162.1:0-5457 GCA_050255935.1 Desulfobulbus sp.
TCAAGCTCTGTTTCCGCGACGGTGTTGCCGTGGCCGAAGCAGGCAGGATGCTGGGCTGGAACCGGCATCAGGCTCATGGCCGGCTCCGCCGTCTTTTGCAGCGGTTACGCCGGGATTTCGCCGCTGCAGGCCTGGAACAGGAACTGCGGCTGCTGTTATAGACCGACACATCCTTAAAAAAGAACCGTCTCTTTCAGATATCGACAACGTCAACAGACTGTGAACGACCATGGCCGAAAGCGAACAACTCACCCAGCAACACCATAAGCAGCAACGTTTGGCCCTGTCGGCCCTGCTCGCCCACAGGCCCCGGAAGACCGGTACCTGCCTGGAGGTGGAGACGCTCGCGGCCCTGGTGGAGGGACGGCTCGAACAGGCCGAGGTTGACCGCTGCCTGGCCCACCTGGCCGCGTGTGATCGCTGCTCAACCCTGTGGCTGCAACTCGATCGGCAGCGGCAGGGTCTGCGGCAGGAACAGCGCCGTGCCAAAATCCATCGCCTCCTCTCCCGTCCCAAGATCCTCACCGCTGTTGGCTCGTTGCTGGCGGCGGCAGCGAGTGTCGCCGTCTTTCTCACCATCACCACCCGCATGGACAAAAGCCAACTGCTCCATGCACCGCTGCATCAGGCTCAGACCTTCGAAACCCGGCTCCCCGAACCCTCCCGCCGGGAGAGGACGATGCCGGAGTCGGCCCCTGCCCCCGAAACTACCGGGGGACATGGGCAACAGGCCAAGGAGAAAACCGGGCCGGTGGCAGGCAGTGCCGCCCTCCTGGCCCCCAAAAACGATCTCCTCCGCCGGGAATTTTCCCCACTCGAGACCGACAAGGAACAGAAAAAGGCCGCTCCTGACGCCTCCCGGCCCCCCAAACCTCCCGCTACCGACAGTGCGACCGGTTCCCTTACGCTGGAAAAGGAGAGCGCCGCCCCCACAGCAGATCAAGCCCCTCTTCCCGAATCAACCCTCCGGACCACACTGCAGGCCGCTGCCCCATCGCCGGCAACCAAGGCCGGGGCCACGCCCCCTGACCTGGACACCTGGAAGGAAAGCCTGCGCCACGGATGCGAACAGCCCGAGGCCAACCTCCCGGCCGAATTCGCCCTCCAGGGCCGGCAATTGCTGGCGGCCGGACCCCTTGACGGGCCGCAGCAGGCCCTGGTCGGGGCCATCCTCGACCAACTTGCCGGCAACACCCCGCCCGACCAACAGTGCAGGCGGATTCTCGAACTGCTCGATCGGGAAAAGCCCAAGGAAAAAAAGCCTTGATCGCACCGGCGGGGTTCGCCCGCAAGCGGACACGCTGAACACCGTGACCGGATTTAGCCCTTTCCCCCCTCTTCGCGAAACAGGGTGAGATCCAGGCCGTATTTGTTGATCTTGTCGTACAGGCTTTTGCGGGAAATACCCATGATCTGGTGGGCCACACTGACCTGCCCCCCGACCTTGCGCAAGACCTGTTCCACATAATGCCGTTCCTGCTGGTCCATGAACTCCTTCCAGGGCAGGCAATCCGCCCCGGCATCGACCGGTTCGGCCACGGGTTTGGCCTCCAACGGCTCCTGCTCGCCCAGCACGCAGTAACGGCGGACGAAATTACGCAATTCCCGGATGTTGCCCGGCCAGTCCTGCACCATCAGTTGGCGGATCAGTTCCGGCGTGCAGGGTCGGGTGCTGTTGGCTTGGCTGCCGCAGTACTCGTTCCAGAAGTAATCCACCAACAGAGGGATGTCCTCCTTGCGCTCCCGCAACGGCGGCAGGTGCACGGGCAGGACATTGAGTCGGAAATAGAGATCCTGGCGAAAGGTCCCCTTGTCGATCTCCGCCAGCAGGTCGCGATTGGTGGCGGCGATGATCCGGGCCTTCAACGGAATGACGGCGTTGCTCCCCAAGCGGGAAAAGGTGCGGTCTTCAAGGACCCGCAGCAGCTTGGCCTGCAACTGGGAGGGCATGGAGCAGATCTCGTCGAGAAAGAGGGTGCCTTCGCCGGCGTACTCGAACTTGCCCACCTTGCGCTGAATGGCCCCGGTAAAGGCCCCCTTTTCGTGGCCGAAAAGCTCGGACTCAATCATTTCCGCGGGGATGGCCCCCATGTTGACCGCCACATAGGGGGTCGTCCTGCGCTGACCGATATCATGAATGGCCCGCGCCACCAGTTCCTTGCCGGTGCCGGTTTCGCCGATGATCAGCACCGGATCGCTCTCGCAGGCCACCGCCTCGATCAGGGCATAGAGGCCGAGCATGGCCGGATGGCTGCCGACCAGTCCGTAAAACCGGGAACGTCCCTCCCGGGTGGCGACCAATTGTTCCTCCAACCGCCGATTTTCCAGCACCAGCTGCCGCCGCTCGATCGCCCTCGACAGGGTCGCCAGGATGATGTCTTCATCCACCGGTTTCTGGAGAAAATTATAGGCCCCCTTCTTCACCGCTTCCACGGCCATGGAAATATCGCCATGGCCGGTGATCAGGATCACCGGCAGGTCCGGATCCCTTTCCACAATCCGTTCCAGCAGTTCCATGCCGTCCATCTCCGGCATGCGGATGTCGGCCAGGACCGCGGCAAACGAATGCCCCTCGAGGCCGGCCAGCGCCTCCAGCGGATTGCCGAAGGTCTGCACCGTATAGCCATTGAGGGCCAGGGTCTGCTTGATGGCCGCCAGGAGGTAGAGATCGTCGTCGACCACCAGGATCTCGGGAGGACTCAGTGTTTCCTCGCTCATGGCTGTTGTTCTCCCTGAGCGCTCTTGGCCTCCTGCCGCCGCACCTGCGGAATATAGACCGAAAAACAGGCCCCCTGGCCGGGCACGCTTTCCACGTCGATATACCCGGAAAACCCGCGCACGATCCGGTCAACGATGGACAGCCCCAATCCCATGCCGGTGCCGACCTCGCGGGTGGTGAAAAAGGGATCAAAAATTTTTTTCTGCAAATCCCCGGGGATGCCCTCGCCATTGTCGGCCACGGTCACCAGCACATAGGGTTCCTTGAGCATGGTGGTGAGGTTGAGGCAGTTGGTGATGCGGCTGGTAATGGTGAGCCGCGGCATCACCACCCGGCCCATGGCCTGGATCGCGTTCTGCACCAGGTTGAGAAAGACCTGCTCCAACCGCACTTCAACCCCCATGACCTCGCAGGGTTTCGGCGAAAGCCGCAGATCGAGATGGATCTCGCTGAGCCGAAGCTGGGCTTCAAGAAACTTGATGATCTTGCGGATGATCTCGTTGAGATCCAGCGGCGAGCACTCCTCCTCGACCTTCCGCCCGAAGCTGCGCATGGTGGCGATGATCGAGGAGGCCTTGTTGACCCGGTCGATGATGATCTGCAGGTTCTCGCGCAGCATCTCCTTGTGCTCCCCCGGTGTATCCAGGGCCTTGAGGCAATTGCGGGCAAAGAGAAGGATGGCGTTGAGCGGCTGGGTCAATTCGTGGCCGATGCCGGCGGCCATCTCGCCCAGGCTGGCCAGGCGGCTGGAGTGGATCAGCTGCTTCTGCCCTTCCTGCATCTGCGCCATCAGCTCAAAAAATTCGCTGCAGTCGGTACAGATCAGCATGTGCAGCACCCGCCCGTTCTGGGTGACATGGGTCGAGCCGCGCATCTTCACCGGCAGGTCGCGGCCACTTTTGGTATGGAGTTGGGCCTCCATTTCGGCGAACTCGTCCCGCCGCAGCACTTTTTTGATCTCCTGGACTTTTTCCGGGGAAAACAGGTGTTCCAGGGTGAGCGGCTGATCGCTCAATGGCGGATATCCGCTGCGTTCGAGAAATTCACGGTTGGTCTGGATAACCTGGAAATCCTTGTCAAGCAGGAGGAAGAACTCACTGAGCCCGGCAAGAATCCGCTCGTTGAAAAAGCGGGTCGCCTCCATTTCCTCGTGTTTCTTGAGCACACGGATAACCAGATCCTGCCGCTGCTGCTCAAGAATCTGTATTGTTCTCTGTTCCATACCGCCTCCTTCTTGTCACTAATTCTGCACAGACCCTACTTAAACGAGGTTATTGTGTCACTATTTTTATACATATCGCAACATAACGAATTTCAATGAGTTAGTGTTTAGCCAGAAATGAGCATTGTGGTTCACAATTCATGCACACGAAAACCTGTATCGCAGGCATATGGTTGATACTCCGATGATAAAATTTTAAGCATAACACAAAAATTGGTTAAAAAGACTATTTTTGGTTGGGCACGAGTCAATAAAATCTTTTTCCCTGCTGTTACTTTCCCTACACATCAAAGTTCGTCCCTTTTAACGAGTTGCGGGAAACACCCTCAACAACATTTTGTTTTCACATAACATTTAATTTTCATTTCCCGACTAAAAATCTGGTCTTCTTTCTGCTCCTCCTCAGATGCCCATGTCCAGATTTACTGAATCCTTGAGCAACATACCATGAGCAACGGCCTGAAAAAAATTTTCCATCCTGAAGACCTGGAATACCTGACGCTGGATCAGGCGGCTTCCATCTGTTGTGTTTCCGAGGAACGGTTCGGCAAATGGATCGAAAAAGGCCTGCTCCCGGTGATCGAGGGGAAAGGGAAGAAACTGATTCGTTCCCGTGATCTGATCCAGCACCTCATCCGCCACAACATTCGTATTCCCGATCGGTTGCTCCAAAGTAACAGCAAAAAGATTCTTTTCATTCTCCTGGAGAAGGATCTGCCCTCCACGATGACCCCAAACATCATCTGGACCCTCTACCGCTTACGGCAACATCCGGCTTTTATCGTCGATTTCATCGAGTGTGACAGCACCACCGAACTGAAAGTCATCACCTTTGATCCGGATATCATTTTTCTGCTGAAAAATGATGCCGATACCAAGGATTCCGTACGTACACTGAACAGAATGCTGGGCAGGGAAATTCCGATTCATTGTTTTCCCCTGGATCAAACCATCGATATCGAAACCCTGCTCAAGGACTGAGGACAAGCCATGGCGGACAAACAACAGCATTACCGCAACCTCACCAAGCTGCTCGCGGCCGGGTTCTTCATCTGCGGCATCATCCCCATCCTCATCATCGCCACCACATCGATCTACAACTCCAAGCAGGTGGCGATCAAGGATCTGGAGGTGACCGCCAGCCAGGTGGTCCAGCACCGCCAGGATGTGATCAACAACTTCCTCAAGCATCAGGTCGACCTCCTCACCACCCTGATCAGCCTCTACCCTAGGGAATATCTTGAGGATCAGCAACATCTCGACCAGTTGTTTCTCGCCATCAGCGCCTCGGGCGGCATGGTCGACCTCCAGCTGATCGACACCAGCGGACGACAGATGGCCTATGTCGGCCCCTATCGCGAGCAGGTCATCGGCAAGACGTACCAGGATCAACCCTGGTTTTCGGAAGTGTTGGTGCGTGGTGTACACGTGAGCGACGTCTTCAGCGGTTACCGCAAGATCCCCCACTTCGTGGTGGCCCTGACCGACCCCCTCAAACGGTATGTACTGCGCACCA
>JBFWIP010000163.1:0-1934 GCA_050255935.1 Desulfobulbus sp.
GAGCGCCTGGCGCACCAGTTCGAGCGGCAACGCCAAGATCTCGCCAGCCAGCAACGGGAACAGGAACGGTGGGAACTGCTTCACCACCTGATCGGTTCAGCGGACGGCAAAAAGTTCCGCGTCTTTGCCCAGGGCCTGACCTTCGAGGTCATGGTCAGCCATGCCAACCGCCAGTTGCGCAAGATGAGCGACCGCTACATCCTTCTCCGCGATCCCGGGGAACCGCTGGCCCTGCAGGTGATCGACAACTACCAGGCCGGTGAGATCCGCTCGACCCGCAACCTCTCCGGCGGCGAGAGCTTCCTGGTCAGCCTGGCCCTGTCCCTGGGGCTGTCCGCCATGTCCAGCCACAATGTCCGGGTCGATTCCCTTTTTCTCGACGAGGGGTTCGGCACCCTGGACGAGGAAACCCTGGATATCGCTTTGCAGACCCTGGCCGAACTGCGCCAGGACGGCAAACTGATCGGCATCATCTCCCACGTGCCCCTGCTTAAGGACCGCATCGATCTCCGCATCCAGGTCCAGCCCGGTGCGGACGGCTGCAGCCGCCTGGTGGGTCCGGGCTGCCGTCAGCTCGCCTGAGTGCCCATCCCGCCCTGTTGCAGGGCCTGCATCTCCTGATAACAATTGTTTTTGTAGGTATAGTCCAGGCCGTTGACCGCCTGGAGGTGATCGTCGGCCAGAAACTCGCGGGTGGTATAGTCGCGGATGATCCGTCCCCTATGCAGCACCACGGTGCGGCGGCTCAGGCGGTGGATGAAAAAAAGGTCATGGGTGATCAGGACCTTGGCAATGGGCAGGGAGTCAAGGATGTCCAACAGCAACTGTTCACTCTGCGGATCGAGACTGGCCGTGGGCTCGTCGAGGATCAACGCCGCGGGCTGCAGACTGAGCGCCGCGGCAATGGCCAGCCGCTTGCGTTCGCCGCCGCTCAGGTGCAGGGGCGGGCGCTGCTCGTATCCGTGTAACTGCACCTGGGCCAGGGCCCGCCGTACCCGGTCCGCCACCTCATCGGCCGGCAGTCCGAGCTGCTGCGGACCAAAGGCGACCTCCTCCCAGCAGGAGGGGCAGAACATCTGATCGACCGCATTCTGGAACACCATGCCCACCCGTCGCCAGAGCTGCCGGTACTCGCCCTCCTTCAGCGTCCTGCCGTCGAGGAGGAAGGCGCCTTCACCCCTACGGGGGATGAGCAGCCCCAGCAGGCAATGGGCCAGGGTCGACTTGCCGGCGCCGTTTTCGCCGATCAGGGCCAGGGTTTCCCCGGCAAAGAGGCTGAAGTTGATATCGCTTACGCCGGGGGTACCGTCGGGATAACGGTACCAGTAGTGCTGCAGTTCGATAAAGGGTTGGTCGCTGCCGGTGTCCACGGGCAGATGCACGCCGCCTCCCCCGTGGTCATGGGTGGGATGATAATGGTGGTGATGGCTGTCCTGGTCGTGGTGATGACCGCAGCAGGTGAAGCGGAAGGTGAAGTCAAGGCCGTGTTCACGCAGGAACCGGGGCTGGGTGGCGAGATCATGCAATCCGTAGTCGTGGTGCACCCGCCCCCCGTCGAGCACGATCGCCCGTTCGCAGAGCCCATGGAGAAAGATCAGGTCGTGTTCGATCACGATCAGGGTGCCGGTGAACTCCGCAAGTATCCGCCTGAACACGGACTCCTGCCGGGGATCGAGGCTGGCGGTGGGTTCGTCGACGATCAGCACCTCCGGCTCCATGGCCAGGATCGCCGCCAGGGCCGCCCGTTTTTTCTGCCCATAACTCAGGTGGTGGGCCGGTTTGAACAGCAGATGCTCCAGGCCGACCGCAGTCAGCCAGGAGCGGACCAACCGGTCGACCTCTGCGGGATCGCGGCCCTGGTTGCGGGGGCCAAAGGCGACATCGTCGTAGAGGGTATTGCAGAAGAGGTGGTCGTCGGGATCCTGAAACAAAAT
>JBFWIP010000163.1:2034-5389 GCA_050255935.1 Desulfobulbus sp.
AGGGTCCGGGCCAGCGGGGCGGTGGCCAGCATCGGCTCCATCAAAAGGGCAACCGCGGCCGCCTTGCAGACAATGGTCAGGGCCAGGAAAACACCGGCAAGGTTGATCGGCCAGGAATCGAGCCAGGGCAAGAGGACAATGGTATCCCCCGGATGGACAGGACTGGTCAGGGGGAGAATGACCACCAGCATGCCGAGAAATCCGGCCAGGGCCGCAAGACGCTTCAGCGGCCTGGTCCACGGCATCCCGGTCAGTTGGACCGCAAGGGCGCAGAGCACAAGAGCCGCAAGGGCCCAGGTGAGGCTGTTGAGGGAAACAAGGAGGAAGGAGGTGGCCAGCAGGGCGGCTATTTTCACCGCCGGTGCCCAGGTATGGAACAGCGATCGGCCCGAGGCCTGGGCGTCAATGGCCGGGATCGACCAGTCCGGAACCGGTTCCCCCTGCCCGGCTTGTCGCCTATTGTTTCCAAGGAAAAGGACCACCAGGACACAAATCAAGGGTAACAGCAGGCACGAGAGCAGGGCAAGGCTCTGGGCGCCGTTGAGGGCGATTACTGTGGCCCCGGGGAAATTCATGCCCGCTTTCGCCTGGTTCGGGGAGCGAGCAGCTCCGGTTTCACCCGAAAGAGAAACGAGATCACAAAACCTCCGACCAGGGCCTCGATCACCATCACCGGCACATGGGCCAGCAGGGCCATCTTGGCGACGCCGAAAAAGGCTTCGCCGCCGGTCGCCAGGAGCAGGGCAAGAAACAGGGCCGCCAGCAGGACGCCGCCGCCGCTGACCAGGGCGCCGACAATGGCGTTGGAGGTTTTTGTGCTGCCGCGAAACCGGCGGAAGAGGAAACCGCAAAGCAGGGCCGGCACCCCCATCATCAGGGCGTTGGCGCCAAGAGCGGTCAAACCGCCGAACTGGAACAGCAGGCTCTGGAGAAAGAGGCCCACGGTGATGGAAAGAAAGGAGGCCGGGCCGAGCAGGGCACCGACAATCCCCGGCAGAATCAGGTGGACGCTGGTCGGCCCCAGGGGAACGTGGATCAGGGAGGCCACGAAGAACGACGAGGTCACCACGGCGATTTTCGGCAGGTCACGGCTGTCCACGGTCCGCAGGCTGAGCCCGAGACCGGCCAGGGTGAGGACATAACTGCCGGCGGCAACGGCGGTGGGCAGGACGCCATCGGCAATGTGCATCTCAATCCTCCTTTTGGCCCCGGCGATGGTTGGCCACCAGGGCCGCCACACCGAACAGGCCGAGGATATAGCCGATCCCGGCCATGACCTCCCGGGCCCCCGGTTTGTCCAGGTTCTGGTTGAGCATGGCCAGCTCGCGCTTGATCTGGCGTAATTCCTGGCGCAGTTGATGGTTCTGCGCCTCAACCTGGGCTGCCAGGTCCCGGCACTGGAGAGCAGCCACCGTATCCGCTGGTGCGGCGCCGGCATCCGCCCCCTGTTCGTCTGCCCGGGCAATATTGCAGGGCAACAGGATTGCCAGCAGCATGACCACGGCCAGGACCCGCTGCCGCCTTCCGGAGGGCACCACCTTACATCTCTTCCCGCTTGAGCACATAGCTGTTCTTATGCCCCATTCCGGCATTGACGATGATGTTCAGGGTCTGTTTTTTCTCCAGGGGAAAGGCAAAGAGCCCCTTGTCATCGGTTTTTCCCTCGAGCAGTTTGTTGCCGGCTTCATCCAAAACCTCCACCTGGCCGCCGACCACCTTCTGGCCGTCGGCAAAATAGCTCTCGGTGTAGACCTTGTCCCCCTCGGCATAGGCAAAGAGGTTCACCTTGTGTGCCCATGCCGGGGTAAACGAACAGGCCACAAACAGTAGAATGGCGGCGATGAGACGAATTGTCTGGCGCATGGATTCTGCCCTCATCCTTTTATTTCATATCCGTGGTGTGGACCCAGTAGACCGCACCCAACTCGACCGGCTTGTCGGCGCCGTCCTGCTTAATGGTCCAGTCCGCGGTGCTGAGCGCGGCAAATCCCCACCAGCCGGCACGGGGCATGGCATAGGTGAACATGCCGTTGGCGTCGGTCTTGACCACCTGGGTGATGAAGGGATCGCTCGGCGGCTGGACCGGTTTGGGGTTGTCGGTGGACTCGTTGAGATACTCGATTTCCACCTCCACATCCGCGGCGGGCTTGCCTTTCACCAGCACCTGGCCGGTGAAGACATTGCCGGTCCAGAGGCCGTAGGGCCTGGTTTTGGGAATGATTTCGGTCTCCAGGCCGACCGGGCTGTCCCACCCCTCCTCCAACCCCAGGGCATTGACGCAGACCTTGGTGTAATGGACGATGAAGGAGTCCTCGGCCGGTTCCCAGTAGGGCGCCGGCTCCACGAAAAAGATGGAGTCGCCGGGACGCTTGATCCGGTACTCGGCCTTCCAAGAGGTAGCCCCCTTGTTCTTGGTTGCGTTCAAGGTGGAGAGCAGATCGGTGGTGGTTCCGCCGTTTAGGACGCCAAACCGTTTGGGCTTGGCCATCTCCATGTAATGCCCTTCCATGGGATGGAGGAACTTGACCGCCACCTCGATTTTCTTGGAGTCCTTCTGGGTGACGATATCATCGGAGGGAATCAGCGCGCCGAAATGGGCGGCGGCAACGGATGCCGTCCCCAGGACAGCGGCAATGCAGGTGGTCACGGCGAAGGGTGTGGATCGGGTCATGTGTGCTCTCCTGTGTGCTGGTGAAGGGAAGAATCAACAATGTGCGCGGACCATAATACGTTTTCAGGGAAAATAACACAAAAGAACACGAAAATTTTTTCCGTGTGATCGTCCTGCACTACTTGCTCCCGAACGGCTTCGGGGCCGGTAGTGCGCATCGCATGAGCGGGGAAATGACTTGTGCGGGGGAATCCGGTGAAGGGGGAGGATTTCAGGCCCCGGTTGAAATACCTGCAACGGGCGGAGAGAAAACGGGGCTGAAAATATTTACCGGTTTCGCAAACCGCCAAGGACAGGCATGGTGCAATCCTTCAAGAAAACAGGACTAGAGCCCACACGATCACCGTTTGCAGGATGGCCACGGCAACCGCGGCCGACCCCACGTCCTTGGCCAGGCCGGAGAGTTCATGGCGGTCGGCGCTGATTCGGTCGACCACCGCCTCAACCGCGGTATTGATCAACTCGACGATGAGCACCAGCAGCAGACTGCCGGCCAGCAAGGCGCGCTCGACGTTGCTCTGCCCGCACCACAGTGCGAGGGGGAGCAGCATCGCGCAGAGGATCACCTCCTGGCGAAAGGCCGCTTCGTTACGAAAGGCGGCGACGATTCCGCTTTTCGAGCAGATCATTGCCCGAAGTATCCTCGCCAGGCCGTTGCCATTGATTTTTCCCTGCTCAGTCATG
>JBFWIP010000164.1:0-5359 GCA_050255935.1 Desulfobulbus sp.
TGGCCTCGCTTCTCGAGCAAACGGACCAGCACCTTTTTATCCGGGAATGCGCCGATCCGGCTTCAGAGGAATGCGGCCGCATCCTTGCCTCGTTCCGCCGGACACTGACCGCACTCAACGATCAGCAGCGGATGCTTGCCGAGGAACAGGCCGCCAACGAGGCCATCCAGCAGCAGTTGCATCAGGAAATCGGTATCCGCCGGGAAGCGGAACACAAACTCCAGGCCGAAAACACCACCCGCAAAAGCGCGGAAAAATACCTGCTCCTGTTCAAGAATATTTTCGACAGCGCCATCGAGGGCATCTATATCACCGACCCCGAAGGCCGCATCCTCACCACCAACACCTCCTTTTCACACATAACCGGGTATCCGGCCTCGGAAATCATCGGCCGGCATCCCGTTCTGCTCGCCTCCACCCCCCAGGTGAAAAATTCGTTTACCGCCATGTGGCAGGACCTGCCCCGCACCGGTTCCTGGTCGGGCGAGATCTGGAATCGCAAAAAGGACGGTTCGGTCTGTCCGCAGTGGCTCTCGGTCAGCGTGATCAGGAACGAGGAGCAGGAGATAACCCACTATTTCGCCTTTTTCCACGACATCACCGAACTCAAGCGCAAGGAAAAACAGATTTCCATCCTCGCCTACAGCGATGCCCTGACCAAACTGCCCAACCGTGCGGCCCTGGAGCACCGCCTCACCAAGGCCATTGCCCGGGCCTCCCGCGAACGCCGGCCCCTGGCCGTTTTTTTCATCGACCTGGACAATTTTAAAAACATCAATGATTCCATGGGGCACGACAAGGGCGACCAGGTACTGATCGAGGTGGCGGAACGGCTCTCCGCCACCATCCGCAGCGAGGACACCCTTTCCCGCCTTGGCGGCGACGAGTTTATCCTGTTGAGCGAGAGCATTACCAATGAAAACGCGGTCTACAACCTGGCCAACCGGATCCTGGCCTCGCTCAAGAAACCGATCAGCCTCCATCCCAACACCGTCTACGTCAATGCCAGCATCGGCATCGCCCTCTATCCCGATGACGGCCGCACCTGCCAGGAACTGATCAAGAATGCCGACACCGCCATGTACAAGGCCAAGAGCGAGGGCAAGAACAAGTTCGTGATGTTCACCCAGGAAATGCACGAAAAACTGCTCAAACGGATCCGGATCGAAAACGCCATCCGGACCAGCCTGAAACAACGCGAATTCACGGTATTTTACCAGCCAAAGATCGACCTGGCCAACGAACGGCCAAGCTCCTTCGAGGCCCTGGTCCGCTGGCAGAAAAACGATACCATCATCACTCCGGACCAGTTCATTCCCATCGCCGAGGAATCCGGCCTGATCGACGAGATGGGCTTGTATGTCCTGAACGAGGTTTGTATATTCCTCACCAAAATGCAGGAACACCGTCTTCCGCTCCTGCCGATCAGCGTCAACATGTCGCCCAGGACATTCAACCAAAAGAATATCGTCGAAACCGTCGACGACATTCTCGGCGCCCATCGAATCAATCACCGGCTGATCGAATTTGAAATTACCGAAACCACTGCCATGAAGGACGTACAGCACTCCCTGGACACCATGCACCGCTTCCGCGAACGCGGTATCCGTTTTTCCATCGACGATTTCGGCACCGGTTACTCTTCCCTGAGTTACCTCAGCGAAATGCCGGTCTCGACGTTGAAAATAGACAAACGCTTCATCAACGCAGGCGATCCCAACAGCCGCGGCATCGTTGCCACCATCACCGCCATGTCCAAGCAGATGCAGCTGAACGTGGTGGCGGAAGGTGTCGAAACCCGGGAGCAGTTGCATTGGCTGCGCCGGATCGGCTGCAACGAGGTCCAGGGGTATTATTTCTCCCGGCCCATGCCGGAGGGGGACACCCTGCACTACCTCCATCCTTTTTCCGAGACAGCTCGGGACAAGACCTTCGCTTTCCCCATTCCGGTCCATTGAGCTATGCCTGTTGCCGAACGTTCCCCCGCCGCGCCGCCTGTAATGGTCTGCCCCAGCTGCAGCCAGATCCTGCAGCCGCCGCGCCTGGCCCCCAAACAAGTCGCCCTCTGTCCGCGCTGTTCCCAGCAGCTCAACCGCTATAAACGCCACCCCATCCAAAAAGGTCTGGCCCTGAGCCTCACCGGGCTGCTGCTCTACCTGCCGGCCAACCTCCTGCCGCTGCTGACCTTTTCCGTGCTTGGCCTCGACAGCCACAGTTCGATTGCCCAGGCCTGCCTGCACATGTTTGCGGGCAAACTCTACTTTGTGGGTGCAATCGTGGCCCTGACCACGCTGGTGTTTCCGTTGCTGCTGTTGACCTCGCTCCTCCTGGTCACCCTGGGGCTGGCCCAAGGCCGCCGGAGTTCCTGGATGCCGCCGTTGTTCCGTGCCTACCACCACCTGGGCGAATGGGCCATGACCGATGTCTTTCTCGTCGGGGTGCTGATCACCATCATCAAGATGGCCCACATGGCCTCGGTCTCGCTCAACGCCGGTTTTTTCTGCCTGGTCGGCCTGGTCGTGACCACGGTGGCCGCCCAGACGGCGATTGACCCGCAGCGTTTCTGGTCCCTGATGGAAGACAGCGGACAACAGCCCGCCGAATTGCCGCAGAGCGCCGACCCCGGCGACTATCTCCTCTGCCACGACTGCCACAAACTGCTGCCCGCCGACTACCAGCGAACCACCGGCCAACAGCACTGCCCCCGCTGCGGCCACACCCTGCACCAACGCAAACGCAACAGCGTCGCCCGCACCTGGGCCCTGCTCCTGACCGCCATCGTCCTTACCATGCCGGCCAACCTGCTGCCGATCATGGAGGTCGACTACTTCGGGGTACCGGACCGCTCCACCATCATGGACGGCATCATCTATTTTTTCAAGGAAGGGTCCTACGGCATCGGCCTGGTGATCTTCACCGCCTCGGTCCTGGTGCCCCTGTTCAAGATCATCGGCCTGTTGATCATCCTGCTCTCGATTCATTTCAGGCGGCGCAGGTGGCTCAGGCACAAGGCAATCATGTTTCGCTTCATCGAATTCATCGGCCGCTGGTCGATGCTCGACATCTTTGTGATCACCCTGCTCTGTTCCCTGGCGCAGTTCGGCTTTCTCTCCTCCATTTCCGCCGCGCCCGCCTCCTTCTACTTCACCGGGGTGGTGCTCTCGACCATGTTCGCCGCCCTCAGTTTTGACCCCCGCCTCCTGTGGGATGCGGCCAGCGCCGCTGAAACCAAGTAACTTCCATGGAAAAACCGATTATCCGCAAACGCCGCAGCTTCTCTCCCATCTGGATCCTGCCCCTGGTCGCCCTCTGTATCGGCGGCTGGCTCCTCTATACCGGCATCCGCGATGCCGGCATCGACATCACCGTCCATTTCGAGGACGCTACCGGCATCAATCCCGGCAAGACCAAGGTCATCGTCCGCGGCATTCCGGTGGGAACGGTGAAAAAACTCAATATCGATCCAAGGATGCGGGGCGTCAGCCTGGTGATCACCATGGACAGCCAGATCCGTTCCGCCCTGGTCGAGGACACCACCTTCTGGGTCGTCAAGCCCGAGGTTTCCGCCGGGAAGATCAGCGGCCTGGACACCCTGTTCGGTGGTTCCTACATCGGCATGCGCCAGGGGGAATCCACCACCTATGCCGATCATTTTCAGGGCCTGGCCGAACAACCGTCGATCGACACCTCCACCCCGGGCCTCCATATCGTCCTTGAAACCGACACCCTGTATTCCCTCCAACGCGGTTCCAATATCTACACCAAGAATCTGCAGATCGGCTATATCGAGGATTACACCCTCCAGGAAAACGGCAAGATCCGGCTCAGGGCCTTCATCGAGGCCCGCTTCGCCCACCTGATCCACACCGGGACCCGCTTCTGGAACGCCAGCGGCCTCAACCTCATCGGCGATGTCCAAAGCGGCTTGACCGTCAATGTCGAATCACTGGCCTCCCTGATTTACGGCGGCCTCAGTTGTGAAACGCCGCCCGCGCTTCTCCAGAGCCCGCCGGCCGAAAACAGCACCGTCTTCCCCCTGTACAGGGATTTTGAAGATGCCGAATACGGTATCCCGGCCAGACTGCAACTGACCACCGGCGAGGGAATCGTCGCCGGCAAGACCAAGGTCATGTACCGTGGCCTCAAGGCGGGCGTGGTCAAGCGGATCGATATCAACGACGACCCAAACCACACCGTCACCGCCGACCTGCTGCTCGATCCCCGGATGGAACCGGCGCTCAGGGAAACCACCCGTTTCTGGATCGTCCGCCCCCAGGTGCAGATTACCGGGGTGAAGAACCTGGAAACCCTGCTCACCGGCCCCTACATCACCTTTGAGATCGGCGCGGGAAAAAAACAGGGGGAATTTATCGAGGAGACCGGCCCGTTGCCCAATCCGGTGAATCGCCCGGGGACATCCTTTACCCTGGTTGCGCCGGAAAGCGGCGGCTTGAACGTGGGAGCGCCGGTCCTGTACAAAGAGGTCGCCGTGGGTGAGGTGACGGGAGTGCGGCTTTCCCCCAAGGGGGCGGAGGTCCTGGTGACCATCACCGTGTTCTCGCCCCATGACACGCTCGTCAGCAAGAAAAGCGTGTTCTGGAAAACGGGTGGGTTTCAGGTCGATGCGAGCCTGAGCCGAATCAAGGTGGAACTGGGTTCGGTACAGTCGCTGCTGGCGGGCGGAATCGCCTTCATGACGCCACCGGTCAAGTCAGCGCCCCCGCCGGCCGCACCCCAAAGCCGTTTTCCCCTCTCTCGATCCTACGGCGATGCCGTCAAGGCCATTCCCACGGCGGAACTGCAGGGATTGCGGTTGGACCTGGTGGCGGCCCAGGCACCCCGTCTCGGCACCAAAGCGCCGATTCTGTTCAACAACATCCGCGTGGGGGAAGTCCTCGATCTTGATTTGGCGCCCAACCGCCGGGATACGGTGATCCATGTTCTCATCGAGGAGCAGTACCGGGATCTGGTCAACAAAACCTCGCGGTTCTATACCCTCTCGCCGGTGAAACTCAATGCCTCACTCCAGGGGGTCAACCTGGAAACCGCGCCCTTTGAGGCCCTGGTCAACGGCGGTATTGCCTTTGTCACCACCGGTCGGGGAAGCGCGGCGGGCCAGGGCGAGCATTTCCCCCTGTACGGTTCGCTCCGGGAAGCCGAAAACGCCGATGCCCTCCGGCTGCAACTGCACTTTCAGAGCGGCGAAGGCATCAGCCCCTCCACCGAGGTCCGTTACCAGGGAATCACCATCGGCCGGCTGAACACGCTCCATCTCGATCCGGAAAGCGGCGAGGTCCACGCCGAGGCCTGTGTCGATCCGGCGATGGCGTCCCTGTTCCGGCGCAACTCCCGCCTGCGC
>JBFWIP010000165.1:0-3649 GCA_050255935.1 Desulfobulbus sp.
CGAAGAGGTCCCACCCGTTCCCATTCCGAACACGGTCGTTAAGCTCTTCTGCGCCGATGGTACTGCACGGGTGACTGTGTGGGAGAGTAGGTCGCCGCCGTCCTTTTCTTCAAACCCCCATTCAGCTTAGCTGATTGGGGGTTTTTTTGTGCCCCTCTCCGCAGGCAGCAATCCCGGGCAAACCTTCATTAGCCAGGAAAAAGGCTTGATTCGAGGTAACCGACAAAGTACAAGGCGATAGGTTCAACGCTCACATTGGGTCAGCAGCGGCTTAGATTTGCTTGCCCTGTTTCTTCCGCCTTCACCTCCTTGACATACTTATGAAGAACGAATTCGCCTGTTCTTCCTCTACATCCGCATCACCCTTTCGGTGGCGGGTTGCCCGAACAAAATACGGCTGGCTGCTCCTCTGGAACCTGCTTGTTCCGATTATTTTCCCTGGCGTGGTCTTCGGATTCGACACTTCCCAGGACGCCTGGAGTTTACTTGGCGGCTATGGCGAGAGCTTTCCCGGATGGGGAAGGACCACTCAACGGGTGCAGACCATTGACCTTAATCCCCGCTATAGTCATCTGACCATCGATCACCTCGGGTCCGGCTGGTATGCCGGATACCATTCAACCCTGGTCGAACTGCCGGTGCACCTGGTCACCAGCCCGGACACATCGACCATGATCGGCATCAATCTCCTTGCCTGCTACACCTTTACCGCCAACGAGCGGTGGCAGCCCTACATCTTCGGCGGCGGCGGTCCCGTCTACAGCTTCGCCGATATTTCCGGCATGGGCGCCCACTGGAATGGAAATTATCAATTCGCTCTCGGCCTGACCTATTTCAGGGAGCACGGCTGTCCGCTGCTGTTTGAAATCCGCTACCACCACATATCCAATGCCGGCACCGAGGATCCCAACGTGCCGCTCAACGGCTTGAAATTTAAGGTCGGGTTCACCTTTTAGGAGAACCCATGCAGAATTCCCCTCCGTTTGCGTTATAATGCCAGCAGGTCGGATCCGAGGCCAGATAGTCACCGGTCAACTGATAGGCCGCGCCCCGGCACCCATAGCATTCGCCCTTTTTCCTGCACGTGCCGCAGGGGCCTTTTATTGTCTGTTGATAATTCTTGAGATCCCTGATCACCTGATGCTGGAGGATAGCGGCCAACCGCTGGTCGCGCACCGATCCCAGGGGAATGGTCACTCCCACGCAGGGCATGACCACACCGGTGGCAGTGACCACACAGGAGACCTGGTGGCGCATGCATCGATTGCCGACCAATGGCGGCTGCGGTTGCCAGTGACGGCCGAATTGGGTGCGATCAATCTCCGCAAGCCGAAGGAACAACGCATGTAATTCATGCGATTCGACCATGAGCCAACGGTTTCTTTGCGCGTTGGCCTGGGGGGTCAGAATTTCAAAATAGGGCTCAATCCCCTGCTGCCGCAACCACTGCCAAAGGTCGGGCAGTTCCCTGATGTTCTGTCGGCAAATAATCGTACTGGCGGCGAGGAAACGGTCTCGCCCCGGGTATCCGGCCTGATGGAGATGGTTCAGGGCGTTCTGGATATGCGCATAGGCCCCTTGGGTACCGGCCAGCCGATCCTGGAGCCCGGCATCCCTTGAATTCATCTTCACCACTACCCGCACATTTTCCTCGGCCAATACCCGGGCCAGATCCGGCGTTACCCCGGAACCGTTGGTGAACAGTTCGATCTGCAGGTCAAGGCTGCCAAGAAAATGGAGCATTTCCACCAGATGCGGATAAATGGTGGGTTCGCCCCCCAAAATAATGATCTTGCGGGCTCCCAGTTCCCTGGCCTGGAGAATGGTCTGCCTGATCTCTTCACGGCTGAGTTCCTCGACGCTGGCGGTCCGCTCTTCCTGGTAGCAGTAGACGCAGCGGAAGTTGCAGGCCCGGCTGAATTCAATTTCCATGGAAAGCAACCGGTCGGCAGCGGCCGCTTCGCGGATTTCCTCTTCGCTGAATTCAAGGTTATAAAGTTGCATGGTCAGTATCCTTGAAGATCGGGGAAACTGTTCATTCGTTCCCAACGGTGTACTTCGCGCTCAAACCGCCCCTGCCACCCCACTTTCCGCATTACGCGCCTATAGTGCAGCTTGAGAAAGGGCTTGAACAGAAAACGCCAGATGGATGTCCAGATTCGCCCCTGCCGCCTGACCGGATCCGGGGGATTCCACCACCCCAGAACCACTTGCCGCTGGTACCAGAAATGATATTGCAGTTGCTCGGCGGACAGATGTCGGGTGCGCACATTGGCCCACAATCCACTGTATTTCTTGTAATCATCGGGATTGACGACCAGCCCCTCATCGATCAGGTTTTCGCGCATCGCCGTCTTCGGATAGGGCGTCAGAATTTGCGCGTAACAGGCGTCCGCCCCGATACTCTTGAAAAACTCGTAATTTTCCTTGATCGCATCCACATCGTCTTCGGGAAATCCAAAAATCAGGCCGCCGATCACCATCATCCCGTACTTGTGGCAGTTCTCTATCGCCTTCCTTGACGCGGCAACGATATCCCCCTTGCCGGCGGCGCTCAAATTCTTTTTCGACCCGTTCTCGATGCCCAGAAAAACGGAGCGGAACCCGGCCTCGGCCATCTTCGCCACCATGGGCTCATGCTTGGCCATGGTCAGGCAATCCGCCTGCACCACCAGGATCAGCCCCTTATAGTTCCTGGCGATGATCGCCTCGCACAGTTCCATGACCCGCTGCGGGTCAAGCACCATGTTATCGTCGGTGATGAACGCCCACCGCGTCTTGCGGTTGAAGTAAATATCATCCAGATCTGCAAGCACCCGACTGATGGGATAGGTGCGGAAGGTGCGGCCATACATATGTTGCATGCTGCAGAAATTGCACGCGCGCGTGCATCCGCGCGAGGTTTCCAGCAGCTCGATCTTGGAGTACATGATGTGATAACCGCCGGTCAGGCGACGTTTATCCCGGATGGGCGGCTTCAGGGTGCTCAGGTCCAGATTCGGCCCCCGCGGTGTATGAACGAAGGCACCGTCCCGCTTGTAGGAAAGTGAGGGGATCTCTTCGAGCCGGTCCTCTCCGGCCAAGGCGTTGACCAGGCGCCGGCAGGCCTCCTCCCCTTCCCCACGGATGATGAAATCGATCCAGCGGGCCTCGGGAGCCCGCGCAATCTCGTCGGTCATCAGGGTGGCATGATACCCACCGATCACGATCCTGACGGCGGGATCGAGTTCCTTCAGCAGATGGGCGATGCGCACGCAGGTGTCGTATTGCCACGCCATGGCCGACAGCCCCACCAAATCCGGCTGAAGGCGGCGCATGATTTTGGTGAGATAGTGTTTGATCCTGCCGCGCTTGCGGATGAGGTCGACCAGATAGACCTGGTGTTGCCGGTCAATGTTGCCGCCCACCGAGGCGATACCGTGGTTGGGCATGTGCACGGCGGTTTCGTGGATGATCACCGGAACCACATCCGGCATGGACACCAAGAGGACCTTCATGGCAATATCTCCGCTCAGAGCTGACAAACCTCGGGATGTGCTTTCCCGTCCGAAACCGACAGGCCGTGGAGCAGGGATCGGCGGACCCGGTCCCGCAGCATTGGAGCAGACATCGGCTCTTTTCCCGGATCAATCCGGTCCACGATCCGCAG
>JBFWIP010000165.1:3749-5316 GCA_050255935.1 Desulfobulbus sp.
CCGTTCTTGACCAGCAGGCAGGTATTGACGCCGCCAAAGGCGAAATTCTGGATGGAGGCAATGGTGGTCCGGGCGTCAATCACTCCGGGAGTGTGGCGCAGCATGCCGCAACGGGGGTCGACCTCCTCCAGATTCAGGGTCGGGGCGAGGAAGTTCTGCGCCATCATATAGAGGGTCATGATCAGCTCGATCACGCCGCAGGTCCCCATGGTGTGACCGGTATAGCTCTTGAGGGCCGTCACATAGGGTCCTTGCCCGAAGACCCTTTCTATGGCCTGGGATTCGATGATATCGCCCATTTTGGTGGCGGTGGCATGGGCGCTGACATAATCCACCTCCGCTGGACTAATGGCCGCGTCGGCCAGGGCCAGCCGCAAGGTGGCGGTGATGCCCTCCAAATTGGGCAGGATCAGGTCGCCACCGTTATTGTTGCAGGCAAAGCCGAGAATCTCTCCGAGGATGGGAGCGCCGCGCTTCCGCGCGGATTCATATTCCTCGAGCAGGACCGCGCCCCCCCCTTCCCCGACCACCAGTCCGTCACGCTGGCGGTCAAACGGCCGGGGCGTCTTTTCCGGGGTGTCGTTATAGGCCACGGAGCAGGCGAGGAGGTTGTCGAATACCGCCACCGTGGTGGTATCGTATTCATCGGCGGCGCCGCAGAGCATGGCGTCCTGCATCCCGTACTTGATCATTTCGTAGCCGAAACCAATGGCCTGGCTGCTGGTGGTGCAGGCGGTGGACGAGGCGATGACCCTGCCGGTGATGCCGAACATCCGCGTGATGTTGACGGCGGTGGTGTGGACCATGGATCGCAGATAATCCACCGCGCCGATCGAGGAGAATTTTTCCTCCAGGTCCTGAAAAAAGGTTTTGTAGATATCGCGCTGCACCGTCGGGCTGCCGTGGGTGGAGCCGAAGGCCACTCCCAGGCGACCGGAAGAAAGGAACTCCTGCGGCAGGCCGGAGGCGCTCAGGACGTCACCGGCGACTTTGCAGGCGTAGTAGGCCACCGGCCCCATGGTCTTGCGTTGAGAACGGGTGAAATTATAGGCGATGGGCGTCTCGACCGTGCCGAAGACCCGCGAATGGATATGCTTGCTGAGCAGGCCGTCGTCGCGTAACGGCCGAACACCGGACCGCCCCTGTTGAAGACTCTCGGTAATCTGCGACTGGCCATAGCCGACGGGGCTGATGGCGGAACAGGCGGTGATGACAACGCGGCGGTTCATGGATGGGCGAGGAAGGGCTACTGGGCGTGATGCTGCTGAATTTTTTCCAGATAATCGAGGATATCGTTGATGGTCCTGATCTCCATGGCCTGTTCCTTCTCCGCTCTGGTGAGGGAGTAGCCGAGCATCAATTCGATCTTGCCGAGCAGTTCAATGGCATCGATACTGTCAAACCCGTGCTGGTCACGGAGGTTATCCTCCAACCCCGGATGTTCAAACTCGAAATCCTGGGTCAGAATGGTCAGAATTTTTTCTTGGAGGGCGTCTCTGGTCATAATGCAATCTGTGTGGCGCGGGGATCTTCAAGCTGAAAGTTCAGGAAAACGAGGATACTACCC
>JBFWIP010000166.1:0-3807 GCA_050255935.1 Desulfobulbus sp.
TGTAGTAGGCAGGTTCCGGGGCGATGTTGAAACCGGCATCCACCCCGACAAAGGTGGTTGCCTGTTTCTGTTCGACAAAGGTTTTTTCCAACAGCAGCAATCCCGCATCCTTGACGAGGTAATCTCCCGGCTCGATTTCCAGAGACAGGCCCCGGCTGCCGAACTGACGTTTGAGCACCGCGGCCCACTGATCAAGGGCAAGCGTGGGTTCCCCGGGAAGGTGCGGTACGCCCAGTCCGCCGCCGATGTTGACCTTCTCCACCGTGCCCGCGGCCTCGATAAAACGAAGGCTCTGGTCAATGATCTGTTCCAGCTGCCCCAATTGCGCGTTGAGGTAGCCGCAGCCGGTGTGGAAATGAATTTTACTCACCCGCAGCCCGTATTGTTGGGCGACCTCCAGGGCCTGGGCGAACTGCTCCCAATAAATGCCGAATTTGGTGGTCACCTTGCCGGCATAGTGCAGTTTATCGTTGTCCGCCCTGCCGATTCCCATGGCCGGATTGATCCGCAGGCCGACCCTGGTGCCCGGTTTCAACGCGCCCCACCGGTGAAGAGCGTGGATCGAGTCGCAATCCATGAACAATCCGTCATAGCGGGCCAATGTTTCCAGATCCCGGGACGACAGGCTCGAGGCGGTGAAGGAGATGTCCTCCGGGGAAAATCCGCAACTCAACGCATGCTCGACCTCGGCCGGGGAACAGGCGTCGATGCCGCAGAGGCCGGTTTGCTTGAGCAAGGTGAGCAACGGGGCGAAACGGTTGGCCTTCATGGCGTAATGGAGGGTGAACCGCCCCTCCATTCCCGCCTCGTTGAGGGCCGCGTGCAGGCGGCCGAGATTGTCGCGGACCCGGCAGGCGGAATAGACAAAGGTGGGCGTGCCGAACTGCTCGGCCAACTGCTGTACCGAACGACCGGCAAAAAAGAGTTGGTTGTGCCGGTAGCAGAGATCGTCTCTCTGCCACCAGCGGTAATAGTCCTGTACGTTCAACGGAGGAGGGCCTGGTTCAGTTCAAGCGGTTCCGGTTGGGCCATTGCCGATGGGTGGATTTCCTTGCGTCCGGTGATCCAGCCCCGGCAATTGGGCGCACCGCAGGAGCAGGGGAACTGTTTGAACAGCACGTCCTCGGTTTCGGCGTAATCCATATAAAGGAAACTGTTGGCCGGAATATCCTGCAGGGCGGTCACCTTGAAGTTGAGCATGTTCAAGGAAATGTTGGGAGCGCAGGAATGGAGAAAGAACCCGCTGAAATAGGGGTCGAACAGGTGGGACTCCGGCGTGATTTGCAGGGTATGCTGGCGGATTTCGTGAACGATATGGCCCGCCATCCGTGCGATCACCTCACCCTTCTTGAATGAACGGTAGGTGATGACGCCTTGGCCGACCAATTCATCTTTGAACACCACGGCAAAGTCAGAGTGTTTCGGGAACAGGGGGTCTTTCCCGAATTGATCAGGGTACAACATGTGCATATTCTCCACGAATGGCTGACACGCTCGCGCAAATCAACAACGGACGATCACCTACCCTGCGACAAACGTAGGGGAAGCACGGCGCATCGTTCCCGCGGCATTGGCGAGCATGACAATAATTAAGAAACAAAACCCATCAACAGCACACCTGAAGACAGGTCCGCAGAACAAAAAAAGGAGCTCGCCAGACAGTCGAATCGCACGCCTGCCCGACAAAAATCACAACGATTTCACAGAAAAAGAGAAAACAGAACAACGCTTCGTCTTGCACTTGCCGTACAGCAAGATTCTTCGCCCTTTGAGAGCATGGTTATTCATCGTTGACTCAGCCAATTATCCGGCCGTGGAGATTGCCTGGAAGCGGCAATCTCACCCCTTGAGCTTTGTTTCTCGATGCACTTCCACTCTGTCTGGTTGTCCCTCCTTGCCGCCATCCGCATGGGGCCTTGGTTTTTCTTCGCCGATCAGATTTTTTATCCTGACCGTTTGCCGTCGTCCCGTCCTTTTCGGTCGTCGCGACGGAACAGACAAGCATGAAAATTTTTGCGATTTTATAGATCTTTTTCCAGGGTTTGCAATTAGAAAACAGCCTTTGGCGAAAATAACCCGGAACCCCTTGTGGTTGCTTTATTTTTCACTTGGGCTTTCGGGGGTGCCGCTCTCAAAAAAATAACTTTGCCCCGAGGAGGAATCAGGCTAGTATGAGGTTAAAATGATTGATGATCTTTCTTTTTTTTCTGGTAAGTGGTGTCGTTTGCGCAATAAGCTGCGGAAATGACGTTGTGTGCATTGTCGGTCACGGGTTTGGTGATGCATGTTTTTCGACGTATGACGTTTTGCCAATCCATCAAACATTGAGGTGCTGTATGTCAAACTGGTTTGTTGCCTTGGACGGCCAATCCCTTGGTCCCTTCACCCTTCAGCAGATACTCTCCGGCATCGCCGGCGGGCAGTACAACGAGGCCACCATGGTCTGGCGCGACGGCTTTGCCGACTGGATGCCCATCGGCCGGGTTCCGGAGTTGCAGGCGGGACAAGGCGTGCCGGCACCGCCGCCCTTTTCCGGCAAGGAGGCCCATGAGATCGACTACACCATTTACGGCAACGAGATGCAGTTCGTCGAGGTGGAACTCGACCCGCTGGAAAGCGTCGTCTCCGAGGCCGGGGCCATGATGTACATGCACGATCAGGTGGTTATGGAAACCGTGTTCGGCGACGGTTCCCGCAGTTCGAGTTCCGGGAGCTTTTTCGACAAGATGCTCGGCGCGGGCAAACGGCTGATCACCGGTGAGGGACTGTTCATCACCATGTTCACCTATACCGGGGCCGGCAAGGGCAAGGTGGCTTTTGCCTCTCCCTATCCGGGCAAGATCATTCCCCTGGACCTGACCAAGTACGACAACCGCATCATCTGCCAGAAGGATGCCTTCCTCTGTGCGGCCAAGGGGGTGGCGATCGGGATCGCCTTTCAGAAAAAGATCGGCGTGGCCCTGTTCGGGGGGGAGGGGTTCATCATGCAGCAGTTGGACGGCGACGGCCTGGTGTTCGTTCATGCCGGCGGCACGATCGTGGAGAAGGAACTGGCTGCCGGGGAAACCCTGCGGGTGGACACCGGCTGTCTGGTGGCGCTGACTTCTTCGGTCAACTATGATATCGAATTCGTAGGGAACGTCAAATCCGCCCTGTTCGGCGGGGAAGGATTCTTTTTTGCCAACCTGCGCGGTCCGGGGCACGTCTGGCTGCAGTCCCTGCCGTTCTCGCGCCTTGCCGGCCGCATCTGGGAGGCGGCTCCCCAGAGCATGGGCGGCGGCGGTCAGGGAGAGGGTTCGGTTTTGGGGGGGCTGGCCAACATGTTCGAACGCTGATAACGCTGATCTGTATCGGCATGGAGGGCTCCGTAGTCCGAATTTTCCGGACTGCGGAGCTTTTTTTGCTTATTGCCCCTGCTCTTCGATAAAGGCCTGCATCGAAGGACTGATCCCCAAACTTCGGGCCAGGGCGTCCAGCCACGTCCGTTCGGCCTCGGTATCTATCTCGATGGTGGCCACTGCCAGCATGTACATGGTCTTGGCCACAGCCGGATCGTTGATCCCCACGACCAACGCGTCGATACTTTGGGGTTGGTGCAGTTCATTTAAGAGAAACATCTTTTCGTCCTGGCTTAGATCCGCTCCCCGCAATTTTTCCAGGACCGCGCGCTCCTCGTCGGCATCCATGACTCCATCCGCATGGGCCGCGGCCGCCATGACCTGAATGAGACGGATTGCCAGGTCGCGGCCGCTGAGGGTGCTGCCGGATGCAGGACCGGGAGACGCCGGGGCGGCAGCGGGCGGCGGT
>JBFWIP010000166.1:3907-5309 GCA_050255935.1 Desulfobulbus sp.
CGGGACCAGGAAGTCAAGGCCCATGAAATGGCCCATCTGGCAACGGCCGGGCAATATGCCCGGGGCGGGGCCTCCTATACCTACCAGCAGGGGCCGGATGGCCGCCGCTACGCCATCGGCGGCGAGGTGCCGATCGATCTCAGCGAGGAAAAGACCCCGGAAGAGACCATCCAGAAGATGCAGACCATTAAGCGTGCGGCCATGGCCCCGGCCGAACCCTCTTCCACCGATCGCAGCGTCGCCGCCAACGCTACGGCCATGGAAAGCAGGGCCCGCCAGGAGGTCCAGGCCGAAGAGGCCGATCCCTCCCGGGAGCAATCGGCAACCGATCCGGCAGCCGATGAGAGTGACTCCCCGACACCCCCTGAAGAGCAACAGGCCGATGCGAGCATTGACGTGATGGCCTAGTCCTGTATCCTTTTCTCCGTATTGTCTTTTCATTTCCTTAACCCGCTTCAGCCATGATGGATCATCTCGACTATCTTGAAAGCCTTTTTTCCTTTATCGATCAGTCACCCACCGCCTTCCATGCCGCCGCCAATTCCGCTGCCGGGTTGAAAGCCGCAGGCTTTGTCCGCCTGCAGGAGACCGACTCCTGGCAAGGGCTTGGGCCGGGTGGCTATTATGTCGTCCGCAACCATGCCGCGGTGATCGCCTTCACTTTGGGAGACGATTTGCAGCATCCCCGCCCGTTACGCATGGCCGGAGCCCATACCGACAGTCCCGGCCTGCGGGTCAAGCCGCAGCCGATGCAACTGCACCAGGGCAGTCTGCAGCTCGGGGTGGAAGTGTACGGCGGGGCCTTGCTGGCCCCCTGGTTCGACCGCAATCTGTCCCTTGCCGGCCGGATCGTTTGGTGCGCCGCGGACGGGACCTTGAACAGCAGCCTGATCGATTGCAAACGGCCGGTCGCCACCATCCCCAGCCTGGCCATTCACTTTGATCGCGAGGCCAACAGTGCCCGCAATATCAATAAACAGACCGATCTGGTCCCGATTTTGGCCCTGTCCGCCGAATCGAGCCCGCCGGTTTTCACCGACTGGCTCAAGGCGGAACTTGGGGCCCAGTCGCCGGCTCTGCCGGTGGAGACCGTCCTGGATTTTGATCTTTTCCTTTATGACACGCAACCGCTTGCACGAATCGGCCTGAACGGGGAGTTGATCACCGGTTCCCGGCTTGACAACCAGGTGTCCTGCCATGCCCTGGTGCAGGGATTGATTGAAGCAGAGGCGCCGCAGAACTCCATGATCGTCCTCAACGATCACGAAGAGGTGGGCAGCGTCTCCGTTTCCGGTGCCCAGGGGCCGTTTCTCAAATCGGTGCTTGAACGGCTGTATCCGGATCCGGAACTGCGCCGCCGGGTCCTTGCCGGCTCCTTTTTCGTTTCCGCGGATAACGCCCA
>JBFWIP010000167.1:0-5278 GCA_050255935.1 Desulfobulbus sp.
ACGGGAATGATCTGGCTGCAATACAACGACCAGAGCAGCCTTTATACTAACGTGGATAACTTGGAGATGACTTGACAGCCTCCGTTCCCCGTTCCCGGAACGGCCTGCTTGTTGGACAGCGGGTTGTTGGGATGGGTAGGGCCGTGCCATCGACGCAATCTATTCTCATCACATAATTTAAGGAGGATTTATCACATGAGGCATTTGCGGAAATTTTTTCCATTGCTCCTGGTAGCGGCTATGGCTTCCACGGGGCAGGCGGCGGTCGCCTCCTTCGATGATCTGCAGCTGTCCGCCAATTCTTACTGGAACGGCGATGATGACGGCAGCGGTTACGGCACCTTCAGTGGTTTTACCAGTGGTGACAACTACTTCGTCAATTACCAGGCCGCAGCTTGGGATTGCTGGGACGGCTTCGCCTATTCCAACATGACCGACACCACCACCGCCGGGTTCACCAATCAGTTCAGCGCCGTTACCGGTGCCGGGGCGGATGGTTCGGCCAATTACGCTGTTGCCTATACCTTCAAATTGAGCGGACAGTCAGTCATGACCTCCAACGGCATCACTTCCGGCGACTATGCCCAGACTGTGGCTGGTTTTTACGTGACCAATACCACCTATGCCTATTTGTCCATGCTGGAAGGCGACTCTTTCGCCAAGGCTTTCGGTGGTGCGGACGGCACGGACGCGGATTGGTTCAAGCTCACCATCCATGCCCTGGGCGAGGATTACGAACGAACCGGCACATCGGTTGATTTCTACTTGGCCGACTACCGCTTCGAGGATAGCGACGGTGATTATATCATCAATGACTGGGCCTGGGTTGACCTGGCCGGGCTGGGCGAGGTGTACGGCCTGGAGTTCGAACTCACCTCCTCCGATGTGGGCACCTGGGGTATGAACACCCCTGCCTATTTCGCGATGGATAACCTGGAAACAATCGCCGCTCCCGTTCCTGTTCCGGGAGCAGCCTGGATGCTGGCTGGCGGACTGTTGGGATTGATGGGGATTCGGCGGGGAAGCCGTCGATAATATAGTGCGTTATCATTGAAATCCAAGGGGGAAAACCAATGCATGGAGTGAAAACATTCGCAACCGTGGTTGCACTCACGTTCGTCGCCACATCAGCCTGGGCCGGACCCTATTCGCCGGGAAAAGGCGGGGCTGCCGAGGCGGGCTTTGTTGATGCCGGTATCGCCGGATTCGTCGGCCCGGCCGGCGAGGGAGTGACCGCAACCGCCACCAACGGCAACTATGTCAACCCAGTTTTTGTCGGTTGGGCCACCCGCGTGGTGAGTTATCAACCGTCTGATGCCACCGATTTTTACGGACAAAACGGCATCGGGCCACAGTTTGCCAATCCGGCACTGGCTCTTGGGGCGGTGACCGGCAATAACATGGACATCGTCTCCATGGGCGACATGGATGCCACCGAGATCGCCGATTATCAGGCCGGCATCGGCTCCTCCGGGCCTGGTACCCTGACCCTGGCCTTTGACGTGGCCATCACCAACGGCGCCGGCGCTGATTTCGCCGCCTTTGAAAATGGCTTTGTCTCCAACTACAACACCGGTGCCGGCAGCGCCGCCGGCCAGATGTTCGCCGAACTGGGATATGTGGAGGTTTCGACCGACGGCATAAATTTCGCCACGTTCCCCAGCAGCTATCTCAATTACCTTGATGGCGGCCCCAGCAGCCAAGCCTACCTCACCCAGGATGTGAGCAACATTTACAACCTGGTGGGCAAGCACGCCAACGCCTACGGCGTCAGTTGGGGCACCCCCTTCGATCTGGATGACCTGCTCGACAGCGAACTCGTTCTGGCCGGCCTGGTTGATCTCGACGAGATCAACTATGTCCGCATCGTCGATATTCCCGGCGACGGCACCTGGACGGATGCGGACGGCAATCCCATTTACGACGCCTGGGTCACCTGGGGATCCGGCGGGCTGGATTTTGAGTCCATTGGCGTGATCAACGCCGCCTCGCCCGTGCCCGTGCCCGCCGCCGTCTGGCTGCTGGGGAGTGGTGTGCTCGGTCTGGTGGGCATCCGCAGACGGCGCCATCAGGGGTGATAATGTGCAAGCCGGAGCCTGAGTGCTTTTCGCAAAACCATGAATCGTGCCTGGGTAGATTGACGCCGCCACGATGAGAGTGCCCGGTCCCTTGAGGCCTTTCTCAAGGGGCCGGTTGTTTCATTGTTGCGCGCAACAGCCCTTGGGGCAGATGTTTGAGGAAAAGAGGATGAACAAACAAAATATACAATCCTTGTTGGTTGCCCTGGTCCTGGTCGTCGCCATAGGGCAGCAGAGTTGGGCTGGTCTCACCGTTATCGGCACCGCCACCTATGATGGTCCGGAACCAATGTATGATGGCCTGGAATTCAACCTGATTTATGAGGACGACAGCATTAATGGCGGCTTGGTCTGGCTGGATTTCCCCAACCCCTATTGTCAAACCTGGCAGTACCAGATGAACTGGGCGACAAACGTCATTGGTTCTCGCCTGACGGTTGAACTCTTTGACGGCTACACCAGTGATATCGACTGGTCCACCGGCTGGCGGCTCCCTTCCTCCGGCGACAATCCCGGATTTGGATATGATCAAACCACCTCGGAATTCGGCCATCTCTTCTATGTGTCGCTCGGCAATGCCGGTCATTCTGCTCCGGTCAGTAAAAGCCCTTTTGCCTATCTCCGGACCACCCCCAACAGCAGCGGTTACTGGACCGAAACAACTTACCTGGCCTCCAACGGCGTGACGTATTCTTATGGATTTCTTTTTTCCACCGGCTACCAGCTCACGGCATATCAGTCAGGCCAATTTTATGCGATGGCGGTTCATCCGGGAACGGTGTCGTATACCGCACCTGTTCCCGTCCCCGCTACCGCATGGTTGCTGGGGGCGGGCCTGCTCGGGCTGGTGGGGATTCGGCGGAAAAATAAGTAATCGTCGTTCTCGAAAAAAACACGGGAACGCCGTTCCGGGCCTCGCAACAGACTGTTTGGGCGATACTCGATTTTTCGGATTGTTTGATCTCTCACGAGGTCATCTTAATTGACAATGTTTTTGATGAAATGAAGACGGGAGGGAAAAATGAAGAAAATGTTCGGCGCAGTGGCAGGTTTTCTTTGCCTGGCAATGACTGCGGGGCATGCCTCAGCGGCGGTGGTCTATACAGAGAGTTACACGTCCGAAGATACGACCAAGTACGGTTACGCCATTGATGGCGATTTCATCGTTGCGACAGCTTTCTCCAAGCAAGGCAGTTTCAGCGGCTGGGGGGACTTGTCCGGTTATACGGATCTCACCGCCAGCCTTACTTTTACCTGGCACGACGATGACAACCTGAACTATTCCCCTTGGGCGGGAACGATCTATGCCGACACCAACAACTGGGATACCGTCAATGACACCACCGGGACGCCTCTATATCCCGATCTGGCCAAGGTTACCCTGGATGGGGTGGTCGCTTTTGAAAATATGGAGGTCGGTGTGGACAATACCACCGATCCCTCGACGTACGTCTATACGCTCGCTGACATGAGCTTCCTGGATGACGGTGAACTGATTTGGCTCGTCGAAGCAGCAAAGAACAGCAGTGCCCGCACGGATTTTATCCTTGACAGTGTTGCCCTGACAATCGAAGGGACGCCTTCCGCCGTTCCCGTCCCCGCCGCCGCCTGGCTGTTGGGGAGTGGACTTATGGGGCTGATCGGGATTCGTCGCCGAAAGCGATGACTTACCGTTTCGTGATGAAAGAAACAGGAGGGAAACACGGCATGGAGTGAAAACAGTTGCAACCGTGGCTGCGATCATATTCGTCGTCGTATCGGTATGGACTGGTTACTCCGGGCCTGGTTCTCGACGTGTCCGTCACCAACGGCGCGGGCGCTTTGAGGGGAGAAGTGCCGCCCCCGTAGGTTTTCCGCAAAACGGTGATGATATTTCGCAAATTCATACAGGTATTTTTACTTTTTTCAGGTCAAGAAAAAATCCGCAAGTAATTTCAGGTGCCGTAGGCTGAAAAGGGAACCCCGCGTGAATCGGGGACGGGCCCGCCGCTGTATCCGGGGACGAAGGCTGCATGATGTCACTGACCAATGGGTTGGGAAGGCGCAGCCGGTAGGGTGATCCGGAAGTCAGAAGACCTGCCTGAAAATGAATGCGCCGTCCCGTGGCAAAGGGAGGGTGCGGTGAGACGAGGATAAAAAGGGATATCCCCGGATCGGTCTATGCGCCGTCCGGGGATTTTTTTTTAGGGGGCACAGAACAAAACAATACGATAAAGCCACACCCGCCGCGAGGCGGGGCCGGAAAGCCGCGGGTCTCATGCAGACAGCCGGGTTGCCTAAAAAGAAACAGGGCAACCCGGCTTTTTTCTTTGATGTGCAAAATCTGCAGACGATACCCGAAGGCTGGGGCAATTTTTTAAAATTATTACCACTGAAACTCAGCATGAAGCGAGGAGATATCTCCCACTGGTCGAGATGACAGCCGGTTGGTGCACTACCTCCCCGAACATCGCTCAAGGTCGGTGTCATCCCGAACAATGTGAGGGGGCTCGCAAAGCAAGCCTTTCAGCTGAAGTTCGATGGTAAGGAGACGTTCATAAATTAATCATGCTTTTTTATGGCGTAGTTCCATTCACCGTGAAACGAATCCGGGTGCAGGCTGAGCGCTTTCATTTCTGCATCCGCCACCTTGATCCCCTTTGCATAGTGATTCATATCCAGAGAGGCGCGCACTTTGAGTCCGGTTCGCGTGGTGGTGGATTCAATCAGGTTGACGATCACCTCGTGGTTAATGAGCGGCTGTCCTCGCCAATTCAGACTGATAGCGCTGAACAAACGGTGCTCTATCTTGTTCCACTTACTGGTTCCGGGCGGGAAATGGCTTACATAAATTTCCAGCCCCGTTTCATTGGCAAACCTCTGCAGTTCCGTTTTCCACAGTCGGACACGCGACCCGTTGCTTCCCCCACTGTCCGCATTGATCATCAGTTGCGTGGCATGAGGATACCTCGATTTCCCCATCATTTTCCACCAATGCCGAATACTTTCCACAGCAAAGGCAGCGGTGTCGTGATCGGTGCCGATATTCACCCATGCCTCATTATTCTTCACATCGTAGACTCCGTACGGCGCAACCTTGCCAAGTTCTTTATCCATGAAATCATGCGATTTGACCTTGATGGGATCCCCCTTGGGACGATAGGTCAGGCCGTTGTTCTTGTACGGCCCCACAAGTTCCTTTTTCTTCGTATCTACAGAGA
>JBFWIP010000168.1:0-5141 GCA_050255935.1 Desulfobulbus sp.
AAAAAATATCAGGACAACAAGGCCGATGACGTGTCCATGCGGGTCATCGCCGATCATGCCCGGGCCACCACTTTCCTGGTGGCCGACGGCGTGCTGCCCTCCAACGAGGGCCGGGGATATGTCCTGCGCCGGATCATGCGCCGCGCCATCCGTTATGGCCGGTCCCTGGGCTTGAGTTCGTTTTTTCCGGGCGTGTGCGCCCTGGTGACCGAACTGATGGTGGAGGCCTACCCGCATTTGGGGAATACCCGCGAGTTGCTCGCCAAGGTGGTCACCAACGAGGAACAACGTTTCGGCGAAACCCTGGATCACGGCCTCAACAAGCTTGACCAGGAGATCAGGCAGCTGAAGAAGGAGGCCGGTGATCAGGCGGTCATTGGCGGTGATTTCATCTTCAAGCTGTATGACACCTATGGCTTCCCGGTGGACATTGTCCGCGACATCGCCATTGAGAAAGGGATTGCCTTTGACGAACCCGGCTTTGCCCAGGCCATGGACCAGCAGCGGGAACAGTCGCGCAAATCCTGGAAAGGCAGTGATGTCGATCACCTCGATGCCGGCATCATCGAGCTGGGCAACCAGGGCAAAAAGGCCGAGTTCATCGGCTATGGCGCCACCCAGGGCGTGTCCACGGTCGATGCGATGGTCAATGCCTCCGGCCAGCTGGTGGACAGTGCCCAGGCAGGCGAAAATTTGCGGATTTTTTGCGCCCAGACCCCGTTCTATGCCGAATCCGGCGGCCAGACCGGCGATCAGGGCGAGATTGTCTGGCCCGAGGGCCGTTTTGCCGTGAGCAAGACCTTTGCTCCCGTCAACGGTCTCATCCTCCACGAGGGGCAGGTCACCCAGGGCGAACTGAAGGTCGGCACCCGGGTTGAATTGCAGGTGTCCGAGCGCCGCAACGATACCGCCCTCAACCATACCGCCACCCATCTGCTGCAGGCGGCGATGAAAAAGGTCCTGGGGGATCATGTCAAGCAGGCCGGTTCCGCCGTGGATCACAACCGGCTCCGTTTCGACTTCACCCATTTTTCGCCCCTCACCCACGCGGAGATCTGCACCATTGAACAGCTGGTCAATGCCGAGATCCGCCGGAATGTGGAGGTCGATACTGCCATTCTTGGCCGCGAGCAGGCGATTGCCGGCGGCGCCACCGCGCTTTTCGGCGAGAAATACGGCGAAGAGGTGCGCGTGGTCAGCATCGGCGGTTTCAGCAAGGAACTCTGCGGCGGCACCCATGCGCGGCGAACCGGGGATATCGGTTTTTTCAAGATCGTGGTGGAAACCGGCATTGCCGCCGGCGTCCGCCGGATCGAGGCCGTTACCGGCGCCGGTGCGGTCCACTGGGTGCAGGAGTTGGCCCGCCAGACCGCAGCCATCAGCTCGGTCATTTCCGGCCCGATCGAAGGGGCGGTCGACAAGATCCAGGGCTTACTCAAACGGCAGAAGGACCTGGAGCGCCAGATCGCCAATCTCAACGCCTCCATGGCCCTGTCCGACCTGGATCAGCTGCTCGCCTCGGCGATCGATCTCGACGGCATGCAGGTCGTTGCCAGCCTCGTTCCGCTCGATTCGCCCAAGACCCTGCGTGAAATCGGCGACAAGGTCCGCGACAAACTTCCCAGCGGCATCATCGTCCTCGGCGGCGAATTTGACGGCAAGGCGGCCTTGCTCGCCATGGTGAGCAAGGACCTGACTGGCAGGATCAAGGCAGGCGAGCTGGTCAACCGGGTGGCCGCGGTGGTCGGCGGCAAGGGCGGCGGACGGCCCGACATGGCCCAGGCCGGCGGGCCCATGCCCGACAAGCTCGATGAGGCCATCGGCAGCGTGGCGAGCATTATCAAAGGCTTGGGCGGCATCTGAGGCAGTCGGCGTTGATCATGAAAAAACTCCCTGAACAGCAACGTATTGTCATCACCGGTGTCGGCCTGGCCGCCCCCGGCGCCTCGAATCTGGAAGAATTCCGGGCCAACCTCCTGGCGGGCAGGAGCGGCATCTCGACGCTCGATTTGCGCTACATGGGCATCCATCCAGCCGGTGTCTGCAGCTTTGCCGAAACCAGGTACCGCAAGAAGCGGGAGAACACCCGCGGCACCCGCGCCGGCTGCATCGGCGTCTACTGCGCCAACGAGGCCTTGCTGGACGCCGGTATTGACTTTTCCACCTATGACCGGGCTGCAACCGGTGTCTATATCGGCCTGACCGAGCACGGTACGGTGGAAACCGAAAACGAGGTCTACAACATCGGCCAGTACGGCTTTGATGTCAATTACTGGACCCACCACCACAATCCCCGCACCGTCATCAACAACCCCGCCGGCGAGATCACCATGAACCTCGGTATCACCGGCCCCCATTACGCCATCGGTGCCGCTTGCGCCGCGGGCAATGCGGCCCTCATTCAGGGGATGCAGATGCTGAGACTGGGCGAGGTCGATCTGGCGCTCTGCGGCGGTCTTTCCGAGTGCGTGGGTTCCTTTGGCATTTTCGCCTCGTTCCGTTCCCAGGGCGCCTTGGCCGAACATCCGGACCCGACCAGGGCCAGCCGCCCCTTTGACAGGGACCGGAACGGTATCGTCATCTCCGAAGGAGGGTGCCTGTTCACCCTGGAACGGCTCGATCGGGCCCTGGAGCGCGGCGCCAGGATATACGGCGAGATCACCGGCTATGCCATGAACTCCGATGCCCGCGATTTTGTCCTTCCCTACGGGCCTCGCCAACGGCAATGCATGGAGGCCGCTCTTCAGCGGGCCGGGCTCAGGCCCGATGAGATCACCCTCATCAACTCCCATGCCACCGGCACCAAACAGGGCGATGTCGAGGAGTGCAAAGCCATTCGTGAAACCTTTGCCGGTTGCCCCAACACCTGGATCAACAACACCAAGTCGAGCATCGGCCATGCCATGGGCGCCGCCGGTGTGCTGGAACTGGCCGGCAACCTGCCCTCGTTCACCGATAACATGGTGCATCCGACCATCAATCTCGACCACCTCGATCCGGACTGTGAATTGCCTGGCCTGGTCGCCAACACCCCCAAACAACTCCCCCGGATCGATACCATCCTCAATAATTCCTTTGGTATGCTGGGTATAAATTCGGTGGTGATCGTGGAGAGATTTGTGGCGAACTAAGGGTATCTGTGGTATTTCTCACAGCTTTCGCCCCCACGGAACAACGACTGATATTTTCAATATATAGAGGAAACGAAGAATGACCCGTGACGAAATCAAGGACGTTATCCTTGAAATCATTGCCGATATTGACGAAGAAGCCGATTTTGACAACCTCGATGGCGAGGCGCCCCTGCGCGACCAATTGGATCTCGATTCCATGGACTTTCTCGATATCGTCATGGAACTGCGCAAACGGTACAAACTGCAGATCCCGGAGGAGGAGTATCCGCAACTGGCGACCCTGACCAGCTGCGTCAATTACCTGGAGCCGAAGCTGCAAGGCGTCTGATTGTTTCCCGGCGCTCCCACCGATGCGTAGTTAACGGCGGGAGCGCTTTTCTTTTCCGCACTCATGGCTGCGTATCAGCTCATCATCATTGGCGGCGGTCTGTCGGGATTGGCAGCCGGAATCCGTGCCGCCCGCTTTGGTTATACAACGCTGATCCTCGAACAGCACGGGCTTCCCGGAGGGCTCAACTCCTACTACACACGTCAGGGGCGGTTGTTCGAAACCGGGCTGCACGCCATGACCAACCGGGCCGCCCCGCGCGACAAACACGCCCCGCTCAACCGGTTGCTGCGCCAGTTGCACCTTTCCCGCAAACAGTTCGATTTCCATGAGCAGATTGCCTCGGAGATCCGTTTCCCCGAACGCCGCTTGCGTTTCACCAACGATCCGGCAGTGCTGGAAGAGGAAGTCGCCCGTTGTTTTCCCCGGCGGATCGATGCCTTTCTCCGGTTGAAACAAGAGATCGCCGCCTATGATCCCTTCGCGGTGGTTGCATGGCGGTCAGCACGCGACTTCCTCCATCGGCACATGCAGGATCAGGCACTTGAGGACATGCTTCTTTTGCCGCTGATGCTGTACGGCAATGCCGAGGAACGGGACATGGACCTGGGCCAGTTCGTGATCATGTTTCGGTCGGTGTTCGAGGAGGGTTTTTTCCGGCCCCGTGCCAGTATGCGCGACTTCCTCGACACACTGGTTGCCCAGTACCGGGAGTATGGAGGGGAGTTGCGGTATCGCAGCCCTGTGGCCCGCATTTGTACCCGGGACGGGCGGGTGAGCGGGGTCTGTCTGGAAAGTGGCGAAGAGCTGCAGGCTGAAGCCGTCCTGTCCACGGCCGGCATCCCCGAGACCATCCGCCTTTCCGGTTGGTCCGCCGCGCCGGTCCAGTTCTGTGGCCGGATGAGTTTCATGGAAACCATCTCCGTGCTCCCGCAGGAGAAATCCTCGGCACTTGGCCGGGGACGGACCATCATTTTTTATAACAACCGGCCTTCCCTGGACTACCGGCGTCCCACCGACTTGATCGACCCCTCCTGGGGGGTGATCTGTTTTCCTGAACATTTCATCGGGCTGCCGGTCGGCGAAACCGGACAGGTCCGGGTGACCAATGCCGCCAGCTATCCCTTGTGGAAAGAACTTGCTCCCGAGGCCTATATGCAGGAAAAGCAGCGCCGGGCCCGGGCGGCAACGGCGGCTAGTGAGGAAATTATTGGGAATTATCAGCCGTCCATTGTATATCAGGACAGCTTTACCCCGCTCACCATCGAGCGTTTCACCCGCAAGGCCGAGGGCGCCATCTACGGCAGTAGCCGTAAAATCAAGGATGGCCGGACCCCCTGGCCCAATCTCTTTATCGCCGGGACCGATCAGGGCTATCTCGGCATTGTCGGGTCCATGCTCAGCGGCATTACAATGGTTAATCAGCACATTCTGCGCTAACTGATTGTGCTGGCGTTTTTTTTTGCGCGATAACGATTTGCCGCGCACCCAAGTTCAGTCCCATGGAGAACGATGCACTTCACGCCTTTGGATTCCCTGCAGCCGCAGTATGACGTCATTGTGGTCGGTTCCGGCCTCGGCGGCCTCACCAGCGCCAACCGCCTGGCAGCGGCCGGGCATTCCGTGCTCCTGCTGGAACACCATACCCAGCTCGGCGGCCTGGCCACCTGGTTCAAGCG
>JBFWIP010000169.1:0-5118 GCA_050255935.1 Desulfobulbus sp.
GAAAAAATTCCCGTCCATGAGATTGCCACGTTTGCCAAGCTCAGGCCTTCGTCATGGATCGAACTGTTTCGCCTTCTCCGAAGCCTCAAGCCAACGGTCCTGAACACCCACTCCTCAGAGGATTCCTGGATGGGCGGTGCGGTTGCACGGTGCCTGGGCGTTCCCCTGATCATTCGTACGCGTCACGTCCTGGCCCCTATTTCCTCCAAGGTGAGCTACAATCTTTTTCCCCATGTCATTTTCACCTGCAGTGAAGCCATCGCGGAACAGCTGGCGAGCCAAGGCGTCACCAGGGAAAAACTCGTTGTCGCTTCCACTGGCAACGATGAGGAGCGGTTTCGCTTTTCCTCCGACCATCGTCAAGCTGTTCGCCAGCGATACGGAATCGGCGATAAGCAGGTTGTGGTGGGGAATGTGGGTTTTCTTCGTCATTACAAGGGGCATACCTTTATCCTGAAAACGATCGCAGCCTTGCCGGACACGTATCGTTGCCTGTTGGTGGGCGGCGGTGATGAATTGTCACGCTTGAAGGCCCTTGCCGAACAACTGGGCATCACCGACCGGGTTGTTTTTGCCGGGCATCAGGAGCAACCGGCCCCGTTTTTCAGTGCCTTCGACCTCCTCTTTTTTTCCTCCAACGAGGCGGAGGGCATATCGCAGGCCTTGATTCAGGGCATGTTGAACGGCCTGCCCGTGCTCGGATGCGACATACCGTCAACCCGTGAAGCGGTCCGCAGGATCGAGGCGTATCGTTTGGTTGATTACGATGATGTGGCCGCGGCCGCGCAACAACTTCAAGAACTGGCGCAACTGCCGCTTCGTGATCCTGAACGAATGGAGCGACAGCACCGCGTTATCGCACAGCGCTATGGGCTGGAGAACATGATGCGGATTTTGCTGGAAACCTATCGAAGCCACGGCGTGACCTCGGAAATGAAATAAAATGAAGGAAATTTTCTTCCGCCCCCCGGCGGGAGTATTTTAGTGAAAGGAATCGATGAATTATGGGACGTTCCGAAGAACGTCGCTTTCAAAACGCTACCATCATCGTTTCGCAGTTTTTTTTAGGCTTCAATCCTCTTCAGCTCCCCCCTCTCCGTTGGGGCCTTCGTTTCGAGGCCCCGGCTTTCTGACGTCCAATTCTGACCCTCGCCCGCAACTGATCGTTTTTGCGTAGAAGCGTGAAAACACCCCTTCACGCTCCGCGTCAGAGGGGGGGGGCATTGTCAACATTTCCCATAATCCGCAACGTTAGGTCCGGAATTCCGGCTAAAATACAGGTCTGTACTATTGCTGCAGGATGCTACACTTCCGTGGAAAAAATATCTGCAATTGCGGTCGGGAGATCCTGTCCATTTTTTTCCCTTCTGTAATGAGGGGGCACGTTGTTTGAACTCGGATGGACGTCAATATGAAAAAATGATTTGAAATAGGTTCGATGGTCATGTAGTTTGCAAAATGATCAAATTTTCCAGCGTATTTTGGCGAGCAATGTAATTTCCGCTCATTCTACATCAACTCAACACAGGAGGATATTATGGATGAAAAGAAAATGACGGAAGCTGAAATTAAGAAGGCTGCTGAAACCGGTTCGCTGTCGGCGGACATGGATACCACCAGCGTCCTGGAGGATGCCGAACCGTGGGAGCCCATTGAAACCAAACTCTGCCTCTATTCCTTTATCGCCGCGGCGATCGCCTTGGTCATAGGCTTGTTTATTGTTCCAACCTCTATCCTGCACTGAGTGGTGGTGTGATGAGTTCACACAAGTCAACCAAACGGGAAGCGGTTCCAATGATCGAAATGATGATCGATCACGACGGCCGTAACTGGATCGTTTCCGGCAATGGTCTGCGCATAGCCGCGCGGGAACTCGACGACCTTGACCGGGAACTGGAAAAAGCGCTCAAATCGAGAATTGATGAAGAAGGAAAACTCAAGGTCTTCATGAGTTCCAACAACGAGATGATTCCCGAGTGGATGCGACCGTTCATGAACCATTATTTTAACAGGTGTCTCGAATTGCCTCTGCGCTATTGAGACGGGAGGAGAACATGGCAAAACAGCAACGCGCCTGGTATTCAGGCATGGCAACAACGGAGGACTGGTGGGCGGTATGGCTCGGTTTGGCGTTTTTCGGACTCGGCCTGCTGACCATTTTCGGGGTGGATCTTGTTGGATGGGTCGCCTATCCCAAACAGTGGATTTTGAGTCTGCCCGAGGGGGCCGGCGGGAAGATTACCACACCCGGCCACGCTTTTTACGCCTACGGCAAGGGGGCATATAAAGTACTTGGCCCCATCGGCTCGATTTTGGTGACCTATGTGGTGTTCACCATTGCCACCACCATCGGCGCCTATTTCCAGAAATGGGATGTGAAGAAGTTCATCGGCGGCTGGACCGTTATTTTCTGTTTGACCTATTTCACCTGGTTTATCGGCCACCACGCCTTTTTTGCCGCCTCGGCCGTAGATCTGAAGAAGAGCCACCTCGATATGTTCACCCTCTCCCTCGGTGGCGGAGCGTCCTTCATCCTGGCTTTGCTGGTCGGCCTGATCATCGGCAACTTTTTCAAGCCGTTGGCCCGGTATCTCAACACGGCCGCCAAACCGGAATGGTATATCAAGACTGCCATCGTCTTTCTCGGCGTCAAGGTCGGCTATCTGCCGATCAAGGCCGTCCTCACCGGCGCCAAGATCGGTGGTTCCGGCGGCACTGAACTCGGCCAGCAGATGGCCCATTTTACCTTTGAACTGTTTATCGCCGGTGCGGCGGCCACCATTGTCGCCTACCTGATCTTCTGGCCCGGAATTTATATCATTGCCCGCAGGATTTTCAAATTGCCCCGCAAGACCGCAGCGGTCCTTGGCTCGGCCATCTCCATCTGCGGGGTTTCCGCCGCCGTCGCCACGGGTGGCGCGGTGCGGGCCCGGCCGGTGGTGTCCATCATGGTTTCCGCCCTGGTTGTTGTCTATGCGGTCATCGAGTTGGTTGTGCTGCCCGGTGTCTTCACCCATGTGTGGCCCGGCACCTCCGACCCGATCGTTGCCGGTTCGGCCATGGGTATGGCGGTGAAGACCGACGGTGCCGATGCCGCCGCGGGCGAGCTGCTCGACGAGTTCATGCGCACCAAGGTGACGCAGGAAAGCGGCGGCAAGGTTGTGTGGATGGAAGGCGTTATCACCACCAGCGCGGTCATGACCAAGATCTGGATCGATATGTTTATCGGCTTGTGGGCCTTCATTCTCGCCATGGTCTGGGTCTACAAGATCGAGAAACACGAGGGGGACCGGATACCGTTTTCCGAAGTCTGGTTCCGCTTCCCCAAATTCGTTCTCGGCTACTTCATTGCCTGGTTTGTTTATCTCGGGATCTTTTTCGGGCCCGGTCACGGGGGCGCGCCGGAAGGGATAGCGCTTCTGAAAGCGGCCAAGGCCGGTGCCACGTCGGTTGAAGGCGCCATGCGGAAACTGTTCTTCATGCTGACGTTCATGAGCCTTGGGATTATCACCGACTTTAAAAAACTGGCGGAAGCGCAGTTCGGCAAGATGGTGTGGGTTTACTTCGTTGCCCTGACCTTCTTCATCATCCCGGTGGCTGTGATTGTGGCCTATCTTTTCCATCATGGCATGGAAATCCCGAATATGGCCGGAATGATGCTTAAATAGTGCCCATCCGGCAACGGTCTTTTCGTCCAATTTCTGCATCATGCTCAAAATTTTACCCTCGGAACGGCCGTATATGCCTAGGGTAAACCCTTTTCGCATACCTGGAACTTGAACGAAAATCCTCATTTCCGGAGAGACACCAAATAATCGTCACTGCCCATTTTTTCTGAAGCCGACCGCCCGGAATGAATCCGTTCCGGGCGGCCTCCTTTCCATTACCGATTTTTCAACCAACACATTCTCAACAACATTGCATCATGCCCGCCTCGATGAGCGCTTTTGCGTATCTTTTTGCCGGATTGGCGATAGTGTACCTCTTTCAGAGTCGGCGTCGGACACTTGCCGAAATACGCCCGGAAGACTTCCCGGAAATGGACGAACAGGGGTTTCGTGAATTGGTGGTCCTGCTGAAAACCGCCTATGAGCGGATGCTTTATATGGGCGTGGTCTTTTTCCCCTTGGCCTTCACCACCTATATCAATGGCGCCCTGATCAGCAAGATGGTCTTCGCCATTTTGATCGTTCTGCTTTTCCTTTCCAATATCCCGCCAAGAAATAAGATAATGCGCCTGTTGGAGCGCTACGAGCTTACCCCGGACCAACTCAGGGAGCGCGATATCAAGCTGTAGCCAAGGTGAACAAGGCGGGTTTCCTTTTGCGTGCGAAGGCATCCTGCGGATGCTCGCCAGTCCCCTCGGGCAGGCATGACAACTTTGGATGCATCGAGCATCATCCCCTCTTGCGGTGCAATCATGTCCCGGTGGCCGTCGTCCGTCAGGGAACCACCCGGAAAAGCATATCGGCTTTTGGCCCGTGATCTTGACCATGACAGTTCCGGCGAGAGCCGCTATGATGCAATTGATTGTGAACCGGGCATTTGGGGAAAGTTATCCATCCCTTGAGGATGGGGGTGAACTACGTGGGGATCTATGGATGTACAGGATATTGAGCTGCTGGCTCCGGCAAGAAACCTTGAGTGCGGCCTGGCCGCCATCGATCATGGTGCCGATGCGGTGTACATCGGCGGACCGATGTTCGGAGCCCGTGCCGCCGCCGCCAACAGCCTGGCTGATATCGAGCGGTTGGTAGAGCATGCCCATCTGTTCCGGGCCCGGGTGTATGTGGCCCTCAATACCCTCTTTGAAGAGGAGGAGTTGGCGCGGGCGGTGGAACTCTGCCACCAGCTGGACCAAATCGGTGTCGATGCCCTGATCATCCAGGATGTGGGGCTGCTGGAGTGTGCGCTTCCCCCGATCCCCCTGCACGCCTCCACCCAGATGAACAACCGCACCCCGGAAAAGGTCCGCTTCCTGGAGCAGGTCGGTTTTTCCCAGGTGGTTTTGGCGCGGGAACTGAGCCTGGAGCAGATCAGGGCCATTCGCGCCGCCACCGCGGTTCCCCTGGAATGCTTTGTTCATGGGGCGCTGTGCGTTTCCTACAGCGGCCAATG
>JBFWIP010000170.1:0-5067 GCA_050255935.1 Desulfobulbus sp.
AGACAGTTAATTAAAAATGATTTGTCGATTTTTATTTTAAGTTCATCTGATAATTGTTGATATTGAGGAATGAACCCATCAATATGTGAAATAATGGCTATTGCTCCCAGGTAAGTATCAATGCTGGCTGGTAACTGCCGTTTGTCAACGGCGGCACGAAGCAGGATTTCCAGATCAATCAGCCTCTGCTGATGGAAGCTTTTTCGGTCGAAATGAAATGAAGAGTCATGTTTGAGCAGCCCCCCCTCCTTGATGAAAATATCAAAAAGCCGTCGACGCCAGGCATTCGTGGGCATTTCTTTGACAAAAAGGAAGAGTTGTTCCACCAGGAACCCCAGGGGATCAAATTCATCGATGCCCCCCCTTACCTGAAATAAAAAATCGTCATTCTCGACCAAATCCTCCCATAACGTATTTAACAGATCGATTTTATTTGAAAAATGCCAATATATAGCCCCTCTGGTCAGCCCGGCCCCACGGGCGATATCCTCAATATGAGTTCCTGCGATTCCTCTCGCGAGCAGGATCTGTATGGCTACGTTGAGAATGGCGTTACGTGTTTCTTCCACTTTCTGTTTTGTTTTTCGGGCCATGCTTTTTTCCCCCGTCTTTGGGTGCCATTCAAGATTGTTTCCTCGACATCGTCGTCCTTCGTCTCGATTCAGGTGGTTGACCAGAAAACGGCGGGATATATCATCGGCGTTCCTTCCACCCGCCCCCCAGCACCTTGTAGACGGTAACTTGATTGACCTGTTGGGCCAGTTGCAGGTTCAGGAAATTCTGGCGGGCACTGTACAGTGAACGCTGAGCGTCCAGCAGGGTGAGGAAACTATCCACCCCTTGCAGATACCTGTCTTTGGCCAAAGAATAGTATTCCTGGTTGGCGATCAGGTTGGCTTCTTGAGCTATCATCTGGTCGTGGTACGTTTCGCTGGCCACCAAGGCATCGGCAACCTCACGAAAGGCTGTCTGGATTGTTTTTTCGTAACGGGCGACCGTAATTTCCTTGCTGATCTTTGCTACATCCAGTTCGGCTTCCAGCTTTCCGCCGGTAAAAATGGGAAGACTGATGGCCGGCGAGAACAACCAGGAGCCGGAGTTGCCGTCAAAAAGATCGGAGAGATCGCCGCTGATTTTTCCCGCACTTGCCGTCAGGCTTATGGCGGGGAAAAAGGCGGCGCGGGCCGCACCTATTTGTGCATTAGCACCTTTGAGTTCGTGTTCGGCCGCCATGATGTCCGGGCGCTGGAGCAAGACCCGCGAAGACAGCGCCTTCGGGACGGCGACAATCTGCATCTGTTCGCCGAGGGACTGTTTGACGCCAAAGTTTACAGGGGTCGCTGACCCGGTCAGCAAGGTCAGATTGTTGATGTCTTGGGCGACTTGACGTTGATAGCGAGCCAAGTTCGCTTTTGCCGTTTCCAGGCTGGTACGGGCCTGGGCCAAGTCCAACTGCGTTGCCAGCCCTTGCTGCATCCGTTGTTCGATGAGCCGGAAGGAGGCCTCCTCGTTCTGGCGGGTATCTTCGGTGACAGTGAGCAGTTCCCGGTCGGCCTGTAGGGTCAGGTAGGCCGTGGCCACCTCGGCAACCAGGCTGATATGATTGCTTCGATGAGTGGCCTCCATGGCCAGGTATTGTTCCAGGGCCTTGTCCTTGAGACTGCGGATCCGGCCAAACAGATCGAGTTCGTATGCCGTGATGCCCACGGACACACCATAGGTTTCCGTGGTCACGTAGTTGTCGCCGCCCAAGGTCCGTTGCTTGCTGCCGGAGCCGCTACCATTGATAAAGGGGAACAGCGCGGCCCGCTCAATCCGGTATTGCGCCTGGTAAGCCTGGATCCTCAGTGTGGATTCGCGCAGGTCTCGATTGTTCTTCAGCGCAGACTGGATAAGCTGCTGGAGGAAGGGGTCGGTAAAAAAATCCCGCCAACCCCATTCCGCTTGGATGGTTGCCTCCGCTTTTCCCATCGGCGATTTTCGGTCCGCCAGAGCGTCAGGCAATTTCTGAGCCACCGGCAAGTCGGGCCGCTGATAGTGCGGCGCCAATGCACAACCATTGAGAAACAAGAGCATTGCCCCGGCGACAATGTATCTTTTGGGACTATTTAACATACGAATGCTCCTTGATTGTTTCGCTGTTTTGTTCGCTTGTCCGGCGGGTTTTGAACAGACGCATGACCACGACAAAAAAGAGGGGAATAAACACGATGGCTAAAACGGTTGCCGAGAGCATGCCGCCCAGCACACTGGTGCCGATGGCATGGCGGCTGTTGGCGCCGGCGCCGGTGCTGATCGCCAGTGGCAGGACGCCGAGCATGAAAGCGAGCGAGGTCATGAGAATAGGACGCAGCCGCAATCTGCAGGCATTCACCGTAGCCTCGACCAGATCTTTGCCTTTATCGTAGCGCCGCTTGGCGAACTCGACGATCAGGATGGCGTTTTTCGCTGACAGCCCGATAGTGGTGAGTAAGCCGACCTGGAAATAGACGTCGTTTTCCAGACCCCGGAAATAGATTGCCATCAAGGCCCCCAACACCCCCAACGGTACAGCCAGCATGACCGAAAACGGTACGGACCAGCTTTCATAAAGGGCTGCGAGACAGAGAAAAACCACCAGCAACGAAATGGCATAGAGGGCCGGGGCCTGTGAACCGGCCTGGGCCTCCTGGAAGGAAGTGCCGGTCCACGCGTACCCGATACCCGACGGGAGTTGCGCCACCAGTTCGGCGACGAGGCGCATCGCATCGCCGCTCGATTTACCGGGTGCGGCCTCTCCGACGATCTCGACTGCCGGGTCCCCGTTGAAGCGTTCCAGCCGGGGAGAGCCGAAACTCCAGTGCCCCGAGGTGAAAGTGTTGAAGGGAACCATCTCGCCGATCCTGTTGCGGACATACCAGTACGAGATATCTTCCGGTTGCATGCGGTACGGGGCATCGGCCTGGAGGTAGACCTTCTTGATCCGGCCATTGCTGATGAAATCGTTGACGTAGTAGGAACCCCAGGCCGTCGACAGGGTGGCATTGATGTCGGCAACCGTGATTCCGAAGGCCATGGCTTTTTCGTAATCGATATCCATGTTGTACTGGGGGGCATCCTCCATGCCATTGGGCCGAACCCGGGTGAGGTTGGGATTTTGGGCGGCCATGCCAAGTAACCTGTCTCTGGAATCGATCAATTTTTCATGCCCCAATCCGGCGCGGTCCTGCAGAAAAAAGTCGAAACCGGTTGAGGTGCCCAAGGCGGTGATGGCCGGCAGATTGAAAGGAAAGACCATGGCCTCCTTGATCCGGGAGAACGGTCCCATCGCCCGGTCGATGATTGCGGTTACCGACTGTTCCGGTTTTTTTCGTTCGCTCCAGTCTTTCAATTTCACGAAGGCCATGCCCATATTCTGGCCGCGTCCGGCAAAGCTGAAACCTGCCACCGTCATGACGGATATGACGTTGGCCTTTTCCTCGGTCAGGTAATAACTGCGGACCCGCTCAATAACGTTTAGTGTGCGTTCCTGGGTGGCGCCGGTCGGAAGTTGGATCATGGTGAGGAAAACGCCCTGGTCTTCCTCAGGTAGAAAGGCGGTCGGCAGTTTGGTGAACAAAAAGATCATGGCCCCGATGAGCAGAAGGTAGATCAGCCCGAAGCGGCCGGTACGTTTGAGCACGTGGGCAACGTTGTCCCGATAGCGGTCTGCGCCGCTTTCGAATGTCCGGTTGAACCAGCCAAAGAATCCTCTTCTCTTACCGTGTCCACCCTTAGGCACCGGTTTGAGCAAGGTGGCGCAGAGGGCTGGAGTCAAGATCAGGGCTATCAGTACCGAGAGCACCATGGCCGAGACAATGGTCAGGGAAAATTGGCGGTAGATGGCGCCGGTGGAACCTCCGAAAAAGGCCATGGGCACGAACACGGCGGAGAGCACCAGGGCGATGCCGATCAGGGCGCCGGTGATCTGGTCCATGGACTTGCGGGTGGCCTCGCGTGGCGACAGGCCCTCCTCGGCCATGATCCGTTCCACGTTTTCCACGACCACAATGGCGTCGTCGACCAGCAGGCCGATGGCCAGCACCAAGCCGAACATGGTCAGGGTGTTAATGGAAAAGCCGAAAATCGCCATGATGCCGAAGGTCCCGAGCAGCACCACGGGCACGGCAATGGTGGGAATCAGGGTGGCTCGGAAATTTTGCAGAAAAAGATACATCACCAAAAAGACCAGGATGATGGCCTCAACCAGGGTGTGGGCGACCTCCTCGATGGAAATTTTGATGAAGGGGGTGGTGTCGTAGGGATAGACAACCTGGACGCCCGATGGAAAATAAGGCTGCAGTTCAGCCAGCTTATTCCTGACATTGGCGGCCGTCTCCAGGGCGTTGGCCCCGGTAGCCAGCATAATGGCCAGGCCTCCGGCTGGCTGGCCATTGTAGGAGGACACCGTATCGTAGTCTTCGCCTCCGATTTCGATTCGGGCCACATCCTTGAGCCGGATCTGGGAACCGTCGCTCTGAACCTTCAACAGGATCTGCGCGAACTCTTCCGTTGAACTCATCTTGGTCTGGGCCATCATGCTGACGCTGATCTGCTGACCGGACACCGCGGGCGTGCCCCCGAGATCGCCGACGGCCACCTGATTGTTTTGCGCCTGGATAGCGCTCCTGACGTCGAGCGGGGTGAGTTGATAACTGTTGAGCTTGTGGGGGTCAAGCCAGATCCGCATGGAATATTGCGCTCCGAAAATCTGGATGCTTCCCACACCCGGCAGACGACTCAGGGGGTCCCGAAGAGTGGAAACCATGAAGTCGGTCAAGTCGTGCCGGTCCAGGTCGTTGGCGGTGGAGATCAAACTGACGATCATGAGAAAGGTCGAGTTGGACTTGGTGACCTGTACCCCTTCCCGTTGCACTTCCTGCGGCAACAGGCTGAGGGCTTGCTGCAACTTGTTCTGGACTTGTACCTGGGCGATGTCGGGGTCTGTGCCCGATTCGAACGTGAGGGTAATGGTCACTCTACCGGCGCTGGAACTCTCCGATTTCATGTAGATGAAATGATCCAACCCCGTCATGTTCTGCTCGATGA
>JBFWIP010000171.1:0-4974 GCA_050255935.1 Desulfobulbus sp.
CGTGTGCTCTTCCGATCTGTTTTTTGAGCAAAAGGGCGAGCAGACCGGAAGAAGCCTTGACCGGCTCGGCAGACCTGGGGGTAATGACCAGGGTACAGGTCATCCCGGCGGCCAGGGGTGTCCGTTCGGGAACCTGGTCAATGATGATCCGGACCGGAACACGCTGGGCGAGCCGAACCCAATTGAACACGGGGTTGACGTTTGCCAACAATTCACGGCCGGTGGGATTGTCACGATCGGTAATGCCGCGGGAGTAGCTTTCCACATGTCCCTGCAGGACCGTCTTCGTCCCCAGGAGACGGATTTCCGCCGGGTCACCAGGGCGGAAAAGTTGCAGCTTGCCCTCTTCAAAATATCCGTACACCCAGAACGAATGCCGGTCGATAACCGCCAACCTGGGTATCCCGGCGGAAACATAGTCCCCCGCATGGACAGCGAGATTCGTCACATACCCGTCAACCGGGGAACGGACCTCGGTCCGTTGCAGGTTCAGCCGGGCCAGGCCGTATGCCGCCTGGGATTCCTGGTACAGGGCGTCGGCCGCCTCCGCCAGGGAAAGGGCATTTTCCCTGTTTTCATGGGAGATGATATCGTTTCCGAGAACGGCACGGCGTTTGGCTTCACGGCGCCGCATCTCCTGTTCGGCCTTCCGCGCCGACAACTGCGCTTTCGCTTGGGCCAACGCCAGGTGGTAGCGCTCCTGATCAACGACAAACAGCAAATCGCCTTGACGGACCAGTTGGTTGTCATGGACCGCCATCCGCACGACGATCCCGGAAACATCGGGGGCCACATCGATAACATTGGCCCGTACCCGCCCGTTCCTGGTCCAGGGCGAATCCATATAGCGGTTCCACAGGGCGATGCTGGTCAATACGGCTCCCGAAAAAATCGTGAGCGTCACTGCAATCCTGATCAAGAGTTTGGCTTTTTGGCGGAGCATAAAAAAAAATCTCTGAAAAATGGTGGACCGGTCAGCGCATGACCCAAAGGCCGAGCACACCGAAAACGCAAACAAAAAGACTGACCCGAAACAGCGGCGGGTGCCAGACATGGCGATAGAGATCGAACCTGCTGAAAATCCTGTCGCAAACGGCTTGCACCACAAGGCTGGCGAGAAACGCCCCGAACAAGGTGGGAACAAGGGCGTCGAGCAGGGAAAATTCACGCGGCATGGGCATATCCCTCCTGGAATACGGACGCACGGTCAAGCAAGGTTAAACGGAGACTGTGCAGCGGGGGCAACAGGGCATGAAGAGCACGGTCGTCCTGCTCTTGGCCCGGGGTACCCTGCAACTGTTCCAGCGCATGATCGACCACGCTCAGGGCGGAGCGGCGGCGTTCTTCCGAGGGATGATCGAACAAGGCCCCAATGGCCCGGAGAACGCTTTCCACACCCTTTTGTTCCCGTCGCCCCGCCAACTCTTCGGCGGCCCGGTTGCGGAGATCGAGCAGGGCATGCCCCGTCTCCAGCACCAGGAACATCCACTCGAGCACGCATTGGTCATCGAGCCTGTCCCCTTGCCCGGTGGCGGCGATCCGCTGCATGATGTCGCGGGTGCCGCTTTCAAAACGCTGCGCCAAACCGGCCAAGGGCGCATGGCAGACCAAGCCTATCTGGCGGCGCAACATACCGGGAAGACGGCGTTTGAACCACGGGGACGTGGCAGGCGCAAACACGGCGAACATGATCGATGCCGCAGCCTGGCCGAGCACCTGGGAAAGGCCGAAGTTTATCAACTCGATCGGGTCGTATTGCATGATATTGCCGGGGGCGATCATGAAACAAAACATGCAGCAAAATCCCAGGCCGATCATCGTGGCTTTGCGTGTCATCAACCACGCACTGAGCAGCAAAACAGGCCCCAGGACCGAACTCAGCAGGGCGAAGCCGTTGATGGAGGGAAGAAAAAAAAATTTGCAGGCAAACGCCACTGGCAGGGCGAAACAGCCACCGAGCATGGCCATGTTGATTGCCTTGACCGGGAAGGGCGTTGAGGCGAACAGAGCGCAGGCAATGGCCACCATCATCACCGCATAGGAACCATACGGCCATCCGCTGAGGAGCCAGAACCATGCGACTGCACTCACTGCAAGCATAGCGCGTATTCCGTTCATGATTGCCAGAACCGGGTCGGTGCGCGCCGCGAAGTGCAACCCGGGAGCGGGAGCAGGTGGGTGGCAATCAGGACCATTGGTTCCGGAAACACCGAAAAGCGCCAGGTATTGGCGGGTAAAATCGTGCAGTTCCCCGATAACACGCCGAATCAATTCAACGCCTGTTTCGAAGTCGATCCGGTCCGGCTGGGTCAACTCCATCTCCAGTGACTTTCTTTGTATTTCAGCCCGGCCGGCCAGGGCCGAACGGAAGGCTGCCATTTGCCGGAGGCTTTTTTGGGCCGCCTCAAGGGTCAATGTCCCGGGAGAACCACCGGCAAGGGTCGAATCCAGGGAGATCAGCAGCGGTTCCAGGGCGGCGGCGGCCAGCGAGCCTGATTTACGCAAGCGGCGCATCAGTTGATGCAGGGAGTGGGCGGTGGTGGTCATGGCCATGAAATCCGCATTCAGACGACGAAACTGACCGTCCCTGCGTTGCAACCGGTTGGCCTCCCAATAATCGGCACCGCGCAACGATTCAAGGGCAAGCGTATTGCGAATGAATCTGAGATGAATCCGGTTGAACAGTTCCGGTTGCTCCCTTTTCCAGAGCAGGGCATGCCCAAATTCCATAAAATCCGCGTAACATTGCTGCACCGTCCCTAAAATTGCCGGACCGAGGTTTTGCGGAAACACAATGTCGCTCACAAGACCCGCGCAGCAAATACCGACCATGACTTCCGTGCACCGGCCTACGGCATAATCGAAAAAAAAGCCAGGATCAGGCACATTCGGCATTCCGATCATGGCTGCCGTATATCCTGCCAGCACGAAGCCATAGCAGGTAAAGTTGCGAAACAGGGTGGCGCCCGCGGTGCAGAGACCGACCCAGCATGCCAAGCCCAGCAGAAAGCACGCGCCTTGCTGCGGCCACAGGGCAAAAAGGACGAGGCAGGCAAATGCACCCGCCAAGGTGCCCAAGGTCCGGTATATGCTTTTGGTGAACACCATGCCGCTCTGCGGCTGCATGATAAGGAACACAGTGATAACGGCGGTGACCGGTTGGCTGAGCTGGAAACGCATGGAAATCCACATGGCCAGCAAGGCGGCGAAGGTGGTTTTGCCCACAAACCGCCATCGCGGCCATTCTTCACGCAACGATGCGCCGATGACGTATACCCCTTGGGTGAACGCAACGAGAATGCCTGCCCGGTTGACGCCGTTCATGGTTGCGACTCCCGGGGAGTTGCCCGGGTGAGAAGAGAACCGCTTTCTTGGGCACCGCCTCCCAAGGCCTGCATCAGCACCACATGGGCATCGAGATACTCGGCTTCAATGCGTGCGGTTCGTGTCGCTTCCACAAGGGTCTGCTGTTGGGCATTGAGCACGGAAAGATAGTCGGTCAGCCCGGCGCGATAGGCCCGCAAGGCGATGCCATAGGCTTTATCCGCCAAGGATTTTGCCCTCTGGGCTTCGATTCGCTGCTTTTCAAGAGATCGCAGCAAAACCAATTGGTTTGAGATTTCCTCCAGCGCCTGCAGCAAGGTGGCATTATAGGATTCAACCGCCATGTCGTAACTGGAGGTGGCCGCCCGAAGCCCGCTTCTCAGGCGTCCCCCGTCAAACAAGGGCAGATGGAAAGCCGGAGCCAAACCATACACCTGTGCGTCGCCGGAAAAAAATTGACCGAAGCCGATGGACTGCAAGCCGATGAATGCTGCCAGGTTGATATTGGGATAGAAAGCCGCTTTCGCAGCCTTGATCCCCTCCGCTTCCGCCTCGACCATCCAGAGACGGGCCACCACATCCGGACGCCTTCCGACCAGGTCCGCCGGCAAGGAGGAGGGAATGCCGGCGGAAAGGTTCAGAGCAAGTGTCGGACGATGGATCCGCTCGCCTTTTCCCGGACCCTGGCCCGTCAGCAGACTGAGCTGGTTCTGCAGCAGGGCGAGCGCTGCCTGAATTTTTTCCACCTCGGCCCGCGCCGACGGTACAGGGGCTTCCGCCTGGCTCCGTTCTATTTCCGTTGCCAGCCCCGCCGCCAATCGCTTTTCTGTGATGGCAAGGATTTCCCGGCGCTGCTGCAACGTGGTTTGGGCGATATCCCCCAAGATATGATGCAGGGATAAACGGACATAGGCCCGGACCACCGCTGTTTGCAGATCAAGCTCGACCTCGCGTTTCTCCGCCGTGGCAACCTGGAGGGCATCAAGGGCTCCGGCAAAAGCCGCTCGCTGCCTGCCCCACAGGTCGAGATCGTAGGACAGATCCAGACTGGCCCGGTTGTTCCAATACATCCCATCCGTGTAGCTTTCAGGATAAAAATGATTTTTGCTGAAATGTTCCCGCGTCAAAACGGCTGCCGCATCGAGATGGGGCAGCAATGTGGACTCCACTCCAAGCGCCTGCGCCCGTGTGCGGTTCACGCGGGCGCGGGCGACCCGCAAGGTGGGATTGCCGTAGGTCGCCTCGGCAACCAGTCGATTGAGTTGGGGGTCTTGGTACACCTTCCACCAATCAAACGTCGGCCACTGACTCCCTTCAATTTTGGCATTGCGGACGGCGTGGCCCGTATCCACGGCATTCGCCTCCAGCAGTCGTGCCTTCGGAGTGCTTTCTCCGGGGAGCCAGGTGCAGCCACTCAAAAAACAGCACCCGGATACGATCATCCCCAAGAACAGCTTCTTGATTTTATAGATGGAAGAAAACACGATGAACACGGCCGACCCTGCTGTTACTCATTATATTGATAACAATTGCATCATGTTGCAAAAGCCCCGGAAACGAGAAATGTTGCCGACACAATAATTGCCATGGCAACTATTTACCCAAAAAAAATCATCACAGATTCATCATGAAGCGAGCCAGCAATTTTTT
>JBFWIP010000172.1:0-1544 GCA_050255935.1 Desulfobulbus sp.
GCCGGGTGCGCCACTGTTCTTGATCCGCATTGCGGACCGGCGATGTATTTTGTCTTTGCAGGGAGAACTCTTCATGGTTGTTGGCTACAAGTGGTTATTGGTCATGGCGGGCGGCAGCCTGGGAGCGGCGAGTCGCTACGGCATCGGCCTGCTGGCCGCCCGATTCTGGGGCACATCGTTTCCCTACGGCACCCTGACCGCCAATATGGCGGGCTGTTTCATCATCGGCCTGATCTTCGCCCTGGCCGACCGCTCCCGCCTGCTCACCCCGGATGTGCGCCTGCTGCTCATCACCGGCTACCTGGGCGCGCTGACCACCTTTTCCTCGTTTTCCCTGGAGACCGTCAATGCCGGCAGGGCCGGATTGGCCCTGCAATCGCTGACCAACATCCTGATCAATAACCTGGGGGGGCTGACCCTCACTTACCTGGGGCTGCGCCTGGGCAGTCTGCGCTGGGGGGTATGATGCTGAACTACAAAGCCATCGAGATCTTCACCAACGAAGAGGCGCGCTGCCACAACAAGCCGGTTGCCGATGCGGTGCTCGAGTATATCCACGACCTGAAGATTGCCGCACGCTGTACGGTCACCCGCGGCATTGCCGGCTGCTACGAGAGCGGCGAGATGACCACCGGCCGCCTGGAGGTGCTCTCCTACAACCTGCCGCTTCGGATCTACATCGTCCTGCCGGCAGCGGCCACCGAACAGGTGCTGGCCGGGCTGGACGATCTCGTCCGCGACGGCATCATTGCCCTGCACGACCTGGCGGTGGTCAGCCACAAGGCGGCCAACACCTTTTTTCCCCGGCAACTGGCGGTACGGGACGTGATGACCGCCGATCCGGTGAGCATCAAGGACGACCATAGCCTGGACGAGGCGGCCAAGCTGCTTCTCTCCTCCATTTTCACCGGCCTGCCGGTGGTCGACCAACAGGGATCCCCGGTGGGGGTGGTGACCCAGGGTGATCTGATCACCAAGGGGGGAATGCCCCTGCGCTTGGGGCTGCTGGCAGCCTCGGGTAGGGATGACCGGGAAACGGTCATGGCCGCCCTCGGTCAAAAACTGGTCCGCGAAATCATGACTGCGCCGGCAATAACCATCCGCGAGGATCGACCCCTGGCCGAGGCGGTTGACCTCATGCTTGCCAAGCGATTGAAACGATTGCCGGTGGTGACGAAAGGCGGCCGCCTGGTGGGCATGCTTTCCCGGCTGGACATTTTCCGGACCGTCATGCGCGAAGCCCCTGACTGGGAGGCCTTCCGGTCGCAACAGGTCAAGGTGAACAACCTGCGGACCGTCCGCGATATCCTCCGCCGGGATACGAACACGGTTTCGGCGGATACCCCCATCGACAAGGTGATCCGGATCATCGACGGCAACGACATCCAGTGCGTGGCCGTGGTGGATGCCGGAGGCAAGCTCATCGGCATGATCGCGGACAGTGATCTGCTCCGCTTCTTCAAGCCCGATCCCGAGGGAATGCGCTCCCTGTTCGCCCGGCTCGCCCATCCCTTCACCCCTGCCCTGTGCCAACGGCTTGCCGA
>JBFWIP010000172.1:1644-4837 GCA_050255935.1 Desulfobulbus sp.
CAAAAACCCGACGGGTGCAGGGGTGGCCGCCTCAGGATTTTTCCTGCTTTTTTATTTGACTGAACCACCTTGCACCAACCCTGTCGTCCCCCTGTTGCCGGTGCGAAAACGATGATCATCAAACCCATGCTGGACAGTTTTGAACTTCCCTGCATCGAGTCCATCCGCTGCCTGGAACGAAGAAGGCTGGCCAACCACGCCGTTCCCGGCCTCTCCGGGGATCTGTACCAGGACTTGGGCGCGGAAAGCCTGCGGGTGGAAATCGTCGGCTCGCTGCAGGGCGACGACAAACGGGACCAGTTCCTCGAAACCATCCGGGAAAAATTCAACAGCGGCGAGCCGCTCCCCTTTGTCGCCGACATTCTCACCGCCACCGAACTCGAGGAAGTGGTGATCGAGCAACTGGAGATCGGGGAACACAACCAATGGGACCGGCCGATGGCCTATCGTCTGGTGCTCGGCCGCTATGTGGAACCGCCGGAACCGGTGCGTTCCTTTGACGACCTGGGCCTGGAACTCGATACCGAACTCGATCTGCTCGCCGACCTCGGCCTGGACGGCCTGGAACTGCCCGATCTGCTCATGGAGATCCCCACGGTCGGCAATCCGGTCGAACCCATCCTGCCGGCGCTGGACGGCACCGACGGGATCGTTTCCGGCCTCGGCTCGCTTCTTGACGATTTCAGCAGGAAATTCACGGGATGACCAACGCACTGCTCACTTCGCTCACCGAAGCCCTGGGTGACGGCTTCCTGCCCACCACCCTCCAATCCGTCATGAGCGGGGGGTTCGATGTCTCGGCCCCGAACATCGATCTCACCCAGGCACAGGGCATCACCGGCTCGCTCTCCTCCTTTTCCCTGACCTCGCTTTCCACTTCCGTGTCCTCGGTCCGCCAATCCGGGCTGGACGGGATCTCCGGCCTGCCCGGGGTCGACACCCTCCTGCAACCGCTCACCACCGCGCTCCGTTTCGGCGACCAGTTGGCAACCGCAGACATCGACGGCCTGTTCACCCGTCTGCAACAGGCCGGGGAAAGCGCCAACGTGGCCCATGCCCTGGGACTGGACGGGCTGGACGAGTCCATCCGTTCCGTTATCGATCTCCAATCGGACTCCGGACTCGCCAGCCTGCTGGCCCTCGGCTCCTCCCTCCTGCCCATCAACCTGGCCGACGAGGCAGGCAATATTCTCAACCGTCTGGACGGCGTCACGGTGGCCCTGAAGACCATCGGTTCGCTGATGAGCCTCCATGCCTGCTTTGAAAAGACCCTCGAGGTCGCCTCGGGCATCAACGGCCTCCTCGTACCCCATGAACTGGCCGCCCAGCGGCTTCGCCTGGTCGGCTGGAAGAACAACACCACCCTGGCCGCCGAAATCAGCGCGGTCGCAGCCGACGACAGCGAGGCAATCTCCCGGCTGAACACGCAGGTATACGAATTCGTCAACGATATCCACACCTTTACCGCCACCCTCCAGCGGGGGCTCGGTTTCGGCGACGCCGCCCTGGCCCGGGCCGGGCTCGACCGCCTGGAGCAGAACGTGGACACGGTTTCCAATATCCTGCTCGCCACCCGCCTGGAGGCGACCCAGGCCCTGACCAGCGGACTGCGCGACTGGCTCACCGCCCATCTGCCCGCCGATTTCGGCAGCCCGGCCGCCTCGATGGACGCGGCCATCGGCGAAATCCAGGGGATGGCCGACGAACTGGTGGCCCAGATCCAGTCCCTGCCGGTGGAGCGCATGGCCGAACCGGTCACCGGAGCGGTCGGGCAGGTAACCACCGTGGTCACCGAACTCAACAACGGCCTGGCCACCGCCGTTTCCACCATCCGCTCGGTGTTCGAGCATATCCGCCAACTGATCGACAGCCTCAATCTCGCCTCCATCGCCGAAACGATCAGTGCGGCCCTGCGGCCCGTGGTCCAGGTGATCGAGCAGCTCGAATCCTTCATCGAAACGGTGAGCACCACCATCGAGACAACCATGGGGCTGGCCGCGGACGCGGTGAAGCAGGTCAAACAGAAAATCGAAAGCGGTGCCGCCGAGGTGGCCGGGGCCTTTGCCCAGGTCGAAACGGTCCTGGCCGGGCTTGACATGGAAACCCTGGTCACCGGCATGAAGGCCGGTATCCAGGCGGTGGTGGACACCCTCCACCAGGTGGACCTGGACCCGTACTTCGACACCGCGGTCGATGCCATGGACACGGTGAGTTCCATCATCGAGGCGGTGCCTGTTTCCCTGCTGCCCGACGACATGGAGGCGGACCTGCACAACGCGGTGCAACCGGTGAAATCCATTGATTTCGACCGGGATGTCCGCCAGATCCTGGTACAAAAGCTGGAAGCAATTCTCGACAAGGTCGATGCCGACATCCTGGGCGAGATCGACCGCATGTTCAAGGAGGTGATCGCCTTTCTCCAGGAGCATGATCCCCGGGAGAAGCTCGAGGAACTTGAACGGGACTATTTCGACCCCATGCTGGCCACGATCCTGGCCGTCAACCCGGAGGAGATCCTCAAGCCGGTCACCGACGTCATCGACGAGGTCAGGGACCGCATCCTGGAGATCGATGTCCGCGCCCTGGTGGTCGACCAGATCGACGGGGTCTTCGACGAGATCATCGGCTACTACGACCAGTGCGATCCCGAACCACTGCTGGCCCCGGTGGTCGAGGAGGTCGACGCCTTCCGCACCCGGATCATCGAACTGACCGGGATCGACACCTGGGTCGATCACATCGACACCCTGCAGCAACAGCTGAACACCTGGCTGGATGCGATCGATTTTGCCAAGGTGATCAGCCAGATCGACGGGATCTACACCTCCATGCTCCGCTCCCTGGGCCAGGATGCGGGCACCACCACGGTCATGGGCGGGTTCATCGCCGGACTGCTGAGCGGTTCGGTTTCCCTGCGTGCCTCGTCCTACGGCACGGTGCTGCGCTGGATCTCCGGGGCCGAAGACGGGGTGGAAACGGTGCAGGGTTTGATCGGGGGAAGCCTGGACAGCCTGCGCGCCACCCTGGCCCAGGTGGACGGTCTGCAGCCCGACCGGGTCTCCACCGAGGTTCTGCCCTGCTATCGCGCCGTCAAGCAGGCGGTCGACGCCCTGCCCCCCGAGCATCCCCTGCGCCTGAGCCTGGCCGCGCCCCTGGCCGCCTGTTCGCCCGCCGACCTGCTGGCGCCGGTCAT
>JBFWIP010000173.1:0-4822 GCA_050255935.1 Desulfobulbus sp.
TGGCCGCCACCGGCACCTTGGCGATCCACTACTTCATCGGCCAATGGGAGGCGGAAACCACCCGCTGCACCGGGCTGCTGCAGCTGGACGTTTTCGCCTCGGGAGCCGCCGGCACCGAACAGCTGAGCAACGAGGTTTCCCTGGCCCTGGCCGGAAATCCGCAAACAATCGCCAAAGGTCTGACCCGGCTCACCCCGGTGCGTTGGGGCGCGATAGAACGGCCGACGTATCCCAAGGGCCACACCATGACTAGGACGCTCCAATACGGCTTCACCTTTGATCATGAACAACCAAAAATCAGTACAGGCGGTGGTCCGATCCGAATCATAGATACGGCGATGGGGCCGGAACAGTTTTTCATTACCAAGAGGGATAATCATGAGTGAATCCATTAGTGAAATGATCCTGCCGGGAACCTACATTGAAGTCAGGGCCGAAGGATTGATCGGCGTCGGCGGGATCGCCACCGGCAACATCGGCATTGTCGGCACTGCGGCCCGGGGACCGAAAAACGAGGTGGTGGCCATCGGCAACTACGCCGAGGCCCTGGACTTCTTCGGCGAACCCGACGCCTGGAGCAACGAAAACAAGCTGACCCTGGTCCGCACCGCCCAGATGGTCTTCCAGGGCGGCGGCAAGAACGTCTACGCGGTACGCATCGCCAACGGCGAGCCGGTCAAGGCGGCGGGCACCATCCACTCGACCAACGCCACCACCCCGGCCGACTTCACCATGACCGCCAAGGAAGCCGGGACCTATGGCAACCAGATCACCTATTCGGTCACCGAGGTCATCCTCAAGGGCGGCGCCAAGAGCTACGTGCTGGCGCTCAAGTACCGCAACATCAAGGAGGTCTACGAAGGGATCAACATCGGCGAGATCCATGCCCTGATCGATGCGGAGAGCGTGCTGGTCGACGTCTCCGACCCGGTGAATGCCGCCGATCCCCTGCGCCCGGCGACCAGCCGGACACTGAACAAAAACGCCGACGGCGGCGACGGCACCAGCGGCCTGGATCATGCCAATGTCAGCGGGGTCGACCTGGAGGAGGGGCTGGCGGTGCTGGAAAACGAACCGGTCAACATCCTGGTGGTCGCCGGATTCGACGTCAAGACCGGCGCCGACAAGGTCGGCGCCCACCTGGAACGGACAGAGAACATCGGCAAGGAACGCATCGCCGTTCTCGGCGCGAGCAGCGATACCTCATCGACCGTGGAAACCGATGCCGCATCGGTCAACGACGACCGCATCGTCCTGGTGGCGCCGGGCATGACCGTCGACGATCCGGTGAGCAAGAAGGAAATCACCTATCCGCCCTCCTACCTGGCGGCGGTGATCGCCGGCAAGCTCTCCACCCTGGCCCCCCATGTCAGCATGACCAACAAGGAGGTCTCGATCAAGGATCTCAGCGTGCAGTACAACGAGACCGTGACCAAGAAGCTGCTCAACAAGGGGGTGCTGCTGGTACGGACCAAGTTCGGCAAACAGGTGGTGCGGGCCATCACCAGCCAGGACGGCCCCTTCAAGCAGATCTCCATCCGCCGGGTTGTCGACTACGCCAAGGCCGGGGTGCGCAAGGGCGCCGACCCCTACATCGGCCGGCTCAACAATGCCCGAGTCCGTGCGGCCCTGAAAGCCACCCTGGACGGTTTTCTTTCCCAGATGCTGGTGGATGAAATGCTGGTGGGCTACGAGCTGGATGTCAGCGCCACCCGCAGCCAGGAGATCAACGGCATCGCCGCGGTGACCATGACCCTGAAACCGACCTTCTCCATCGACTTCATCAGGGTGACGATGAACCTCGAGTAAGAAGGACCGCGATCTTTGGAACCAACTTTTTGCCAACAGCACACCACACGGGAGTGAATTATGCCGAATACCAACGTATACACCGGACTTGACGGCGCCATCAGCGTGGCCGTGGAATCGGGGACGGAAGGCGACGCCGCCAAGACCGTGGCCGAGACCTACGAGCTGTCCCCCATCGGCCGGGCCACCGGGGTGACCATTCAGGTGCATTCCGACATGCGCCCCTTCCATGAGATCGGCCAGCGCTATGCCTCGGAATTGCGGCCGGGCAATGTCAACATCACCGGGACCATCAGCCGGGCCTACATCAACGGCGCCCTGCTCAAGCTGATGCTGGGGGAAGGGGCCAATACCAACCGGCCGGCCGGCGCCTTTGTCAGTCCGAGCTTCAACCTCAGCCTGCGCCACCAGAACCAGGCCATTTCCGGCAACGCGGCCACCATCACCGTGCACGGGGTGAAACTGGACACCTGGAACTACTCCATGCCCGAGGATGAGTTCGTCCTGGAGCAGGTCTCCTTCAAGGCGCTGTGGATAAGCGCGGAGGACGAATCGGCCTAAGCCCATGACCCTGACCAGCGAAGACCTGCTTTTTTCGGCGGAAATCACCCACACGATCACCATTCCGCCCCATGTCCTCAATCCCGCCGGTTCGGGCGACACGCCGTCTTCCGAACCGGGGACCGTGGAACTGCGGCCGCTGAAACTGCTCGACCTGCAGCGCATCCAGAAGGCCGGACGCGATCAGGACTACCTGACCTCGGTGCTCATGGTGCAACAGGCCCTGGTGGCCCCAAAGATGAGCGTGGATCAGGTCAACCGGCTCCATGCCGGGCTGGTGGAATTCCTGCTCCATGAGGTCAACCGCATCAGCGGGCTCGGCCTGGCGGGCGACGAACTGCGCCAGTCCGTGCAGGCGCCCCTGGCCAAGGCCTGTTTCATCCTTGCCAAAGAGTTCGGCTGGACCCCGGAACAGTGCGCGGGACTGACCATGGGCCAGATCCTGCTCTATCTGGAGATGCTCGGCTCCAACCAGGAGGAAACCCGCTGATGGCACCCACCCTGCGACAGCTGACCGGACCCGGCCGTAGTGCCCTGCGGCGCCTGCAACAAGGCGGCGATTGCATGTGGGTGCTTTTCCAGGCCGACGGTGTCCTCCTGCCGCATCACGGTTCCCCGGTGGGTTCCCTGCTCCATCCGTTGTCGCTGTCTGACGACAGCATTTTATGCCGCGTTGTCGCCGCCCATGCCGGGACCAACCCGGCCGCACCGGCAACGACCGAGAGTATCCGGGGGCGGATGGGCCAACCGCTTCCGCCACGCCCCTCACTCCCGCCGTCACCTTCGGCCAGGGGTTCTCTTTTCCAGCCACCCGCGCACCAGCCCCGGGTTTTCGATCCGGCTGTCGGCAGTGACACCCCCCGCGGCCGACAACTGGTGCGCGAGCTGCTGGATCATGCCGGCCGGGAATCGTTTTTGGCCGGCGCTTTGCAAAATGATGGCCGCCCCCTGGAAATCCGGGAACAGGCCCCGACGAATACCGTTCCCGGGACAGCATCTTCCGGGACAACGCCTTCCGCCGACCGGGACGATCAAGTGGTCTTCTCAGACCGGAACAAAGGACTCTCTCCTCCTTTTTCCGAAATCGTCCCGGAGAGCGGTCCCCGCGATTGGTTTGCCCGCCACCCCGGTCATCAAGCCGCCGCGACCGGTGTGCTGGCCCCGGCCACGGTTCCCGGCATCGGCCAAGCCGTGCTGCGTTCCTGGAGCCATGTGCCGCTTGCGCCACGCAGGGCACCTGCCCTCGAACCTCCTCCCATGGATCGGGGAACCGGCAGGCCCGGTGTACCGGCTGTCCGGGAAACCGGGTTCACCGGACGCCTTGGCCAGGATGTTCCCGGTTCCCGAACGAAAAATGCTCCGTTGTTGCCGAATTCGGCAGGACCGGACGCCTTGGCCGCACCGTCCCCGGCAGCCGCTTCCCCTGCTCCTGCGGCCAGCCAACTCGAACTGCTGATACGGAAATGGGAGGAAAACAAGGCAGCCGCGTCCGTGGACAGGCAGCCTGCCAGCCATCAGCCCGATCAAGCCGTTCCCGAGGCCTTACCCTCTTTTCAAACGCCGCGGCAACAGGCACGAAGCGGAGAAGAACAGCCTGCCGAGCCGACAACCGGCCGGTTGTCCACGGAGGCCGGGTTTCCTGAACAAAACAGCCATGCACCCAAAGGATTTTTCGCCGAGTCCCCCTCCTTTCCCGGAGCACCGGCCCCACGGCCGCGGACCGACCTGGAAACGGACCGCCTGTTCGCCGAAACCCTGGCACGGGTCCTGAACCGTGAAATCCGCCGCCACGGCCTGGAGGAACGACCATGACCCTGCCTCGGCCGACATGCACCCTGGACGTGGAAGGCACCGCCTATACCGGTGTTGAAGCGGCCCTGCGCGTGCTGGAGGTGGATCTGGACCTGGGAGACGCCCACGACCTGGTCGTGCTCCACTGCAGCCATCTCTCGCCACTGCGCGGTGCCCGGCCGGACGCAGCCTGCACCCTCTCCCTGGGGTATGCCGACGGCGAGGAAGAGGTCTTCACCGGAATCATCGACCGGGTCGAACAGGGATTGACCGGGGTAAACATCGACATCCTGGCCGCGACCCTGCCGCTTTCCTCCTGGTACGGCGCCCAAACCTACCAGGACCAGACCGTTGCCGACATCATCGGCGATCTTGCCGGCCAGGCCGGGGTGGCCACCGGTACCCTGGACGCCGACACCAAGCTGCCCATCTGGCAGGTCAACGAGCAACGCTCCGCCTGGTGGCATGTCAACCGCCTTGCCCGGCTGGGGGACCACGAACTGTTCTGCGATCCCCAGGGCTCGCTGACCGTCCGCCCCGTGGGCAGCGGCGGCCTCAGCCATACCCTCCGCTTCGGCGCCGAACTGCTGGCAATGCAGGCGGCCGACCACCGCGACGGGGGCGGGCAATGGCTGTACGCCCCGGCCGGCGCGGGCAGCGA
>JBFWIP010000174.1:0-4784 GCA_050255935.1 Desulfobulbus sp.
AGGATCAGCCGCAATTGCTCCATTTCCCGGTCGTCCAGCGGACGGCTGGATTCGATGTTGAAGCAGTAGGCAAAGTCGGGTTTGAGCTGGCGGTGAAGTTGGGTCACAAGTGAAGCCATGATCTATCCTTTCGATCTGAAGAACCATGCCGCGGCAACGGCAGGGCAAAAAAACGATGGGTGATTGGTGTTGAACCTAGCATTAACGACGATTTTTTTCCGCTGCAAAGTGAGGCTAAGACCGTGATTTTATCCTCCCCCGTGGGGGGGCCAGGGGAAATGGGGGGCAAAAAAGGGTGCATGGTTGGAGGTGAACCAGGGGGGATCGCGGCGGAGGATGGCGCCAATTTCCGGCTGGCGCTTGAATTCACGGTCGAGAAAGGTGCGGATCGAGCGTCGATCCCATTGCCGGGGATGTTGAAAGTCCCGGTAGAGCGACAGATCGCCGCCGGAAAAATTCTTGCCTGCAAGGGTCCGGGATTCGGGGCTCCCGATCGGCATGTTGAAGATGGCCAGGTTGAGGAAGGTGATGGCCCGGTGGTGGCGGAGGACAAAGGTCAGGGTGTGCCGGGCCTCGGCAATCGACTCGGAGGGGGTGCCGAACAACAGGTAGACGTAGGTGGCGATCCCTGCTTGGTGGAGGTTTGCCAGAACCCGTTCCACCAGGTCGAGTGCAATGCCCTTGTGCATGGCGTCGAGGACCTGCTGTGCCCCGGATTCAAGACCGAGTTTGAGCAGGACGCAACCCGACCGGCGCAGGCGGCGGCAAAAGTCCAGATCGGCCAGGTGCGCGTCGAAGCGGACAAAGCCGTACCAGGCAACGCCTGGCGGGGTATCGCACAGCGTTTCCAGCAGTGCGGGGCTGACGGCGTTGTCGAGCAGGTGCACCAAGACCGGCTTTGTCCGGTTGCAGAGGTGGTTCAGGTGGGCGACCACGGTCTGGGGTGCAATGGGGCGGTAGCGGCTTTGTTCGGCGGGTTCCGGGCAAAAGGTGCATTTGTTCCAATAGCAGCCACGGGAGGCCGCATACGGCAGGATCAGGCCGGGGGCAAGATAATCCGCCAGAGGGAGATCCGCATAGTCCGGTGCCGTGTCCTCTTGCTGTCCATTGAGCCCGAGCAGGGCGAGCAAGGGGGCTTCCCCGGGCCCGGCGACACAGTGGTCGACCAGGTCGGCAAAGGGATTGTTCCAGCCGGCATGGCTCATCCAGGAGGTGACCAGGCCGCCGCCGAGAATCAGGGGAATGCCGGGAAAGGTGGCGCGGAGGAAACCGATCAGGCTGAAGGTGCACAGCGCCTGGCTGAGATAGCAGAGCGAGATGCCGATAAAGCGGGGCGATCGGGCCTCGATCAAGGGGACCAGCCGTTGCTCGAACCAGGGAACAAAGAGGTTGGCGCGGTAGTTTACCGCCGCCTTGCGCAGGTCAGCGCTTGCCAGGGGATCGAGCCGGTTGTCCTCATAGTTGGCCAGGTTGAGCGACAGCTCCGCTTGGCGGGATGCGGCCAACTCCAACACCCGGTTGCAGTCGCGGACTGCCCGCTGGTAGCGGTCGATGTTGCCGTAGGTTGCCGGCGCGCGCAGGGCCGCCAGGTTGCGGTCCCGGTGTTTGAGGGCGCGGGTGGACCAGGTATCGGCCGGGTTGTGCGCTGCGTCGATCAGCCATAACTGCCCCTCCAGGTTGGCGTCCACCAGGGTACAATCGCCCCCGTGTCGGCGCAGGCACCCGGCCAGGGCGGTGATGCCGGCCGGTGGTTCGGCCGCCTTGGCCAATGGCGGATGGATCAGGAGGATGGAGTTGTCGTTGTGCTTGCCGGCCAAGGCGTTCTCAGACCGATTCCCGCGTTTTGTGGAATTCGATCTCCGGAAAGAGTTCCTGGGTATGGGACAGGCGCCAACTGCCCTCGGCCAGGTAGGAGAGGTGGCCCTCGGCGTCCATGGCCAGATTGAACTGGTATTTTTTCTCGAACTCGCGCATCTGCTGCTTGTTGTCGCTGCTTACCCAGCGGGCCAGGGTGTAGCTGAGCGGCTCGTAGGTGGCGTCCACCCCGTACTCGTCCTTGAGCCGGGTCATGGTGACCTCGAACTGGAGCACACCGACCGCGCCGAGAATGTACTCGTTGCCCACCAGCGGCCGGAACACCTGGATGGCGCCCTCCTCGGCCATTTGCAGCAGCCCTTTCTGCAACTGTTTCATCTTCAGCGGATTTTGCAGCACCACCCGCCGGAAATGTTCCGGGGCGAAGTTGGGGATGCCGGTGAACTTGAGTTCTTCCTTGTCGGTGAAGGTGTCGCCGATCTTGATCGTGCCGTGGTTGTGAATGCCGATGATGTCGCCCGGATAGGCCTCGTCGATATGGGAACGCTCCTGGGCCATGAACACGGTGGCGTTGCTCAGGTTGATCTCCTTGCCCAAGCGGTGGTGCATCACCTTCATTCCCCGGGTGAACTTGCCGGAGCAGATGCGGAAAAAGGCGATCCGGTCGCGGTGGGCCGGGTCCATGTTGGCCTGGATCTTAAAGGTGAAGCCGCTGAAGGCCTCTTCCTCGGGGTTGACCATGCGGGTGGTGGTTGCCCGCGGCCCCGGAGGCGGGGACAGCTCGACAAAGGCGTCGAGCAGTTCGCGGACACCGAAGTTGTTGATCGCACTGCCGAAAAAGACCGGTGTCTGCCCGGCCTTGAGGTATTGCTCGTAATCAAAGGGGTTGGCCGCACCCTGGAGCAGTTCGATGTCCTCGCGCAGTTTGCCGGCGGCATAGGTGCCCAGCAGGGTGTCCAGTTGGGCGTCGGCCAGGTCCTTGACCACGACGCAGTCTTCCGGGCGGGTGTCCTGGCTGGGGGTAAAGAGGGTGATCTGTTTGCGGTGCAGGTCATAGACGCCCTTGAACCCCTTACCCATGCCGATCGGCCAGGACAGGGGCACGCATTCGATCTGCAGCTTGTCCTCGATGTCCGCGAGGATGTCGAGGGGTTCGAGACCATCACGGTCGAGCTTGTTGATGAAGGTGATGATCGGGGTGTTGCGCATCCGGCAGACCTCCATCAGTTTGGTGGTCTGGGTTTCGACGCCCTTGGCGGAATCGATCACCATCAGGGCCGAGTCCACTGCGGTCAGCACCCGGTAGGTGTCTTCGGAAAAGTCCTGATGGCCCGGGGTGTCGAGCAGATTGATCTCGTAGTCGCGGTAGTTGAATTTCATCACCGAGGTGGTCACCGAAATACCGCGTTCCTTCTCGATGGCCATCCAGTCGCTGGTGGCATGGACCGAGGTTTTGCGCGATTTGACCGCACCGGCCATCTGGATGGCGCCGCCAAAGAGCAGCAGTTTTTCGGTGAGGGTGGTCTTACCGGCATCCGGGTGGCTAATGATGCCGAAGGTGCGACGCTTTTTTATTTCTTGACGATGTTGACTGCTCACGCTGATCCCGTTGCAAACGAATTGTTCGATATCCCGCTGCCGCCGGGTTGGCGGCGTGCAAAAAAAAATGGGCCGGAATCCGGCCCATTCGCGGCAAATTTTCCCTACAATAATAGATTTGGCTGCATTTGTCCAATCGAGAATGCCATTATCCCCCCGTCGGAGACCGTCTTCTCCCGGTATGGAGAAACCGCCCGCTCAGGCTGTTGGCGTTTGCGGTTGCTTTGCTGCGGGCGTGGGGACGGCCAAGGGGACCAGGTTCTGCATGCTCAGCACCACCATTCGGCAGGACTGGGTCAGAAAACGGTTGATCATCAGCAGCTTGGTCACGTCCTGTTCCCGGATTTGTCGTCGTGAAACCGCACCGGCACTGGCCCGGATAAAGGCTTTGTCCGCCTCTTCGACATGCTGGAACAACAGTTTCAGCACTTCTGCCTGCATCTCCGGCCGGGGCTCGACCGCCACCTGCTCGATGGTTTGCCAGAGATGGCTGATCCGATTGAGGACTTCGGCATGGGCCTGGAGAAGGAAGGCGTTGTCCTCCCGTCCGATATCGTCGATTTCCGAACGGAGATCGTAGAGATTGCGGACCACGTTCATCATGCTGCGGCTGGAACGGATGATCGGTTCAAGCAATAGCGCCTCCTGCTCGTCAATGGCCTCGGCCTGGATTTGGGCGTAAAAGGTGAAAATTTCGGCGTGGAGGAGTTCCAGGTCGCCATGGGTGAGCGGCGCCGGCGGCCTCCGGCCATTTCTTGGACCGGCCTCCGGTTGGGTTTCGTCGACCTTAGGCGTCTTCAGGCCATAACGCCGACCGATATAACGGACCGAAAGCAGCAGTTGGTGAAGCACTTCGTTGCGCAGGGCCGCCAACGCCGCTTCCGGGACCTGGGGCGAGGTCTTGTGGATGTAGAGGGTGAGGACCGGCTGTTTTTCGGGAAAAAACCGGTGCAGCAGGTGCACCAGGCCGGAGATCCAGGGAAAAAAGAGCAGTACCCCGAGAACATTGAACAGGGTGTGGAACAGGGCGATACCCAGGACGGGGTTGTCGGCAAGACCGAACTGGTCCTGCAGGAGCCAGGTTATCAACGGCAGCAGCGGAAAAACAACCAGGGCGGTGACTGCATTGAAGATCAGGGAGCTGACCGCGGTCTGCTTTTTGGCGGGAATACCGCCGATTGCCCCGAGCAGTACCGTGACCGTGGTGCCGACATTGGCGCCGATCACCAGGGCCGCCCCCTCGCCAAAATCAATGATGCCGGAAAACAGTGCGGTGAGAATGATGGCGATGGTGGCGGAACTCGACTGCATTGCCGCGGTCAGGATGATCCCGGCGAGCACATACACCCATAGCCCCGGATGCGGCAGCA
>JBFWIP010000175.1:0-4778 GCA_050255935.1 Desulfobulbus sp.
ATTGGTGCAACACTTCGGCGAGCAGATAAATACAGCATTGGGCAAAGAGGATTACAAAGGGTCGATTGCCACGGCAAAAGACTTGACGGCAAACGATCCGGTTGCCCAGTACATCAAGAAAATGATCTCTCTGAAAACAGCGGGTGAACAAATCAGGAGCGCGGCAAAAAAGGCAGAAAAGGACCCTAAAGAGGACCATAAAAATTTCCTGGAGATGTATATCCAACGATTTAAGGACCGCATACTCTCTTTTTCCCGTGAAGAAGTAGACGCCGGTGAGAAAGTGTATTCACGGGATACGGATAGTACGTTCCCTGTTAAAGAGCTGGTGGGTAATATTTCCACGAATCTGCATGACTATGTCAATGGAACAGCTTCTTCATATGAAATTACGGAAAACTACAAATGGGAGGACGGCATCGATAACAGGTACGAAGAATTGAAAAAGGAAATTTGCCCGCCTGAGAGAGAGGCCGATAAAGAAAAGCAAACAGATGTTCCTCCCTATGTTGCAAAGTTCGGATCAATGCTGGCACCCGAAGATAAACCCAAGGCCCAAGAGTATTGGGACAAAATGGCTGCAAAGATAAACGAAGAGCCCATTCTCATCATAGTCAAGGCCGAACACCTGAAGGATACGGAAAGCCCCTCCAAAGAATCCGGCAGAGAGCCGGCAACCAGGATGGACTACAAATCCATGATCGAATTTATGATCCGGAGTAAATCAGTCGCGGAACTGATCAAGGAAGACACGGAAAGTCCGGAGAAGATTCCGGCTCTTCAGCAATTTGAAAGCGCCAGCCAACTCGCTTCCATCGGTAATGTGCTGAAATCTCGTAAAAGGAGTTACGGCCCCTGGCGCGAGGAGAAAGACACCCGCGCAGCACAGAGGCAGCTCAACACCGGGGAATATCCCACGTTTGGATTCATTCCCTATTATCCCCACCGGATAGTCGGCGCATTTATAAACGATTTTTATGGGGACATGGTTCTCTCCGTCAAAAACGCGAAGAAGACAGGGGCAAATTATAAATGGACCGATCAGGGGAAATTACACAGTAGTGCCGGTGAGGCCCTTCAGGATCTTGCTCTTCAGGACAGAACGCAACTTTTGGCCGCCGCGACCTATCTGCTTCATGGAAATCAGACAATTTTTGCCGGAACCCAGCTTGAGGCCATTCTTTCCGGTTCGGTGGGCATTCCCGAAGATATAGATGAGGTCATTGCCTCAAAGGATTCAACCGTGGATGCGGTTTTTGGCAAAAAACCCGCCAAAACTGCGGACAGAACCATGGTGGAAGATCAGTGGTGGTGGGAGATTTCAGAATTCTCGAAATCTTTGAATGAGGAAAACCTTGCTGAAGGGATAAAACAGGTGTTTGCGAATTCAAAAGAACATGAGCAAATTCGTGACAACATCAACAGGAAGTTGAAAGTATATGATGATAATACACCTGAGCAAATCCGTAAAATATTTATCCTTCGATCCAACCCGGACAAAGCCCGTATCCGGGAAGTACGGGAGAATTTGACAACTGAAGACTGGCGAACCTGGCCAGGTTTCTTGAAAAAATTTATTGACGAGGCAAAGCCTTCTTTCCTGTCGAGCCCCAAAAAGGCGCTGGGTGAAGTAAAGAAATTACGAGGCCAACTGGTTGAGGCACAGAATAAACGTGAAACCCTTTCTGACTGGTTTCAGAAACACCAGGGATCGACACCCTGAAGGGAAGAACCACAATTGATAGCCTCTATCGTGATCGATTGATACATTTCCCTGATGCCAACCGATGAATCTACAACCGCCTACTCGCTGATTTCCTCGATTTCCCCTTCCACGTCCAGATAGACCCGGCGCAGTTGGTCCAGGGTCTGCTGATCGGCCTGCCAGAGCGAGCGGGCCGAGGCCTCCAGGAGTTTGCCGGCAATGTTGTGCAGGGCGTGGGGATTGACCTGCCGCATCCATGCCTGCATTCCGGGGTCGAGCGGCACCTTTTCGGCAAACCGCCGGTACATCCAGTCGTCGATCACCCCGGCGGTGGCGTCCCATCCGAGGATGATGTCCATGGCCTTGGAGATGTCGCCCGCGCCCTTGTAGCCGTGCCGTTGCAGTCCCTGCAGCCATTTGGGGTTGAGCAGGCGGGCGCGGAAGATATGGCGCGCCTCCTCTAGGGTGGTCCGCACGACCACCCGTTCCGGGTCGGCGCTGTCCCCGCTCAGGGAAACCGGCAGTCGCCCCCGGACGCTGCGGACCGCTGAAATGAGCCCGCCGTGATGGCTATAGAAATCGGTGCAGGTCATCATGTCCTTTTCCCGGGAATCCTCGTTCTTGACCGTCGCCTCCATCCGGCCGAGCACCCGGCGGAACCCCTCGGCCATCTCCTCGCCGAAAACGCCGCGGCCATAGGCATGGGAGGACCAGCGGATATACATCTCTCCCAGTTCGTCAGCATTATGCCAGCCCTTGGACTCGATCAGTTCGGCCACCCCGGTGCCGTAACTGCCCGGTGGGGCGCTAAAAATGCGGAAGGTCGCCCGCCTCCGCGCCTGTTCGGGGTCCAGTCCCTGGTCACGCCAGTAGCGCTCATCGCGGAGGACGTGATGGCGGAGGAAATTGTCCTCCGGTTGTTCGTCGAGAGCGGCCACCATCTCCACGCCTTGGTCGATCAGGTCGATCAGGAGGGGAAAGGCGTCGCGGAAGATGCCCGAAATTCTTGGCACCACATCGATGCGTGGCCGCCCGAGTTCCTCTTTGGAGATGATCTCCAAACCGCGGACGTTGCCCGATCCGGGCTGCCAGACCGGCTTGAGCCCCATGAGGGCGAGGATCTGGGCCACGTCGTCGCCCTTGGACCGCATGGTCGGGCTGGCCCAGAGCACGATGCCGATGCTCGCCGGGTAATGCCCTTCCTCTGCCATGTAGCGGGCCAGGAGGGCGTCGGCCAGCCGTTGCCCGACCCGCCAGGCCGCGGGGGTGGGAATTTGCTGCGGATCCACCGAAAAGAAATTGCGCCCCGTGGGCAGGATATCGGCCTGGCCCCGGCTGGGCGCCCCCGAGGGGCCCGGAGCCACGAACCGGCCTTCCAGGGCATCGAGGCAGGCATCCAGTTCTTCGCTGGTGCGGCGTACCCGGGGGAGGAGGTCGTCGCGCACCGCACCCAGGATCTGTTCGATCCGTGCCTGGGGCTGCCCCAGGTGGCGGCGGGTGCTGGCCTCGATCCGGTCCGGTTCCCGAACCAGATCGGAGAGCAGGGCAAGGCAGCATCGATGGGCCCGGTCCGTTATCTCGGCCCCGGTGAGGCCGCTGCCGGGAGTGACGGCCTGGCCCCGCTGCTCTCTGACCCGCGCCGGGTCATGGCCCATGGCCTCGATCACCGCATTGCGGAGCGAGGGCAGGGGCCCGTTGTCCAGCCGGGTCAGTTGGGCCAGGGTCTGGATCAGCCGGTCCCCCTGGGGCGCCTGGCCCAGGACATGCAATCCGTCGGTGATGGTGGTGTCGGCGATTTCGCCGAGGTAGTCGTGCAACCGTTCCACGGTGGTGCGCAACTCCTCCGGGGAGCGGGGGGCGGCCAGTTCCAGGTCCCGGTCCAGTTCGGCCCGGGTCGCCGCCTCCCAGATCATGGTGTGCAACACCGGCAGCTTTCCCTGGTCCTGGATCAGGGCTTCCCTGTATTCGGCGAGCAGCCGGTCCAGCCCGGCCAGTTCCTCGTCGAGTTCGGCGTTGGCCAGGGCAGGGGGCAGGTGGTCGATGATGCAGGCATTAGCCCGCCGTTTGGCCTGGGTGCCTTCACCGGGATCGTTGATGATATAGGGATAGATATTGGGCAGATCCCTGAGTGCGATGTCCGGCCAGCAGGTGTCGCCCAGTCCCACCGCCTTGCCCGGCAGCCATTCGAGGGAACCGTGCTTGCCGATATGGAGCACGGCATCGGCGCCGAATACCTCCGCGATCCAGCGGTATTGGGCCGTATACGGATAGGGCGGGCTCAGAGCCGGGTTGTGGTAGAGTTGGTCGATTGCCTCCAGGTAGCCGCGGGGCGGCTGGATGGTGAGGAAGAGGTTGCCGTTGATCAGGCCGGGAAACAAGAGCCGGTCTTCATGGACAAAGAGATCGCCGGGAAAGCTCCCCCAATCGGACTCCTGGCGGGTGCGGGCCGACTCGGGCAGTTCCCGGTGCCAAGCAAGGGCGGTGGTGCAGTCGATGGAGGCCCCGCACCTTTCGGCCATCTGTTCCGGCAGCAGCCAGCGGCGGTCGGCGGTCAGGCGGCTGCGCAGTTCGCCGGCGAGCTGGTCGCCGTCGGCGTAGGGATGGTCGACGCGGTAGCCGCGCTCGATCAACCGGTCGATCAGGACCTTGACGCTGGCGAAACTGTCCAGGCCCGAGGCGCAGCCGATGCGGTCGTCGCGCGGCGGATAATGATGGAACACGATGGCGATTTTCTTGTCCCCGTTGGCGAGGCGCCGCAGCCGGGCCCAGTTCAGCGCCATTCGCACGATTTTGCCGATGCGTTCGCCAATCGGCAGATAGGTGTTGATCGCCGAGCCGGTGAGCGGATCGATGGCCGTGGTCTGCTTGGTGGCCACCGGCACGCCGATGATCACCCCGTCCAGTTCGGGCTGGGCCACGCCGATGGTGATGTCGACATTGGTCAATCCCTGGGCGCTCGCCTGCCACTGGCCAAGATCCTGGCCGGTGGACAGGGCCTGGAGCACCGGAACGCCCAGCTTGGCGAGCAGGTGGCCACCTTCACCCCCAGCCATGCGCAGGCTGAACATCACAG
>JBFWIP010000176.1:0-4767 GCA_050255935.1 Desulfobulbus sp.
CCCTGGGCGCTCGCCTGCCACTGGCCAAGATCCTGGCCGGTGGACAGGGCCTGGAGCACCGGAACGCCCAGCTTGGCGAGCAGGTGGCCACCTTCACCCCCAGCCATGCGCAGGCTGAACATCACAGGGTTGAGCAAGACATCGATCAACGGTTTGCCCTGGTGCATGAAATAGCGCTCGACGACCTCTTCGGGGCCGCCGTTGCCCAGCAGCCGGTCCTTGAACCGCATGTGAAACACGCACAGCACATTGGCGCCCCTGGCTTCGATTTCGCGGATCAGGGCGTCGATATGGGCGCGGTTGCCGGTGGCCCAGAAGTTCTGATAAAACCAGATGCCGATGGTCGGCTTGCGCGGATCGAGGCGCCCTTGATAGGCGGCCGGCTCCGGGATTTCGTCCAGGTCCGGATGGTAGATGCCGTCAAAGGGCAGGGGAGTGGGCGGGCTGCAGGGCAGGTTGGCCGCACAACAATGGTTGTATAGGCTGATCAGCATCCGCAGCAGATTGTCCACCCCGCCGTGGCGATGGTATTGATTGAGGGCTTGCCATTGGCCCTGGGCGAAACTGTCGGCATGGGCCTCCACCAGGGCGAGCACCGCCGGACTGCTGCCGGTAGGCTGGATATGCAGGTAGGGGACCGGCCGCCCCTGTTGCCGCGCTTCCTGCAAGGCGGCGAGCAATCTTTCCCAGGCGGGGAAGGATTGGCTGCCCGCCATGAGGGTGAGGAGAACGACATCCGCGGCCAGGGCTGCCCGGAGAAAACGGTCCTGGTGATCCGCGTCCTGCTCAAGCTGGGTGCGTGTGCGGGCAATCACCTTGAGCGGGCCGACCTCGGTGTTGAAGCGGTGGACCGCCCGGCTGAGGTTGGGGATTTCGTTGGAGGTGACGCTGAAATAGACCAGGGTCCATCCGGAGGGCCGCGTTTGTTTTTGCTGGTTGGGCATCATGATCACTCAAAACGACAGTTATCCTTCCCGGCAAACGAAAAATTACGGGAATGACGATATTTTTTGTTGTTGCGGCGTACGCCTGAAAACAGGCTTTGTTTAGACGGTCTTGTTTGAAAGTCAATATTCTTTTTGGGGGAACGGGTGTTGCCGAGGGGAGCATTGTTGCCCGGGAAGACCGGTCCCGCCTCTTCCGTTAATGTTTGGACAGGATTTGGTTACGATTGCTTTATTGTTGTATTTTCGTGCTGAATTGACTTTGACTTTCATCGATTTCCCCGATTAATACACAGGTTGTCCTCCTTTGTTTTTGGCGTGGGGAGCACCCGCGATGCAGTGCAATCGAATACCGGTCGCCGGCTCCAACCCCCACGGTCCAGCCCTGCCGTTTGCAGGAATCCCGTCCCCGAACCGCTCCATGTATGCTCATTTTTAACGGAAAGAAGTGGTCGTTTCGTATCAGTCTTGCCACACTGATGATCCTCCTGACGCTCTCCTTGTCCGCCGCGTTTCTCCTGATCGCGCAAAGCACCCTCGATCGGGCCGCAGAGCAATCCTCGGATCAACTCTTTCGGGAAATCTCCGGCCATTTGGTTGAAAAAGTGAACAATCTGCTCGATTCGGCTGAATCGGCCACTGAAACCGGGGCATTCCTGGCGAATGCGGCCCCGCTGTCTGCGGATGTGCTCCAGGGGCCGTTGTTGCCCTATATGATCAACGCGCTCAAACAAAATAGCCGGCTGCACGCCCTTTTCCGGGAGGACCAGGCGGGTACACTCGTGCGGGTGGTGAACATTCGAGGCATCCCCGCGTTGCGCGAGTGGTATGGGGCCGACGAGCAGGCCGCCTATGTGGTGCGGGTGTGGGATCGAACCGGACGGCTGCAGGCGGAAACCAATTTTGATGCCGCGTTGCGGGAAATAGCCAAATCGTCTTCCGGAAACCGGCAGGCCGTGCCCGTTCGTCCCTGGCAGAAGCCGTTTCAGGACAATGGCCTCACCTCTTTCACTGGGCCCTATCTTTTTGGAAGTGAGCCTTTGGTCGGTATTACCTGCACCAAAAGAGCGGCGAACGGCCAAATCCTGTTCGGCGCCGACACCACCCTGGCATACCTCACCGACTTTTTATGGGACCAGAAGGTCTCCCGCTTCGGATACGCTTTTATCTTTGATCACGGGGGATCGTTGCTCGCGCATCCCCGTGAACCCTCGGTTTCGGTTATCCGCCACGGCAACGAGGAAGAGATGTGGTTCATGCCCCTGGCCAAGTCCACTCGTGCCGAGGGCAGGGAGATTTGGCGCGTTTTCCAACAAGACGGCGAAACGGCTTTTCGCGGGAATATCACCCTTCAAGTGGATGATGTCCCCCACATTGTCCGCCTGACCCCCATCGACCGCCCGGGTCTGCACCTCCTGGTCGCTGTAACCGCCCCGGCCAGTGATTTTACCGCCACTTTTTTCCTGATCAGGCGGCATGTTCTGATCGCTTCAACGATTGTCATGGCCCTTGCTGTGCTCATCGGCCTCATCATGGCCACGCGGGTGTCGCATGCCCTTTCGCTTCTGGCCAAGTCCGCGAAGCGGGTGCAGTTGTTCGATTTTTCCGAGCGGGAACGGATTGAATCGGTATTTCTGGAAATTCACACCCTGATTCAATCGTTTACGCTGATGCGGTCGACCATCAGGCAAAAGACCGAAGATCTGCTGGTCACCCAGGGGCATCTTCAATACCTGGTGGATACCGGTATTGCCTTGTCCGGTGAACCGGACGATCAAAAGCTCATCGATCTCACCTTTGATGCTGCCCGCCATCTGGCCAAAGCCGACGGCGGGTTCCTCTATCGTGCCGATGAAAGGGGCGATTTGCAGGCCGTGCGGATGCAACGGGCAAGTCGCGGGGTTGGATTGACACGGCTGTCGGACGCTTCTCTTCACAAGACGGTTTTCACCCTTCAGGAAGAACAGGGCGATCTCCTCCTGGCCATGGCGAAAAAGGCCATCGACACCGGGACGATCACTTCGGTGAGCGGATACCAGGGAGCCGGGCCCCCTGCTGCATCGGCCGAGACATTCGGCCCTTTTGCCACGGTCTTGTTCGTTCCGTTGAAGACCGGCCACGAGAAGGTGGTCGGTCTGCTCCAGATGGTCAAGCCCCCTGGTGAGGCAACTGGCGGCAATGACGCCTTCGACAGCGGCCTTTTTCCATTTCTCGAGGTGCTGGCGGCCCAGGCAGCCATAGCCATGGACAATCAAAATCTCATTGAAGCCCAACAGCGGCTGATGGACAGCTTCATCAAGGTCATTGCCGGTGCCATCGATGCCAAGTCGCCCCACACCGGCCGTCACTGCTCACGGGTTCCCGAGTTGGCCCTGCTCCTTGCCAAAGCGGCCCATGAGGCGACCAGCGGGCCGCTGGCCTCTTTTCGTTTGGAGGGTGACGACGCCTGGCGGGAATTTGAAATCGCGGCATGGCTGCATGATTGCGGCAAACTGACCACGCCGGATTTCGTGGTCAACAAGGCGACCAAGCTGGAAACCCGGTACAACCGGATCCATGAAATCAGGATGCGATTTGAGATTCTCCGCCGTGACCGGGAAATCCAGCATCTCCGGACCATGGCGGGCGACCGGCCGGCCGGCGGGGAGCGGAGTCCCGCACTGGAAACCGTGTACCGGCAATTGGAAGACGATTTTGCCTTTGTCGCCCGCTGCAATGCAGGGAGCGCCTCGCTTGATCAGAGCGACAGGGACCGGCTCATCACTCTGGCAGCCACCCCCTGGACTGCCTACTTCAACGAGCGGCTGGGACTCTCGGAGGAGGAATCGGTTCGCTATTCAGGCGCTTGGCAACCCGGGCAATCGAGACAGCTCCTGGCGGACAGGCCTGAACATCTGATCCCGTTCGATCCGGACAACAACCATGATGCACCACCGCAACGGTTCAATCTGTGCCGACCGCCGGTGCGGTTCAACCATGGTGAATTGCATAACTTATTGGTCGGGCAGGGCACCCTGACCGAAGAGGAGCGGTTTGCCGTCCAGGATCATATCATCCAGACCATCCACATGCTTGAGCAACTTCCCTTTCCGGAACATTTGGCACGAGTGCCCGAATATGCCTGCTGCCACCATGAAAAGTGCAACGGCACGGGTTACCCGCGCGGGCTCACCGGCAGGGAAATGTCGGTGCCTGCGCGGATTCTGGCCATTGCCGATATCTTCGAGGCACTGACCGCCGCCGATCGGCCGTATAAAGCACCGATGAGTGCGTCTGAAGCCTTGGCGGTCATGCATTCCATGTGCCGCCGTGGGGAGATCGATCCCGGCCTGTTTCTTCTCTTTGAGCAAGGTACGATTATCGAGCATTACGGCCAAAGGTATCTGCATCCGGAACAGAGAAGAGACACGCATGAAAACCAGCGCACATTCGATCAAATGCTATGAAATATTATTTTGCCTACGGTTCCAACATGTTCAGCGTGCAAATGCGCCGGCGGTGCCCGGAATGCAGAAAAATCGGCAGGGCACAACTGCGCGGGTACAGGTGGATCATCACCACCCGCGGCTACGCCAATATCATTTGTGCGGAGCAGGAAGTAGTCGAAGGGGTTTTGTATGAAATTTCCACTGCCGACGAAGCCGCTCTTGACGAATATGAGGGCGTTGCTGCGGGCTGTTATTTCAAGAAAACATTGGCTGTTTGCCATGAGGGCAAGGAGATCGAGGCCATGGTGTATATCGACCCGACGGTGTGCGAGGGAGAACCCAGGGAGGAATATGTCGGCAGGATGACCGCCGCCCTGAGAGAGGCCGATCTTTCA
>JBFWIP010000177.1:0-4690 GCA_050255935.1 Desulfobulbus sp.
CAACGATTCGACCACATAGCCGAAGATCTGCATACCTTCGCCGTGCGGGTGGGGGAGATCGGCTACAATGCGGTCAGCTTGGATGATGTGGCCCATCTGGCCGACCACCCCTGGTACGAACCGGAAATTCGCGCCCTGATCGCGACCTACCGGGGGGAATTCCGACAATTGTTCGCCATCCTGGAGCAGAACGGGCTGTCCATCTACCTGACCATGGACGTGCTCACCCTGACACCCGGGCTCAAGGCCAGGCTCCAAGGCGACGAGCGGCGCATCAATGGCTTTCTCTCCGAATTGCTCGATGGCCTGCTCCAGGATTTCCCCCAAGTCGCCGGAGTGATCCTGCGTATCGGCGAAAGCGACGGCCGGGATGTCAAGGACTGCTTTCACAGCGAACTGCATATCCGTACCCCGAAACAGCTCAACCGGCTCCTGGAAGCACTCCTACCCGTCTTCGAGCGGCGCGGGCGCCGCCTGATCCTGCGCACCTGGACCGTGGGCGCCTACCCTGTGGGCGATTGCATCTGGCACCGCAAGACCCTGGCGCGCAGCCTGGAGGGCATCGATAGCCCGGCCCTTATCCTGTCGATGAAATATGGGGAATCGGATTTCTTCCGCTACCTGCCGCTCAATCCCCTGTTCTTCACCACCAGGGTGCAGAAGATCATCGAATTGCAGGCACGGCGCGAGTACGAGGGGTGCGGGGAATATCCGTCGTTTATCGGAGGGGATTACGAAAACTATGCCCGCCAGTTGCAGCAGGCGGAAAACGTGGTCGGCATTTCGGTGTGGTGCCAGACCGGTGGATGGGTACCCTTCAGGCGGCTGGCCTTTCTTGACGACCAGGCCCTGTGGACCGAGATCAACGCCTTCGTGACCCTGGATATCTTTGCCCGCCGGTCAAGCGCCGGGGAGGCGGTGGAACGCTACTGCCGGCAACAGGGAATAGAGAAGGTCGAGGCGGTATGGGAACTGCTCCGCCTCTCCGAATCAGCGGTCAAGGAACTGCTCTACATCCCGGAGTACGCCCAAGAACAGCTCTTTTTCCGGCGGGTGCGCATCCCGCCGTTGCTCTCGGTCTATTGGAACACGATCTTCATCAACCATTCGATGCGCAAACTGATGCGCCATTTCGTCGGCGACAGCGAAGCCTGCCTCAGCCAGGCCCAGGCCGCCCTGGAGGAAATAGGCCGGATGCGGATGCTGGCCGATGAGGCGGGACTACCGGTGGCGGACATCGACTTCATGGCCGAGACCTTCACCCTCCTGGCCCTGGCCCGGGAGTACTATTTCCTTCCCTATTCCGACGAACTGAAGACCCGGCTCAAGTCGGCCAGGAAGGACTACAAAAAGCGGTACCCGCCCGGCAGCCGTTCCCGCTACAAGGTCAAACTCAGCTTCAAGCCCTTTCGCCTGCGGAGGCGTTACCTCGGCTGGCTGCTTGCACTCCTGCTGCGCCGGCAGCGGGGCTACCGGATCATCGACCGTCTCCTGCTCCTGCGTCTCCTCGCCGTGACCTACCGCCTACTGCACGCCTCCCGTCCCGGTCTGATTCCCAAATTCGCCCGGAAAAGGGCCATGGGCCTCGACACCGTCTTCAAATAGGGGTGTTTCCTCTCGCCCCTCCTCCGCATTCAGGTTGACCGTGCCGGTATAGAGGCGCATCACCTCGACCTTGGCCATGGCCTCGCGAAGGGCCTCGTTGATCGGCAGCCGACGCGCCCCCAATCCCGGGTCCATGGCGCTGAGCCGGATTCCGGCCTCGCTGAAAATGGGCAACAGGCTGGGCTCGAGGGCGATCAGGGCCTCGGCCCTGGAGACCATTGCCGAATCGGCCGCCCGCATCACCTTGCAGGCCGCCAGCCGCGGCTCACGATTCCGGTCGAGATTGCCGGCAAAACCGAACAGACGGCAGACCACGCCACGCAGGGGGTAGGCGCCGCAATGCCCCTCCCGACCTTCGGGATCGTACAGCACGCAATGGGCCGCCAGCCCGGGTTGGGAGAGCCGGTCGAGCAGCCGGTCACCGGCTTCCGAGCCCATGAGGCTGATCGCCAGGGGCAACAGCTCGAGCACCGTTGCCTCGACCTTGTCGGAGAGGCAGCAGGAACCGCAACCGCCGGGGCACTGCAGTCCGGAAACGGTGCGGAACTGGGCCGTGCGGGCATCCAGTTCCTGGAAAAGGGCCATGACCAGAGTACGCAATTGATGGAGGAACATGGGGAGAGATCCAAAAAGATCAGGGACGGAAAAAGCGCAGCCGATTGGCGTTGGTGACGACCGTCACCGAGGAAAGCGCCATGGCGGCACTGGCAAACATCGGCTCCAACTGCCAGCCGGTCAGGGGGTAGAACAGTCCCGCTGCCAGCGGGATACCGATCACGTTGTAGATAAAGGCGCCAAAGAGATTCTGGCGGATATTGCGAATCGTGGCGGTGGAGATGGCGATGGCATCGGCAACCAGCATCAACGAGTCGCCGGTGAGGGTGATATCGGCGTTCTCGATCGCCACATCGGTACCGCTACCCAGGGCAAAACCGGTATCGGCCTGGGCCAGGGCCGGGGCGTCGTTGACCCCGTCACCGACCATGCCGACACGAAAGCCCTGCTGCTGCAGGTGCTGAATGACCTCCAGCTTCTCCTCGGGCAGGATCTCGCTGTGGACTTCGCCAATCCCGACCCTGTGGGCAACCGCGGTGGCGGTAGCCGCCGTATCGCCGCTGCACATGACCACCGTAATATTTTGGCGCTGCAGGGCCTGGATCGCCGCCGCCGAATCAGGACGCAGGGGATCTTCAAGAATCAGCAAACCAAGCACCTCCCCTGTTCGGCCAAGCCAGACCGGGGTGCCGCCCAGACTCGCGGCCCGGTCGGCCTCGGCAAGCAGGGTTTCGGGCAGGGTGCATCCTTGTTCCTTGAGGAAATGGTGGTTCCCGAGCAAATAGCGCTGCCCCGCAAATTCCGCCTCCACCCCCCGCCCGGGGACCGCGCTGAAATTCACGGGCTTCAAGAGCGTACCGCTCCGTTCGAGCTGGGCGGTCAGCACCGCCTCGGCCAGGGGATGTTCGGAACCGCTCTCCAGACTGGCTGCCCACTGGAGCAGTTCCTCGTCACCGACACCCGGAACCGGGAACAGACCGGTCACGGCCGGACGCCCCTCGGTGAGGGTACCGGTCTTGTCGACCACCACATGGGTCAGGGTGGAGGCGGTCTGGAGGGCGTCGCTGTTGCGGATGAGCACGTTGCACTGGGCCGCGCGGCTGGTACCGACCATGATCGCGATCGGGGTCGCCAATCCCAGGGCGCAGGGACAGGCAATCACCAGGACGGCAATGGCAGCGGTCAGTCCATGGGCCAGGGGCAGGATTGTCGCCCATCCCCACCAGGCAAAAAAGGTGAGCAGGCTAATCGAGATCACCACCGGCACAAAGACACCGGCAATTTTATCCACCAGGCGGCCAATGGGCGGCTTGCTCATCTGCGCGGCCCTGACCATGCGGATGATGCGCGCCAGGGTGGTATCCTCGCCGAGTCGTGTCACCCTCAGGACAAAAACACCGGAACGGTTCATGGTGCCGCCGGTGACCGGGTCGCCCAACTCGCGGGCAACGGCCAGGGGTTCACCGGTGAGCATGGATTCGTCGATGGTGGTTCGGCCTTCGACGATCTCGCCGTCAATGGGCACCTTCTCCCCGGGTTTGACCCGCACCCGATCCCCCAAACGCAGCAGGGAAACCGGAATTTCCACCGAAGAGCCGGAACGAATCACCGAGGCGGTGCGGGCACGCAATCCCACCAAGGCGCCGACAGCCTCGCTGGTGGTCCGTTTGGCCCGGGTTTCCAGGGCGTGGCCGAGTTGGAGAAAGGCGAGGATCATCACCGAGGCATCGAGATAGAGATGGTCCGCCGCGCCGGGGATGAAATCCGGCTTGGCAATCACCAGCACGGAGGAGAGCCAGGCCGCGCCGGTGCCCATGGCCACCAGGGTATCCATGTTGGCCGCCCCATGCCGGGCCTGCTTCCAGGCGCCGATGAAGTAATTGCGGCCGCTGAAGATCATGGTTCCCAGGCACACCAGGGCAAGGATCGCCCAGAACAGGCGGTTTTGATGCAGGTGGGGGAAAAAGCCGCCCATGTGTCCGGCCATGATCCCGAATCCGACCACGGCCGCAAGCACGGCCCGCTGCCAGGAGCGGCGGATCTCCCGCTTGGTTTCCTCGGCCTGGCTCAGCCCCGGATCAATGGAGGTTTCCTCCAGGGTGGCCTGGGAGCCGATGTCGGCAAGCCTGAGCAGTACATCCGCCGGATGCTGGGAGGTGCGGATCCGCAGCCGTTCCGGTTCCACCACCATTTCGGCGGACGCATCCTGGGCCAGGAGGATTTCCCGGATCTGCTCCAGATCCGCATCGTCCGGCCAGGGCTGCAGCCGCAGGTAAAAGGCTTCTCCCGTCTGCGGCTGACGCAGCGAGGCCCCATACCCCTGATCAACGATCGTCCGGACCACCTGGTCCGGATCGCCGCCTTCCACCCGGGCCATCTTCTCGATCAGGTTCACCGAGGCACCGGTCACCCCGGGAACCCCCAGGATAGCCTGCTCGACCCGGGCAACACAGCTGGCGCAGTGCATCCCGAGGACGTCGACCTCATAATCGTTTCCGGCAGGCTGTCGCTCATCCCGAATCAGTGAGGC
>JBFWIP010000178.1:0-4615 GCA_050255935.1 Desulfobulbus sp.
ACCAAGGGAGTGAAATTAACCAATATGTTGAATGCATTCCTGGCTGCATCTACCGAGAATTTATTGAAAATGGCCGCCTGATTTTCTTCTATTTTATGTCAGACTTTCAGGGGTAAGGTACTAAATTTTATCCTTGGAATATCAACCATATGTTTGCGGTAAAATTTTTCGCATGCCTTGATCTTGATTGAAAAATCTAATTATTCAAGACACCCTAAAGTCATTGTTGATGGGTTGCCCGATGAAACCCCTGCATATCCAACCGATTTGCCCGCCCTGAAAGCACGAGAGGCTGTTGGTTGGTCAATCAGAATCCACCAAAGATGAGGAGGAGATGAATTATGACACGTGACGAAATACTGAAAATTATAAAGGAGAAAAACGTTAACTTTTTCCGGATGCAGTTTGTCGACATCTTCGGCATGATGAAGAATATTGCCATTCCGCGCAGCCAGATTGAAAAGGCGCTGGACGGCAAAATCATGTTTGATGGTTCCTCGATCGAAGGGTTTGTCCGCATCAACGAATCCGATATGTATCTCAAGCCGGATTACAATACCTTTGTCGTTCTGCCCTGGCGTGAAAAAGACGGCAGCAACGCCGCCCGTATCATCTGCGATATTTACAAACCCGACGGAACCCCTTTTGTCGGCTGCCCCCGCGGCAACCTCAAACGGGTCGTGGAAGAGGCCAAAAAACTCGGCTATACCATGAACGTGGGGACCGAATGCGAATTCTTCCTCTTCCGCCGTGACGAAGAAGGCCGTCCCACCACCATCACCGATGACGTGACCGGCTACTTTGACGTTGAACCCGATGACGGTGGCATCGAATGCCGCCGCACCATCATCGAAACCCTGGAAGAGATGGGCTTCGAGATCGAGGCCTCCCACCACGAGGTCGCCGAGGGGCAGCATGAGATCAACTTCAAATATGCCGACGCGGTCACCGCCGCCGACAACACCATCACCTACAAATGGGTGGTCCGTTCCATCGCCGCGGAATTCGGTCTTGCCGCCACCTTCATGCCGAAGCCGATCTTCGGCATCAACGGTTCCGGCATGCATACCAACCAATCGCTGTTCAACCTGGACGGCACCAACGCTTTCTATGACGAGAAAGACGCCCTGCAGTTGAGCGAAATCGCCTACAAATACATTGCCGGTATCATGAAAAATGCCCGCGGTTTTGCGGCGGTCACCAATCCGCTGGTCAACTCCTACAAACGTCTGGTGGCCGGGTACGAGGCGCCGGTCTATATTGCCTGGTCCGCCTCCAACCGCTCCGCCCTGATCCGTATCCCGGCCTCCCGCGGCATGGGCACCCGGACCGAGGTGCGCTGCCCCGATCCCACCTGCAACCCCTACCTGGCTTTCGCCATGATGCTCTGTTCCGGTCTTGACGGGGTCAAAAACAACCTGCCCACCCCGCCGGCGACCAATGTGGATATCTTCGAAATGAGTGCAGCCGAGAAGGTTGAGGCCGGTATCGCCAGCCTCCCGGCCAATCTGCAGGAGGCGCTCAAGGAACTCAAGGTCAATCCGATTGCCAAGGAAGCCCTGGGTGAACACATCCTGGAGAAATATCTCGAGGGCAAGGAAAAAGAGTGGGATTCGTACCGTACCGCCGTCACCGACTGGGAGATTGACAACTACCTCTGTAAATATTGAGCAACAATCCGTTCCGCTTCATTGCAACAAGGGGTGCCCTTTCATGGCACCCCTTTTTTTGCCTGTTGCGACTCTGGCAGGAGGGCGGAATCCCTCATCATGGCAATTCGCGGACAATTCGCGTATAATGGAATTTTCGCGAAATAAATATAGAATTTTTCTGCACTGCATGCAGAAGCAACCCGGACGATTCGTTCACAGTCAGGTACCGTGCACCAACCAATGAGCAGCAGCAGCAGCAGCGTTGGCATCAACGGCGATAAAATCCGCATGGCCAGAGAACAGAAGGGGCTCACCCAACTCTATCTGGCTACGGTCGTCGGGGTGACCACGGATACGATTTCCCGTTGGGAGAATCGGCGCTATCCCTCCATCAAGCCGGACAATGCCAAAAAGCTGGCTGAAGCGCTGGAAATCCCACTCGAAGAATTACTGGATGCCTGCGGGGAAAACGACCCCATCGATTCCGCCGATTCGACGGACGAAACGGACATTCCCAAGGACAAGCCATCGTTTTTTCCTATCCTGTTCAGGCGGAAGCTCCTTTTCCTGCTGCTTCCGGGAATGCTTGTCCTGGGGGGCGGAGTAGCCGGGTTGTACCTCTGGATCAATCAATCGGGCCTGCAGGCGACCCGGATCATGCCCAAACAGACCGCACCCAACCTCTCGTTTCCGGTCCTGATCAAAATACGCGGACCGGTGGAGTCACACAGCAGCCTGCTCGTTCGTGATGAAATGGAGGGCGACGTGGAGGCCTTTGGAGCCATGGAGGGGGGAAAGCCCAAACAATTCGGCAAGAATCCGCGCTGGATCGGCCGGCTGGAAAACGGCAGGGCCGCATTTCTCTACCTGGTCACACCGGGGAAAAAGGCCAAACCGGAGGAAACCATCACCTTTTCCGGCGACCTCATCACCCGGGAAGGGCAACTGATCGGGGACAAGATCGGCGGGACTGCGCAGATAGAAATCAGTCCCTATCATTGGGCGGATACGAATCAGGACCATGTGATCAGCGATGATGAGATCCTCGGAGCCTACGAGACCTATTCCCTGCCCGGTGATCCCTCGATCAACTTTTCCGCCCTGGAAGAACTCTGGCTTGCCGGGAAGTACACCTGGAACAAACGGACCCTGACCTTTGATCCGGCCCCCGAAACGGGCAAGGAGTAGGACATGATTCGCCTTGTGCTCATTCTGGGGTCCCTCATGCTGACCGCCCTGCCCGCCCTGGCCGGTTCCGAGGTGATTGGCCGCTATGTTCCGGGCCAGGACAACACCGTCGTGCTGCAGATCACCGTACAACGCCCCGCGCCGGCAGCCTTTATCGTCCTCCAGACCATGGACAGTGGCTTGTCGCTGATTGCAGCCAGCCCGCCTCCCATGGGGGGCAACCCGGGAGGGTCGAGTGTCAAATGGCTGTTCAAACGTCCGCGTCCGGGCCAGTTCGTAGTGAACATGCAGTTCGCCCAACCCGTTGAGCTCAACCAGCTCGAAGGGACCATCCGTTACCGCCATCCTCAAGACGGATCGCTCGTCTTTTCCCGGATCGGGAAAGAACGGCTCCATCCGTGAGCTTAACGTGAAGAAACCCCATGATCGGTCACGTCATGCTCCGGAGACCTGAAAGCAGATTCCGGTTCCCCCCCGGAGTTATCGCTGCAGATCTGCGGTCAATTCGACCAGTTCCTTTTCAAGCAGCGTTTCTTTCTCCAACAACACCTTGGCACACCGTTCGAGGACGGCGCGGTTGGTTTCCAGAATGCCGTAGGTCTTGGCAAAGGTGTCATCGATAATTTTGCGGACCGAGGCATCGATCTGTTGCGCGGTTGAATCGCTGATCTGGCACCCGTTGATGCCATGGCCCTGTTGCTGATTGAGAAAACTCTGTTGTTTTTCCTCGTAGACCACGGAACCAATCGTTGGATCCATGCCATAGCGGGTGACCATGTTGCGGGCAATGTCGGTCGCTCTGGCGATATCATCGGAAGCACCGGTGGACAGGTGCCCATACACCAATTTTTCTGCGGCCCTGCCCCCTAAAAGAACGGAAATTTTATTTTCCAGTTCCTCCTTGGTCATGAGGAAACGATCCTCGGTGGGCCGCTGCAGGGTATAGCCGAGCGCCCCGATCCCCCGGGGGATGATGGAAATCTTGTAGACCGGATCACTGCCGGGAAGGACCAGCGCCGTCAGGGCATGGCCGACCTCGTGGTGGGCCACGATCTCCCGTTCGCGTGGATTGAGCAACCGGTTTTTCTTCTCCAGGCCGGCGATAATGCGCTCGATGGCCTGGGTAAAATCCTCCATGCAGACTTCCGTTGCCTGGCGGCGGGTCGCCAACAGGGCGGCCTCATTGACCAGGTTAGCCAAATCGGCTCCGGAAAAGCCGGTGGTCAGATCCGCCACCTGGGAAGCATCGACATCGCCGCCCAACTGCACCTTCTTCATGTGCACCTTGAGAATGGCGATTCGCCCCTGTTTATCCGGCCGGTCCACCAGCACCTGACGGTCAAAACGTCCGGCACGGAGCAGCGCCGGATCCAGGACCTCCGGCCGGTTGGTGGCCGCCAAAAGCACCAGGCCGCTGGTGGGATCGAAGCCGTCGAGTTCGACCAGAAGCTGGTTCAGGGTCTGTTCCCGCTCGTCGTTGCCCCCCAGGCCGGCGGCGGAGCGGGCACGCCCCAAGGCGTCCAGTTCATCGATGAAAATAATCGCCGGCGCCGATTTGCGCGCCTGTTCAAAAAGATCACGGACCCGGGCAGCGCCCACGCCGACGAACATCTCCACAAACTCGGAACCGCTGATGGAGAAAAACGGAACCCCGGCCTCACCGGCCACGGCTCGTGCCAACAGAGTTTTGCCCGTCCCCGGAGGGCCAACCAGCAAAATCCCCTTGGGCATCCGTGCCCCGAGTTTCCCGTAGGCGTCAGGTGCCTTCAAAAATT
>JBFWIP010000179.1:0-4610 GCA_050255935.1 Desulfobulbus sp.
TGGTGCGCATGGACGAGGCGGCGATCCATACCATTCACGGGTTCTGCCAGCGGGTCCTCCAGGAGCATGCCTTTGAATCCGCCACCTCCTTTGCGGTGGAACTGATGGACGATGACCTGGCCCTGCAGCGGGAGATCATGGAGGATTTCTGGCGCAACCGGTTCTATGGGGCAAGCGACGCGGAGGCTGTCTGGGCCCTGGAAACCTGGGGCGATCCCCAAGGGCTGCTCAAGGCCCTGGGCCGGGCCGCCACCGCCGAATGCCGCCTGCTGCCCGAGGTGGACGCCGAGTCCGTGGAATCCCTGGAAGGACAGGCCCGGGACGCCTTTGCCGAGGTACAGCAAATTCTGCGGGAAGACCGGGCAACCGTCGAGCACATCCTCAACAACAATGCTTGCCTCAAGCGAAACCAGCAGGACTATCGCCTCAGTGACCGGGTCCCGGAACTGTGCCAGGCCATGGAGGCGTGGTCCCACGTGCCGGCAATGCCCTGGTCCCTGGACAAAGGCGTGGAGAAACTGGCCTGGTCGGTGATGGCGGGGAAACTCAAGAAGAAATGCGATGACCCGCCCGATCACCCCCTGTTCCATGCCTTTGAGCGTTTTTTTCATCTCCATCAACAGTTTGTCCAGGGGCGCAAGTTCCTGGTCCTTGCCCAGGCCCGCGCCTCGCTTCGCAGCGGGCTTACCCGCCGCAAAGAGCGCCTTGGGTTGATGGCCTTTGATGATCTGCTCGCCCAACTGGATACGGCCCTTGCCCGTCCCGTGAGCGGCGTGCGTTTGGCCGCCCGTCTGCGCAGCCGCTATCCCGTGGCCCTGGTGGATGAATTCCAGGATACCGATCCGGTGCAGTACCGGTTGTTTTCCCGTCTTTATCACGACAAAACAACCACCCTGTGCTTGATCGGCGATCCCAAGCAGGCGATCTACTCCTTTCGCGGGGCCGACATCTTCACCTATATGCTTGCCCGGCAGCGAACCGAAGCCGCCTGCCGCTACACCATGACCGTCAACCACCGCTCGACCCCGGCCATGGTCCAGGCGGTCAACACCCTGTTCGGCCTGCGGGAGGATGCCTTTGTCTTCCGCGAGGCCATCGGCTTCCAGCCGGTCTCCGCCGCGGACGGGAGGGCGGCGCCCCTGCTCCTCCATGACCGGCCTCTCCCGCCGATGACCGGCCTCCTCCTCGATCACGACTGTTTATGGAAGAGCGGGCGGGCGACCATCAGCAAGGAACGGGCAGGGGAGGCGGCGGTCCTGTTCTGCGCCGACCGGATTGTCCGCTTGCTCGAGGCGGGAGCCCGGGGGGAGGCCACCATCGACGGGCGGCCCCTGGAGAGCGCTGATATCGCCATCCTCGTGCGGACCCACCGCGAGGCCGAGGCCATGCAGGCCGGACTGCGCCTGCGCGGCATCAACTCGCTTTATCTCGGGCAGAGTTCGGTTTTTGAAAGCAGCGAGGCCGGGCAACTGCTCCAGGTGTTGAGCGGACTGGTGGATTGCAGTGATACCGGGCGCATCCGTACCTGTTTGGCAACGGAACTTTTTGGCTGCAGCGCGGAAACCATCCATGCCCTGCACGAGGATGAACAGGCCTGGGGGGCGCTTTTGGCCGAACTGCAGCAGTACCGGCAGCTCTGGCGGGAGCAGGGGTTCATGGCCATGTTCCAGCACCTGCTGGTCCGGGAAGGGGTGACCGGGAGGCTGACCGGCCGGATCGGTGGAGAACGCAGCCTGACCAATTACCTCCACCTGGCGGAGTTGCTTCAGGAAAGCCCTGCCGGAGAACACGGGGCCGCGGCCCTGCTGCGCTGGTTCAGGCGCCAGCTCGACAATCCGGATGTAAAAAGCGAGGCGCAACTGATCCGTCTGGAAAACGATGAGCGGTTGATCCGCATCGTCACCATCCACCGGGCCAAGGGCTTGGAGTTCCCGGTGGTCTTCCTGCCCTTTCTCTGGCACGGCCGGCCGTTGCCCAAGGACGAACCGCTCCAGTTTCATCGGCGCGACACCTGCCAGCTGACCATCGATTGGGGCAGTGATCAGCCGGAACATCGCCGCCTGGCCGAGGAGGAACGTCTGGCCGAGGAACTGCGGCTGCTCTATGTGGCCGTGACCCGGGCCAAATCCTGTTGTTTCCTGTGCTGGGGCCTGGTCAGCGGTTTGGAGTGGACCGGGCTGGCCCATCTGCTCCACCAGGGGCGTTGTCCGCAAAACGGGGCAGCCATGCGCGAAGATCTCGACCGGCTGAACGTTTCGGCGCAACTCTTGGCCCTGCATTCCTGCCCCTCCGATTTTCCCCGGACCCGGCTTCCGCAACAGGAAAAGGGGGTGGCGCTCGCCCCTCTCCGCTTCAGCGGCCGCATCCTTCCCGGTTGGACCATGACCAGTTATTCCCGGTTGAGCAGCGCGGGTCCGGTGCCGATCGATGCAACCGAGCGGGAGGAACCCCGTGCCCTGCTGGCGCCGCCGGCGGAGGATTTCCGCTCACCCCTTGCCTTTCCCCGGGGACCGGAGGCCGGAACCTGCCTCCACAGTCTGCTCGAACGTCTGGATTTCAACCGGCCCGCGGGAAGCCAGCACGAGCTGATTGCCGAGGTCCTGGAGCAGGGCGGCATCGATCCCCGCTGGCAGGAGGCCCTTAGCCGCTGGCTCGACGATATTCTCGCGGTCCAACTGCCCGGCGCCTGCGCCCTCGGGCAACTGTCCGGCCAGGACCGGATCACCGAGCTCAATTTCCTCTTTCCCCTGGAGCAGATGGACATGCACCGCTTCAACGGTTTGCTCGAATCGGCCGGATTGAGGGCAACGGCCCTGTCCGTGCCCAGCCTGCAGGGATTGATGAAGGGATTTATCGATCTGGTTTTCCGCCACCAAGGGCGTTATTTCATTGTCGATTACAAGTCCAACTATCTGGGGCCACGTCTTGCGGACTACGGCGCCGAGGCCCTGGCCGGCTGCATGGAGAGTCACCAGTATCATTTGCAGATGCTGATCTATACCCTGGCCCTGCACCGGTTTTTGCAGGCGCGCCTGCCCGGATACCACTACGGCGAACACCTGGGCGGGGTGCACTACCTTTTTCTTCGCGCTATGGGACCGGACCACCCCGCGCCCGGAGGCGTCTATAGCCTCCGGCCCAAGGCGGAATTGATCCAGGCCCTGGATGCCTGCTGCCGGGGGGAACGATGATGATCGATTACACGGAATCGGCGGCGCTCCCCCCGGTGCGCGCCATTGACCTCCAGACGGGCCGCTTGCTTGCCCGGCTTGACCAGGATCGGTGTGCGGTGCTGCCGCTGGCGGCGACCCTCGCCAGTTGGGCCGCCGGCCAGGGGCATACCTGCTTGCCGCTTTCCGCCGTGGGCGCGTTTCTGCGCGATTGGGGAATGGACGGCTCTTTCTGGGAGGATGTCCCCGCCCTGCGGGCCCAACTCCTGGACTCGGAGGTGGTGGGCGGGCCAGGCGTTTTTGCCCCCTTGATCCTTGATGGGGACGACAAGCTCTACCTCTACCGCTATCACGCCTGCGAAGAGCGTATTGCCCACGCCCTTCGAGGCCGGTCCGAAAACCTCCTGCCCGTGGATGCGGACCGGGCCTTGCCCCTGCTCGATCGCCTCTTTCCCCGAAACGACCAGCCCGGGATTGACTGGCAGCGGGCGGCGGCGGTCCTGGCCCTGTACAAAGCCCTGGTCATCATCTCCGGCGGTCCCGGAACCGGCAAGACCTATACCGTGGCCCGCATTCTCGCCCTGTTGACCGGACTGGCGCCGGCGAAACTGCGTATCGCCCTGGTGGCTCCCACCGGCAAGGCCGCGCTCCGGCTGCAGGAATCGATCCGGCTGGCCAGGACGGACCTGCCCGATGTTCCGGAGGCACTCTTTGCCCTTCAGGCCGGAACCCTGCACCGACTGCTGGGCTTTCAGGGCAACCGGCCGGGCTTCCGCCACAACCGCGCCAATCTGCTCCACTTGGATTTGGTGGTGGTGGACGAGGCCTCGATGATCGATGTGGAGTTGATGGCCGCCCTGCTCGAAGCCCTGCCGCCGCGCTGCCGGATTGTCATGCTCGGCGATCGCGACCAGCTGGCCTCGGTGGAGGCGGGCAATCTTTTTGGTGATCTCTGCGGCCACGGCGACATCGGTTGGTCGGAACCCCTGGCCAATACCCTTCAGCCGTTTTTGGGGGGAACGTTCCCGCAGGTGGCGAACACCCGCGATCCCCTGGCCGACTCCCTGGTGTTGTTGCAAACCAGCCGCCGTTTTGCCCCGGGTTCCGGCATCGGTGCCCTGTCCCGGGCAATCAACAGCGGTGATGCCGAGGCGGTGCGCAGGCTGCTGGCCGCGACCTGGGTGGATGTCGATTTTTTCGATACCGCAATCCCGAATCAAACATCCTTTATACAGGAGCAACTGCTCGCCGTTCTCGAACCGCTTTTTGCGGCCGACTCGCCCGATGCCGCGCTCCGGGCCCTTGCCGGCGGCCGTATTCTCTGTGCCCTGCGCGAGGGGCCGAGCGGGGTGGAAGGGATCAACCGCCTGGCGCAGAGGCATCTGCTCCGGAGCCGGGCCGTGGCCCCCGGTGCCCACCCGTATCCCGGCCTGCCGATTC
>JBFWIP010000180.1:0-4584 GCA_050255935.1 Desulfobulbus sp.
AGGCCTTGTTGCAGGAGATGGCTGCCAGCGGCGACCTGGTTGCCGGGATGCACCTTCCCTTCCCCGGTATCGGCCATGTCCGCGACGATGGCGACGGGAAATACGGGTGGGTACCGATCGAATTCGCACCGTTGCCCTCCGGCACGGCCAGGTAGTTCCGCCGATCGCGCCAACCCGAACAAAAAAAGCCGCGCTCCTTTCCGGGAGTGCGGCTTTTTTTGTTCGGCCTCTTTATGAAAAAACAATCTTACCCGATGTACTCCAAGGCAATCTTGAGCATCCGCCGCACCGGTTCGGCCGCTCCCCAGAGGAGTTGGTCGCCGACGGAAAAGGCGCTCAGGTATTCGGGCCCCAGGTTCATCTTGCGCAGACGGCCCACCGGGATATCGAGGGTGCCGGTGACCCGGGCCGGGGTCAGCTCTTTCAGGGTCTGTTCCTTGGTGTTTTCCACCAGATACACCCATTGGTTGTGTCCGGCAATGGCCTCTTCGATCTCGGCCAGGGGGATATCCTGCTTCAGTTTGATGGTAAAGGCCTGGCTGTGGCAGCGCATCGAAGCGATGCGCACGCAGCACCCGTCCACCGGGATCTGGCCGGGGGTGAGCCCCAGTATCTTGTTGGTCTCGGTGACGCCCTTCCATTCCTCACGGGTCTGGCCGTTGTCCATGGCCGAGTCGATCCAGGGGATCAGGCTGCCGGCCAGCGGCGCCCCGAAGTTGGCGGTGGGGAAGGCCGGATTGCGGAGGGTGTCGATGACGTTGCGGTCGAGTTCCAGGATCGCCGTGGAAGGATCATCCAGCAGGTATTCCGCGTTCTCCCCCACCAGGCGCATCTGTTCCACCAGTTCGCGCATGTTCTTGGCCCCGGCGCCGGAGGCCGCCTGGTAGGTCTGGCTGGTGATCCACTCCACCCATCCTTGTTCAAAAAGCCCGCCCAAAGCCATCAGCATCAGCGACACGGTACAGTTGCCGCCGATATATTTCTTGATGCCCTTGGCGAGTCCCTGGTCGATCACCTTGCGGTTGACCGGATCGAGGACAATGATCGAATCCGTATCCAGCCGCAGCTTGGAGGCGGCATCGATCCAGTAGCCCTGCCATCCCTTGGCCAGCAGTTGCGGGTGGACCTCGGCGGTGTAGCTGCCGCCCTGGCAGGAGACGATGATATCCATCTCGTTGAGCAGGGCCGCATTGCGGCCGTCGAGCAGCTCATAGACCGTGCCGTTCACCTCCGGCCCGGCCTGGCCGGCCTGTGAGGTCGAAAAAAAACGGGGCTCGTAGCCCTGAAAATCCCCTTCCTGCCGCATCCGTTCCATGAGCACGGAGCCGACCATGCCGCGCCAGCCGACAATACCAACCTTTTTCATATCTTCCTTCCGCTCGTGTTCAAATAAGTGAAACCTGACGGCCTCGCAAAAAGTCAGAAGCCGATAAGCTATGTATCGTTAAATCAGTCTGTTACCAAGATCGGAATTTTGTTTTCGCTTTTTTTTACGAGAACGTCAACCCTGCCGCAGGCGGAAATAGCCCTTGAGTTCATCGGCAATGACCGGGGCCACGGTATACACCTGCAGCAGGTCATCGCTGGCCGTGCCCGGATAGGTGTCGGCGCCTATGATGCAGCCGATCCCCTTTTCGAGAAACCGCTCCCGGGCATTGCCCGCCAGCACCAGATGGGTGGCCATGACCATGACCCCCACCGCCCCGGCCTGGTAGCAGCGGTCCACGGTCTGGAGCATGGATCCGCCGGTACGGATCATGTCGTCGCAGATGATCGCGGTCCGTCCGCGCACCGCGCCGGAGAGCTGGCCGACAATGGTCTTGTCGACATCGTAGCGGTCCTTGTTGGCGGCGGTATGCGGGCAATCAAGCAAACCCGCCAGCCGCGCCACCCGTTTGGAAAAGCCGTAGTCCGGGGATACCAGCACGATGTTGTCCAGTTGCAGATCCCTGATCTTTTCCGCGGCCAGCCGTTCGCTCCAGAGATGGCGGGTGCGGATTTCGCCGGAATGGGCGTGCAGCACCGCCTCGGAATGGAGATCGAGAAAGGCCACATAATCCGGCCGGGCGCGGAAAATCTGCCGGGTGCGGGTGATGCCCTTGGGAATCTCGCCGGAGTCGGGCTTGGCCCGCTCCATGGTCGAATACCCCAGGTAGGGAATGACCACGTTGACCGAGAGCGCATTCCAGAACCGGGCCCCGGTGATCAGGTCGATCAGTTCCTGGTGCGAGGCATCGTCCTGGGTGTTGGCGATGATCACCAGCTCGCAGCCGGCGATATCGCGGGGAAAGGCATGGTAGATTTCACCGTCGGCAAAGGTGCGGGTGATCATTTCGGTCACCGGCACATCCAGTTCCCTGGACACCTTGGCGGTGATGTCAACGGCGGAACGGGTACTGATCAGAACGATGTTTTTCCTTCTCGGCATGCCTTTCCCTCCCTGTGGAATGTCAGTTGGCCAGAATTTCGCTGGCGATTGCGTCTCCCATGGCACTGGTTGAAACCGGGGTTACTCCCGGGGTGGCGATGTCGCTGGTCATGATTTTCTGCTCCAGGATCGCCGAAACCGCGGCCTCGATGGCCGTGGCCGCCTTGTCCTGCCCCAGGCTGTATTTGAGCATCATGGCCGCGGACAGGATCTGGGCGATCGGATTGGCAATGCCCTGGCCGGCGATGTCCGGGGCGGAACCGCCTGCCGGTTCGAACAGGCCGAACTTGGAGCTGTTGAGACTGGCCGAGGCGAGCATGCCCATGGAACCGGTCAGCATGGCGGCCTCGTCGGAGATGATGTCGCCGAACATGTTGCCGCAGAGCATGACGTCGAACTGGTGCGGATCCTTGACCAGTTGCATGGTGGCATTGTCGATGTAGATGTGATTCAGCTCGACATCCGGATAGTCCTTGGCCACTTCCTTGACCACCTCGCGCCAGAAAACCATGCAGGTGAGCACATTGGCCTTGTCCACGGAGGTCACCTTTTTCCGGCGTACCCGGGCGGCCTCAAAGGCCATGCGGGCGATGCGCTCGATCTCGGAACGTTTGTAGATCTTGGTGTCCCAGGCCTTCTCGTCCGGGCCGCTGCCCTCGCGCCCCTTGGGCTGGCCGAAGTAGATGCCCGAGGTCAGCTCGCGCACCACGAGGACATCGAAACCGTCGCCGACGATATCGGCGCGCAGCGGACAGGCGGCGGCCAGGGCCTTGAACACCTTGGCCGGACGGAGGTTGCAGAACAGGTCAAAATGTTTGCGCACCGGCAGCAGCGCGGCCCGCTCGGGTTGCTGCGCGGGCGGCAGGGTCTCCCACTTGGGACCGCCGACCGAACCGAACAATATGGCCTCGGCAGCCTCGCAGACCTTCAGGGTCGATGCGGGCAGAGCCTCGCCATGGTTGTCGATGGCGATGCCGCCGACATCGGCGCTGGTGTATTCCAGGGAAAAACCGAACTTCTGCTGAACAGCGTCCAGCACCTTGATGGCCTCGGCCATCACTTCCGGGCCGATACCGTCACCGGCCAGGACCGCAATCTTGTGTGCCATGTGCATCCTCATGAAAAAACGGAAAAATCCGTGCTTGTGTGGGGCGGAAGAAACGTGGGTTTATGCAAAATCATGGGTTGTTGCGCAACTCGTCTTGCCGAAATTCCGCTTTTCGCTTTCTGTCGCGACCGGTTCAGCCACCCGGCCTTTTGCTGGTTACTACCAGATCAACCGCAATTATTCCAGCAAGAACTCGCTGGCGCCCTCAGGTGGTGCCGACCACGGCCAACAGCCGCGGTGCCCCGGAAAAGGGCAGGCGCAGCCGCCGTTTCTCCAGGATCCGCCAGCCGCCCTGATCAAGGGTCTCGATATTGGCCAGCGGTTCTTCATGGGCCAGCATCAGCAGCACCCGGACCTGCGGGGTTGCCAAGCCCCGGATCAGGGGCAAAAAAACAGCCGGTTCGGCCACGGCCCGGCTGATGATATGGGTGAACCTTCCCTGCCACTCCGCTATGCGGGGCTCGATCCGGTCGGCCACCACCTCGGTGTTGGTCAGCCCCAGGGTGCGGATGACGTGACGGAGAAAGCTGACCCGCTTCTGCCGGGGCTCGACCAGGGTGAACCGGGCCCCGGGGAGCACGCAGGCCAGCGCCAGACCGGGAAACCCGGCACCGGTGCCGACGTCGAGCAGGTGCACATCCGGCCCTAGGAGAAGGGGCAGCAGAGTGAGCGAGTCGAGAAAATGGTTTTCAATCACCTGCTCCTCGGGGGTGTCGCGGGCAATGAGATTGACCTTGCGCCGCCACTTGAGCAGTTCCCCCAGATAGCGGCGCAGAAGCTCCAGGCCCGGATCGCCGAGGTCCAGCCCCAGTTGCCGAGCGCCCTGGAGCAAGAGGTCGCGGTTAACGGTCGCCAAGCCGGATCGCCACCGAATTGCCGTGGGCGGTCAGCCCTTCCAGGGCCGCCAGGCGGCGGATATGCCCGCCGTCCGCTTCCAGGGCCGCCTTGGAATAGGAGATGATCGAACTCTTCTTCAAAAAGGTCTCCACCCCCAGCGCCGAGGAGATCCGCGCCGTGCCCATGGTCGGCAGGACATGGTTGGGCCCGG
>JBFWIP010000181.1:0-4583 GCA_050255935.1 Desulfobulbus sp.
CCGGGCCCAACCATGTCCTGCCGACCATGGGCACGGCGCGGATCTCCTCGGCGCTGGGGGTGGAGACCTTTTTGAAGAAGAGTTCGATCATCTCCTATTCCAAGGCGGCCCTGGAAGCGGACGGCGGACATATCCGCCGCCTGGCGGCCCTGGAAGGGCTGACCGCCCACGGCAATTCGGTGGCGATCCGGCTTGGCGACCGTTAACCGCGACCTCTTGCTCCAGGGCGCCCGGCAACTGGAGCTGGACCTCGGCGATCCGGGCCTGGAGCTTCTGCGCCGGTATCTGGGGGAACTGCTCAAGTGGCGGCGCAAGGTCAATCTCATTGCCCGCGACACCCCTGAGGAGCAGGTGATTGAAAACCATTTTCTCGACTCGCTCACTCTGCTGCCCCTTCTCCTAGGGCCGGATGTGCACCTGCTCGACGTCGGCACCGGTGCCGGGTTTCCTGGCCTGGCGCTGGCCTGCGTACTTCCCGGAGCCCGGTTCACCCTGGTCGAGCCCCGGCAGAAGCGGGTCAGTTTCCTTCGTCACGTCATCCGCACCCTGGGGCTGACCAACACCGAGGTGGTGGCCGACCGGATCGAGCCCCGCATAGCGGATTGGCAGGGAAGGTTCACCCATATCACCAGCCGGGCCGTGGCCGAACCGGCTGTTTTTTTGCCCCTGATCCGGGGCTTGGCAACCCCGCAGGTCCGGGTGCTGCTGATGCTGGCCCATGAAGAACCGTTGGCCAATATCGAGACCCTTGATCAGGGCGGCTGGCGGATCCTGGAGCAACGGCGGCTGCGCCTGCCCTTTTCCGGGGCACCACGGCTGTTGGCCGTGGTCGGCACCACCTGAGGGCGCCAGCGAGTTCTTGCTGGAATAATTGCGGTTGATCTGGTAGTAACCAGCAAAAGGCCGGGCGGCTGAACCGGCCGCGACAGAAAGCGAAAAGCGGAATGTCGGCAAGACGAGTTGCACAACAACCCATGATTTTGCATAAACCCACGTTTCTTCCACCCCACACAAGCACGGATTTTTCCGTTTTTTCATGAGGATGCACATGGCACACAAGATTGCGGTCCTGGCCGGTGACGGTATCGGCCCGGAAGTGATGGCCGAGGCCATCAAGGTGCTGGACGCTGTTCAGCAGAAGTTCGGTTTTTCCCTGGAATACACCAGCGCCGATGTCGGCGGCATCGCCATCGACAACCATGGCGAGGCTCTGCCCGCATCGACCCTGAAGGTCTGCGAGGCTGCCGAGGCCATATTGTTCGGTTCGGTCGGCGGTCCCAAGTGGGAGACCCTGCCGCCCGCGCAGCAACCCGAGCGGGCCGCGCTGCTGCCGGTGCGCAAACATTTTGACCTGTTCTGCAACCTCCGTCCGGCCAAGGTGTTCAAGGCCCTGGCCGCCGCCTGTCCGCTGCGCGCCGATATCGTCGGCGACGGTTTCGATGTCCTCGTGGTGCGCGAGCTGACCTCGGGCATCTACTTCGGCCAGCCCAAGGGGCGCGAGGGCAGCGGCCCGGACGAGAAGGCCTGGGACACCAAGATCTACAAACGTTCCGAGATCGAGCGCATCGCCCGCATGGCCTTTGAGGCCGCCCGGGTACGCCGGAAAAAGGTGACCTCCGTGGACAAGGCCAATGTGCTCACCTGCATGGTTTTCTGGCGCGAGGTGGTCAAGGAAGTGGCCAAGGACTATCCGGATGTCGAGCTGAATCACATCTACATCGACAATGCCACCATGCAACTGGTCAAGGATCCGCACCAGTTCGACGTCATGCTCTGCGGCAACATGTTCGGCGACATCATCTCCGACGAGGCCGCCATGCTGACCGGTTCCATGGGCATGCTCGCCTCGGCCAGTCTCAACAGCTCCAAGTTCGGCCTGTTCGAACCGGCAGGCGGTTCCGCCCCGGACATCGCCGGCCAGGGCATTGCCAATCCGATCGCCCAGATCCTGTCCGCGGCCATGATGCTCAAATACAGCCTGGGGCAGGACAAGGCGGCCACGGCCATCGAGGCCGCGGTTTCGGCGATCCTGGAGCAGAAAATCATGACCAGCGACATCGCCACCCCGGGAGTAACCCCGGTTTCAACCAGTGCCATGGGAGACGCAATCGCCAGCGAAATTCTGGCCAACTGACATTCCACAGGGAGGGAAAGGCATGCCGAGAAGGAAAAACATCGTTCTGATCAGTACCCGTTCCGCCGTTGACATCACCGCCAAGGTGTCCAGGGAACTGGATGTGCCGGTGACCGAAATGATCACCCGCACCTTTGCCGACGGTGAAATCTACCATGCCTTTCCCCGCGATATCGCCGGCTGCGAGCTGGTGATCATCGCCAACACCCAGGACGATGCCTCGCACCAGGAACTGATCGACCTGATCACCGGGGCCCGGTTCTGGAATGCGCTCTCGGTCAACGTGGTCATTCCCTACCTGGGGTATTCGACCATGGAGCGGGCCAAGCCCGACTCCGGCGAGATTCCCAAGGGCATCACCCGCACCCGGCAGATTTTCCGCGCCCGGCCGGATTATGTGGCCTTTCTCGATCTCCATTCCGAGGCGGTGCTGCACGCCCATTCCGGCGAAATCCGCACCCGCCATCTCTGGAGCGAACGGCTGGCCGCGGAAAAGATCAGGGATCTGCAACTGGACAACATCGTGCTGGTATCCCCGGACTACGGCTTTTCCAAACGGGTGGCGCGGCTGGCGGGTTTGCTTGATTGCCCGCATACCGCCGCCAACAAGGACCGCTACGATGTCGACAAGACCATTGTCGGCCAGCTCTCCGGCGCGGTGCGCGGACGGACCGCGATCATCTGCGACGACATGATCCGTACCGGCGGATCCATGCTCCAGACCGTGGACCGCTGCTACCAGGCCGGGGCGGTGGGGGTCATGGTCATGGCCACCCATCTGGTGCTGGCGGGCAATGCCCGGGAGCGGTTTCTCGAAAAGGGGATCGGCTGCATCATAGGCGCCGACACCTATCCGGGCACGGCCAGCGATGACCTGCTGCAGGTGTATACCGTGGCCCCGGTCATTGCCGATGAACTCAAGGGCTATTTCCGCCTGCGGCAGGGTTGACGTTCTCGTAAAAAAAAGCGAAAACAAAATTCCGATCTTGGTAACAGACTGATTTAACGATACATAGCTTATCGGCTTCTGACTTTTTGCGAGGCCGTCAGGTTTCACTTATTTGAACACGAGCGGAAGGAAGATATGAAAAAGGTTGGTATTGTCGGCTGGCGCGGCATGGTCGGCTCCGTGCTCATGGAACGGATGCGGCAGGAAGGGGATTTTCAGGGCTACGAGCCCCGTTTTTTTTCGACCTCCCAGGCCGGTCAGGCCGGACCGGAGGTGAACGGCACGGTCTATGAGCTGCTCGACGGCCGCAATGCGGCCCTGCTCAACGAGATGGATATCATCGTCTCCTGTCAGGGCGGCAGCTACACCGCCGAGATCCACCCGCAACTGATGGCCAAGGGCTGGCAGGGCTACTGGATCGATGCCGCCTCCAAGCTGCGGCTGGATACGGATTCGATCATTGTCCTCGATCCGGTCAACCGCAAGGTGATCGACCAGGGACTGGCCAAGGGCATCAAGAAATATATCGGTGGCAATTGCACCGTGTCGCTGATGCTGATGGCTTTGGGCGGGCTTTTTGAACAAGGATGGGTGGAGTGGATCACCAGCCAGACCTACCAGGCGGCCTCCGGCGCCGGGGCCAAGAACATGCGTGAGCTGGTGGAGCAGATGCGCCTGGTGGGGGAGAACGCGGAATACCTGCTGGATGATCCTTCCACCGCGATCCTGGAACTCGACCGCAACGTCATCGACACCCTGCGCAATCCGGCCTTCCCCACCGCCAACTTCGGGGCGCCGCTGGCCGGCAGCCTGATCCCCTGGATCGATTCGGCCATGGACAACGGCCAGACCCGTGAGGAATGGAAGGGCGTCACCGAGACCAACAAGATACTGGGGTTCACCCCCGGCCGGATCCCGGTGGACGGGTGCTGCGTGCGCATCGCTTCGATGCGCTGCCACAGCCAGGCCTTTACCATCAAACTGAAGCAGGATATCCCCCTGGCCGAGATCGAAGAGGCCATTGCCGGACACAATCAATGGGTGTATTTGGTGGAAAACACCAAGGAACAGACCCTGAAAGAGCTGACCCCGGCCCGGGTCACCGGCACCCTCGATATCCCGGTGGGCCGCCTGCGCAAGATGAACCTCGGGCCCGAATACCTGAGCGCCTTTTCCGTCGGCGACCAGCTCCTCTGGGGCGCGGCCGAACCGGTGCGGCGGATGCTCAAGATTGCCTTGGAGTACATCGGGTAAGATTGTTTTTTCATAAAGAGGCCGAACAAAAAAGCCGCGCTCCCGGAAGGGAGCGCGGCTTTTTTTGTTCGGGTTGGCGCGATCGGCGGAACTACCTGGCCGTGCCGGAGGGCATCGGGGCGAATTCGATCGGTACCCACCCGTATTTCCCGTCGCCATCGTCGCGGACATGGCCGATACCGGGGAAGGGAAGGTGCATCCCGGCAACCAGGTCGCCGCTGGCAGCCATCTCCTGCAACAAGGCCT
>JBFWIP010000182.1:0-4574 GCA_050255935.1 Desulfobulbus sp.
GAGCAGGAGATGCGATGGGAGGAGTCCACCAGTTCGATCGCGTATTTCACCTCGTCGCCGGTGGGCTCCAGGGTTATGCGGACCGGGCTGTTTTCGTGGAGCCGGAGGCTGTGCTCCCGGGCGACATTGGTGAAAATATTGCCGCTGAACTGCTGGTTCTCCGGATTGGCCGGAACCGGTTTCGGTGCCGTGGTTTTCTGCTGCGCCAGGGGATGGGCGCCGGTGGCGGTGCTGGTATCGTCGAAGAAAAGGGCCAGGGTGTTGGCCAGGGCATCCTGGCGGATCACATTACCCACCCCGTTCTTGACCGAAAGCAACATGCCCGCGCATTGCCCGCCCAGGTACAACGGGCTGCCGCTGGCGCCCTTGGCCAGTCCGTCCTCGGCCGCCAGGGGGCGGATATAGATGTTGCGGTATTTATCGTAGCCCACGATTTCCACCGGTAATTTGCGGAGGCTGCCGTCGGCGAGCATGGTGTGCAGCTCGCCCTCCTTTTCCGTGGCCAGCAGGCTGTTCAGGCTCGCATGGCTGGGCCAGGAGGTCCGGCGGCAGGAGATCGGGGTCTCGCTTTTGACCCGGAGCACGCTGAGATCCCCGGGAAAAAGCTCGAGGATTTCCGCCGAAGCGTGGATCTGCTCGGCGGTGGTGGCATCGATGGTGAACCCGTTCTCCACCACATGGGCCGGGGTGATGATCAGGCATTCGGTTCCCCGGGGGCGGAGGATGCCCTGGCCGATTTCATTGTCATCGACCTTGAGAAACACATCCGAGGCCGGGGCCGGTGCGGCAGGGAGCAAACAGATCAGTGCGGAGAGGAGAAAGCGTCGGTATGGGCGGTTCATGGGCAGCCGTTATTTGAGTTTCATTTGTGAGTGGAAGTACAGCAGGCGGATGGTAAAGACGAGAATCCCGGGGACGCCCAGCATCAGGGCCCAGGTAATCACCAGTTCTTCGTCCTTGCCCAGCTTGGACCACAGGTTGTTGCGGATCTTGAGGTTGGTGTCGCGGAATTTCTTGATGGTGGCGGAGTTGGCCTCGACAATGGCCACCACCTGCATCCCCAGGCCATAGTCAAAGGTGACCACGCCGCTGGTCTTGGGATTGGCCGGGAGGAACTGCAGGCCGTCGCCGAGCTGCAGCTTGTAGGGATCCACCTTGTAATGGTTGCCGGAAAGAAGCTGCCGGGCCACCATGTGGATCTCGCCCTCAAGCAGCAACCCGTCCTGCTGGTAGGCATCGTAGGTGGGGACCTTGCCGATGGTCAGCGGGCCGTCGATGTTGTATTTCCAGGGGATTCCCTGGAGCACCATGTTGAGCGGATTGTTGAGGACCAGGTCGATGGTGCCGGGCAGGGTGAGGATCTGCTCGTCGTTTTCGTCAAACACACAGTTTTTGCCCGTGCTCTTGATTTGGATGTGCAGCGGTCCCTTGCCGATGCGGGAGAAGATGATGGTGGCGTTGCCCTCGATCTGCAGCGAACCGAGCCCCGGGTGCTGACGCGAGCGTGAGAGGGAGGCGGCCGGCACCAGGGGATCGAATGCGCCCGTGTTGCTTTCTTCCCAGTAGAGGGTGGCATCACGGAAGGGAATGCGGGGCGGATCGATGCTTTCCGGCTGGTATTCGATCCGTTCGCTGCGGGCGGTGACGATGAAGGAGCCGGGTGAAAACGAGTTGATGGCGATTTTCGTGATCAGCAGGCCGAGAAACACCACATAAAGGCTGAATAGAAAGGCGATGCAGTGCAGGGTGCGCGGATACTGCTCGGTCATGGAGAAAAAGACCTTTTTTTCCGGCTCGGAAACAACCGCCGCCAGCAGCACGTCCCGGATGATTTCACCGGTGGTGACGAAAAAATTCCGCGTCTTCACCGGTTCATCTCACCGGAACTTCGACATTGGGCAAGCGTTTGCCGAAATTGTTACGCAAAAGATAGATGCTCTTGGGCACGGCGAGCAGTTCCTTGTTGACCGTGCAGGCGGTGTCGTAGGCAACGGTGCTGTCGGCGCTGATCTTGGTGCAGGCCCCCCGTTCGGCCATGCCGGGGATGCCGATACTGGTATCGGTGTTGCCGGAATTGACATAGAGCACGTAATTCCTGTTGTTGGCCGGCCCCCAACTCGCGGGCACATAGCGCAACTCGGGGGAGGTGCAGTCCTGCTCGCCGATGGCGGCCAGGACCACGAGGGCGTCCGGCGCATACGCGGAAATCTCCTTCTGGTACTTGGAAGGGATGCTCACCAGGAGCTCGCCGCTGGGCTGCGATCCGAGTGCATATTGCCAGGAGGCGGCATAGAGGCCGTCACGGCTGACCATGCTGACGCAGAGCATGGCCTTGGGTTCGGGGATATCCCGCAGCAGGTGAATGGAGAGCTGTTGCAGGTCGATGTGGTCAAGGGTGCTCTCCTGCATGAATCCGGCGCGGATACCACCGGACACCGTCACCTTTTCCAGGTAGGATTCCTGGAATTGGTTTTGGTTGAGAACGATTTTTCGGCTTTCCTCGGCCTGCGATGATGCGGTCAACGGAATGAGGCCGAGAAGAGCGATGGTCAGGATGGCACTGATCTTCAGGGCTCCGGACGGATGGCATGCAAAGTTTCTCATCGGTGTTTCCTCGTGAATCTGTTGTGATGGGTTTGCCTGGGAATGTCCCGGAAGGGAAATCGGCGCGGATTGCTGCTTGCCAGGGGACGACAGGTGGGGGTAAGGTTTGTCCGTATTGTGCGGTGGCCAGAGAAAGAGGCGTTGATGGTTCAAAAATTGCTGCGGTGAGGCGGCATGCCGGAACCGTGCGCCAGCCTCTGTTTGTCGGTACTCTACCAATCCCGGCGGGGATTTTCCATGTGAAAAAACAGGATCTCCGGTAATTCTTCGTGAAAAAATAAAGGCGCTGCGGCCATTGGGGATGGGTATCATTTTTCTTTCCAATCCCGGTGTGGACCGTTGTGCCGAATCCGTGGCCTGAAGGCATGGCCTGAGTTCTGCAAATGACGGAAACATCACATCAGTATCGTTGCACGACCTTGGAGGAACTGGCCCTGGAACTGCGCCGCTTTGCCGGCGAGCGTGACTGGGATCGGTACCATACCCCGAAAAATCTGGCGTCGGCCCTGATCGTCGAGGCTGCTGAATTGCTCGAGCACTTCCAGTGGCTCAGCCAGGAGGAGAGCCGGAATTTGTCCCCGTCCGTCAAGACCGAGGTGGCGCATGAGATTGCCGATGTGCTCATTTACCTCACCCGTCTGGCGGACCGGCTGGGGATCGATATGCTGGCCGCCGCCTCGGAAAAGATGGGGCTGAACGCGAAAAAATATCCGCCCCTGCCTCCGGCTGCCTGAGTCTCCCCGCCCCCATGGAAACCGCCGCGGCCCTGCATTTTTTTTTCCCGGAGACCGGGGTTGACTCGCTCACCCCTCTGGGAAAGGGCAATATCAACGAGACCCTGCGGGTACGTCTTGCCGATGGCGCCTCCTGGGTGCTGCAGCGGCTCCATCCCGGGGTTTTTGCCGATCCGGCCGCGGTCATGGCCAATATGCGCCTGGTGACCGAATTTCTGGGCCGCGGGGAGGACGAATCGGTCCGTTTTTTCCGCCTCGGCACCAATCCCCGGGGACACGACCGCTTTATCGACAGCGAAGGCTGCTGCTGGCGGCTGCTGAGCTACATCGGGAACACCCGGACCCTGGAGCAGGTGGCAAATGAGGCCCAAGCCGAGTCCCTGGGCCGGTTGTTGGGCCGTTTCCACCGTCTGACCGCCTCGCTTCCCCCGGAGCGGCTTGTTGATCCCCTGCCGGGCTTTCATGTCACCCCCCACTATCTACGGCAGTATGATGCCCTCCGGCAGGCAAGGGGGCCGGTGAGCCGTGAGGAGCGGCACTGCGCGGAGCTGATCGAGCGGATGCGCCCCCTGGCCCGGGTGCTCGAGGACGCCCGCGATCGCTTGAGCCTGCGGGTGATTCACGGCGATCCCAAGGCGGCGAATTTCCTTTTTGCCCAAGACGCCGACCAGGCGGTGAGCCTGATCGATCTGGATACGGTCAAGCCCGGACTCCTGCTGCACGATATCGGCGACTGCCTGCGTTCCTGCTGCAACCCCTTGGGCGAAGGGCATGCCCATCCCGAGGCAACCGTGTTTGTCCCGGACTTGTTTGCCGCCCTCATGGCCGGTTACATCAGCCAGGCCGGAGACCTGCTCGGTGGCTTTGACAGGGAACTGCTGGTGCGTTCGGCGGCGGTGATCAGCTTTGAGTTGGGGTTGCGTTTTTTCACCGATCATCTGGCCGGCGACCGTTATTTCAAGGTGCGGTGGCCGGGGCAGAACCTGCACCGGGCCCGGATCCAGCTGCAACTCAATCAATCCATCCTGGTCCAGCGGGAGGCGCTCGAACATCGCCTGCACACCCTGCTGCCGGCCCTCGGCTGAGGTTCCCGCCGTTCCCTGCAGGGTTCCGGCCGGTGTTGCTTGCAATTGTCGGCCCGGCGGTTTATAGCTGTGGCCACGCCGTTTCCGTGTTCCGCGACTGGCGGCCACCTGCGGTATGAGCCGCCCGGATTTTTTTATCACGAGGAAAAGA
>JBFWIP010000183.1:0-4570 GCA_050255935.1 Desulfobulbus sp.
GTGTTCAACGTGGTGATCGGCCCCGGCGGCGAGGTGGGGGATGCCATCGTCGTCCATCCCGACTGCAGGAAGATCACCTTTACCGGCTCGCCCGCGGTCGGCAACCAGATCGTGCGCAAGGCCGGCATCAAGAAGGTGACCCTGGAGTTGGGCAATAACTCCGCCACCATCATCGAGCCGGATGCGGATTTGGAAAAGGCCGCCGCCCGCTGCGTGGTCAGTGCCTTCGCCAACTCCGGTCAGGTTTGCATCTCCCTGCAGCGGATCTATGTCAATCGCCAGTGCCTGGATCGGTTTACCCGGATTTTCGTCGACAAGGTCAAGGGGCTCAAGGTGGGCAACCCGCTCGACAAGGAATGCGATGTCGGACCGCTGATCTCGCCCACGGAGGTGGAGCGCATCGATGCCTGGGTCAAGGAGGCCGTGGCCCAGGGCGCGGTGGTGGCCACCGGCGGCACGGGGGAGGGCAGGGTGTATCAACCCACGGTCCTGACCCGGGTCCGCGAGGAGATGAAGATCATGTGCATGGAAACCTTTGCCCCGGTGGTTTCACTCGTGGCCTATGATTCCTTTGCTGAAGTGATCGACCTGGTGAACGCCTCTGCTTTCGGCTTGCAGGCCGGGGTCTACACCAATGACATCAACAAGGCCCTGCAGGCGGTGGATGATCTCGATGTCGGCGGGGTGATGATCAACGATACCGCCACCTACCGGGTGGATCACCTGCCCTATGGCGGCAATAAAGGTTCCGGGCTTGGCCGCGAGGGGATCCGCTTTGCCATGGAAGACATGACCAATATCAAGATGGTGATGATCAATCGCAACTAATGCCAATCCAGAAACGGTCTTTTCGCTTTTGTATGCTGGGAGAGAACGACAGGCGGTATTGGACCAGGGCGCGGATCGAAGGCGAGCGGCCCAAGGAGAACGGCCACGCCTGCCACCACACATTACGTCGAGCGAATTGTCACGGGAGCTGCCATGAAAACCAACCTGACCCTGATTGGAATGCCCGGTGCCGGCAAGAGCACGGTGGGGATTATCCTTGCCAAAAACCTCGGGCTTGGTTTCATCGATACCGATGTTTTGATTCAGATCAACCGCCAGAAGACCCTGCAGCAGATCCTCGATGAAACGGATCATCTCAACCTCCGTGCCATCGAGGAGGAAGAAATCCTCAAACTCAATATCAGCCACCATGTCATCGCCACCGGCGGCAGCGCCGCCTACAGCGAAAAGGCCATGGTCCACCTCCAGCGCATCTCGACCATTATTTTTCTCAAGGTTTCCTTTGAGGAGATCGAGCGACGCATCCGTAACTTTGCCACTCGTGGCATTGCCAAATCCAAGGAACAGTCCTTTCGTGAACTCTTTGATGAGCGCCAGGTGCTCTACCATCGTTATGCGGAAATCGTGCTCCCCTGTGACGGCCTGGGGCAAGAGGCGGTTGCCGGGGAGATTGCCCGCCGCATCTCTCCATTTTTTTGCGGATAATCTGTAACGCCCCGTATCGCTGGTAATTTTTTTTGGGTAACTTTACCTATTCTTTGACTTTCCCTTTTGCCTCCCCCTACAATGGGTACATCTGGAGGAGGGCCGTTGCCTGCCTTGTGGAGGGCAGGCACGGTATTGACGAGAGTTTTTTTCCTGTGAAGGGGATGTGTGCATCCTGCAGGAAGGTGAACAAGGCAAGGGGAATTCTTTTATGAACATTTCATCCATCCGTTTCAAGCTCATTGTCGGAGGCATCCTTATTGTTTTGATTCCGTTGGCCGTGAGTGGGTATGTGGCTAAAAACAACTCGGCCAAGGCCGTCACCTATTACAGCAAGGCCAATGCCCGCTCTATTGCCGAAGGGCTGGCCATGCAGGTGGCCGCGACCCTGGAAGGGGAATTGAAGTTTGTGGCCGCCTTTGCTGGCCGGACCCAGGTGCGAATCGTGGCCGAAGCCGTGGCCGCCAAGGGAATCGAGGGCGCCGGGGAGGAAAGGGCGGTTATCGCCAAGGACATGAAAAAACGGTTTGAACAGTTGCGAACCAGCTATGGAGCCATTGTCCTTACCGATGCAACCGGGAAAACATATGCTTCGGCCGGGGAGAGTGCTGAGGTTCAAGCCATCGATCTGACCCAAAACGAGTTGTTTCAGGAAGCCCGCACCATCGGCAAGGCAGTGAGCGGTGCCGTGGTACGGTCTGTGATCGATAACGAGCCGGAAATCCTTCTTTGCGCACCGGTCTATTCGGGCAGTGGTTCCTTTCTCGGTGTCTTTGCCGGGACCCTCAAATTTTCGCTGCTTTCCGAACTGGTGACCAGCAAGAAGATCGGCACCACCGGCTACTGTTTCATGAGCAATGCCCAGGGGATCATCATTGCCCATCCGGACGCAAAAAATGTGCTTCAGCTTGATCTCAAAACCCTCAAAGAAATGGAGGAGATCAACAATGCGATGATGGCCGGCAAGCTCGGGGCCGAATCCTATCGTTATAAAGGGATCGACAAGGTTGCCGGGTATGCGCCGATCACCTTGAAGGGGTGGAGTATCGCCGCCACCCAGGATGCCAAGGAATTTCTCGCAAGCGTGGTTTCTTTACAGAAGACCATCGCTCTGATTACGGCGGCTTCGATTCTCATTGCCGCAGTCCTTATTTTTTTGGCAGCCGGCGCGATTATCAAACCGATCAACAAGGCCATTGACGGGTTGAAGGATATTGCCCAGGGTGAGGGGGACTTGACCATGCGCCTGGCGGTCACCTCCAAGGATGAAGTGGGTGAGTTGGCCAAATGGTTCAACCTGTTCATCGAGAAGCTGCAGCAGATCATTGGCCGAATCAGTGACAACTCCCGGCAAGTGCATCAGGCGATCAGTGAACTCGGCGGTATTGCCTCGGCCATGGCGCAAAATGCCGAGGATACCTCCAGCAGGGCCGATAATGTCGCCACTGCCGCCGAAGAAATGAGCGCCAACCTGAATACCGTGGCCGCAGCCATGGAGGAGTCGACCATCAACACCAATATGGTGGCCAGTGCCGCGGAAGAGATGAACGCCACCATCAACCAGATAGCCCAGAATGCCGAACAGGCCCATTCCATTTCGGAAGAGGCGGTGCACCAGGCTTCCAACACTTCGGAAAAGATGGCTGAACTGGGCCAGGCTGCCCTGGCCATCGGCAAGGTCACCGAGGCCATCACCGAAATTTCGGAGCAGACCAACCTGCTGGCCCTGAACGCCACCATCGAGGCGGCCCGCGCCGGAGAGGCGGGCAAGGGCTTTGCGGTTGTGGCCAACGAGATCAAGGAACTGGCCAAACAGACCGCTGCCGCCACCCTGGATATCAAGAATCAGATCGCCGGGGTCCAGGGCACGACCCAGTCGACGGTTGAAGAGATCAACCAGATCACCAAGATCATCAACAGCGTCAATGAAATCGTGGCCACCATTTCCACCGCGGTCGGCGAGCAGTCGTCGGCGACGGAGGAAATCGCCAACAATATCGCCCAGGCCTCCCAGGGGTTGGGTGAGGTCAATGAGAACGTCAACCAGAGTTCCGCGGTGGCCGGATCCATCACCCAGGATATCGCCGGGGTCAATATGGCCTCCAACGAGATTTCCACCAGCAGCCATCAGGTGAAATCAAGCGCAGACACCCTGAAATTGCTTGCCGACGAACTGCAGGGAATTGTCAATACGTTTAAGATTTAAAGGGTTGCGCAAGAACAAGCACCTCAATGCTGCCGGTCTCGTAAAAAATGAAAGCCCCGTCCCTTGGGCGGGGCTTCGGCCGATATTTGCTCGATCCGGCTTGCCGCGTTTTAGAGTACCACGCCAGCCAATCCTCGCTGGACCATATCCGGAATACAAGTCTGTTGATATGCATTGATTCAGGGCATCTTGAATAATTGCTTTTTCTGCCAATCTCCCAAAGTCTGCGCTTACCTGATCTTGATTGAAAAATTTAATTATTCAAGACACCCTTCAGAAAGAATCTGAAGAATTCCGTTCACTCTATTCTCCTCATGGTTCTGCAGGCGTTTATTGTGCAGTAGATGGATTGCCGGTTGACGACGAACAAACATTGAAGAATCTGGATGGAGAATTTGAAAAATATTGCTGATTGTGTAACTGTTTTTTGAGCGATTCATATCATGGTAAACAATAAGAAAATTAGGAACAATGAAATAGAGGAAAACAATTAATGAATTTTAAGTCAATACGTTTTCGTTTGATATTCGGTGGCTGTCTTGCAATTGTTATTTTACTGTTGATTAATGGATATGTATCCATCACGGATTCTTCTCGAGCCTTGACGGTTTTGGGTAAAAAACAGGCGGGCTCTCTTGCCGAAAGTATTGCCCAGCAGATTGATAGAATCATACGAAGCGAGATGAAAACAGCTTCCGCTTATGCAACGGATCATCTTTTGAAATCCGTGAGTGAGAAAGTCAATACTCAAAACAAGGGAGATATTGTTGCAGAGATCGAGGATCTTCATCAGGAACTGAAAGAGAAATTCAAGTGGCTCGGTTCCGGTTACTTGGGAATTTTTGTCACTGATGCCGAGGGAAATTTGTA
>JBFWIP010000184.1:0-1271 GCA_050255935.1 Desulfobulbus sp.
GAGCTGCACCGCGCCTCGATCCTCTGCGAAGGAGGTATCCTTAAAAGCGGAGCGGAGCCACTGGTCCGCTGTATGCACCATAACAAAATTTCGGGACATACTTCCTGCTCCTAACATTCTTCCCGTAAAACCGGGACCGGAACCCCTACCGTGGTTGAGGTTTCGGGCTGGAGATCCTCACCGGGTTCAACGCTTATCGGCCCGACTTCAACAGTGATACCGATCAACTCCACCACTTCGTCCGGTTCCAGCACCACAGTGACAGTGCCCTTGGTACGGTTGTTTTCCTGATCCCACCCTGCCACCTGGAGATCTTCCAGGTAATCCACGCCTTCCACCTGCAAAGCTGCGGCTGCCAGTTCCGGCCCGTGCACCCGATGCCCCAATGGCCATCCCTGCCCTTCCGGACCGTAAGGCGGCAGAGGAGACAGATACTGCCTGAGCACCTTCTCCACCCAATGGCGCACGGCATCGATCCCGTAACCCGGCTTGACCCGCAATCCCACCGCCACGGCAATTTTTCGATATTTCGGGGGGAGGACATACACCTCGGTGGTGACCAGCCGTCGGGCATCAAGCCACGCACAGACCGCCCGCAGCTGATTTTTATCCGGCAGGGGCGCATCCGGATGGGCAGCATCCTGCTGTGGCCAGACAAACACCGAGACCACTCCGGCTGCGTCTGTTTTCGGCAGCTGCGGGTGATAGAGCGGCAAACACTCGGCCCGGCCGATATTCGCGCCGGGTGTCATCAGGGCCAGTTCCCGGAAATCACCTTGGGTCACAGCCCGGTCCCGCCGCCTCAGTTCGCCCGGGATACGGTCCAGGGCGGATTCCAGGCTCTCCGCATCGGCGCCGCCATAGGCCGCCAGGGGGTTACGGATTTCCACGCCGGCAACATTGGCGACCTTGCTGACGGCGTCAGGGGGGACGTTTCCCCTGAAACCGCCGCCGTAGCGATAACTCAGCAGACGAATCCGCTGACCGATCTGCGGCGCCATGCCCTGCAGACCATTGCCGAAGCGTACCTTGCCCGCTTCAGGGTCAAGCAGATAATGCCGATCATCCTCCCGGCTGGCCTGAAAATCGCCCACCTCGGTCCAGGCACACCAGCCGTCCGCCTCCTCGATCTGCAGGGTCAGGGAACCGGAAAGCGCATACTTATGCACCAGGGAATACTCCTGGCTGGGTTGGCCTGTGCCTGTGCCCAGGAATTCCGGCTTTGCCCCGCAGGTCTGCTCCAGCTGGACCGCATTGGCCCCCACATAGAG
>JBFWIP010000184.1:1371-4563 GCA_050255935.1 Desulfobulbus sp.
AGGTTGTCCGCCGTCATGTCAAAATCCACCGGAATACCGGGTGATTCGCCTGGAACGAGTTCGCTGGTATATGGAACAGCGGTTTCTTTTTTAGGGTTTAGAAACCCTTTTGCCTGCTGGAAAAAAATTGCCTCCTCGCTGTTCTTATCCGGAGGTTCCGTGAGTTTTTTTGCCACTGCCTGGCAGCTCACCGGCAGCACCCGCACTTCAGTCAGGGTCTCAAACACCACCTCTCCGGCCTTGGCTTCAGTGCCTTTTTCCACCCGTACAATTTCATCATTCTTCTTGAGGGACAGCACAGCCAAAGCCCGTGAGGGCTGAGCCGGACGCAGGGGAATCTGCAGGAGGCGCAGAAATTCCATATAGGTGGCATCCGGGATCTGGTTGAAACGGTAGAGGATATTTTCTCCAAGAAAGGAGAACAGATCAATCAGGGTTATGCCGGGATCGCTGGGATTATGGTCTGTCCATTCCGGGGTATAGACCGGGATGCGCCGGATGAGTTCGTCGCGCAGCTGCTCGTAGGAACGGTCATCGAGTATGGGACGTTGCAGGGGCATATCGCTTACTCCAGATAAAAGGGATAGACCAAGTTTGCCGGGCTGTTGTCCGGCACATGCACATACCGGATATGGATAAGGACCATGGAGGGATCGTCGCCCGGCGTCACCTCCACCTGCTCCACCCTGATACGCGGCTCCCAGGAGGACAGGGCCTGTTCCACATCGCGCCCGATCAGGGCCCGGGTGGCCGAGGTATTGGGTTTCATCAGGTAGCGGCGCAACCCGCAGCCGAAATCAGGCCGCATGATCCGTTCGCCCGGCTCGGTTTCCAGGATGATCCCGATGGACTGGCGCACCTTGTCAACACTCTCGGCATAGTGCAGTTGGCGGTCATTCAGATCCGGCAGGACGGGAAAATTCCAGCCCCTGCTGAGCATGGCGGTCAAGGAGGTGCCTCTTTTTTTCATGCTGGTTCCACCCTGTCGAAATACTCCAGGCCGTCTGTTGCCTGGGAAAGCTTTTCTGGATCTTCCGCTGCTTCCGGGTTTTTAGAAAAATCCGGCGTCATTTCGATGATGGTTTCTATCGCAGTATTGAAATTGGTTTCCAACTGACTTTTTAAATGATTCTTGAGATAAACGGGGATTGATGCAGTATCAAGCTGCTTGATAATTCCATCTTTCAAAGCGGGTAGATCATCATAGAGAGCGCCTCCGATTTTAATATCCGCAGCGATTGCCGCTTCAAGTCCGGCCTTGAAATCAGGACCGTACAAGTCCAGATCGGCTGCCATTGCAGCGTCAACAGCCAAGCTCGGGGGGATGCAGATTTTCAGTTTCAAAAGGAACCAGAGCTGGAAGACAAAGACCACAATGGGCAGAAAGAGGCGCAGGACAAACATGGCTACGATCGTAATCAGGGGAATGCAGAAAAAGCAGATCTGGCCGCCCCCTGAAAGCTTCTGCCAATTCCCCTCCTCCATACTGATATCGTTGCTTTTCTGTACAGCCCTCAGACTTGAACCGTCAGGCGATATCATCCGCATATTCAGTCCCTTGCTGACCGGCCCCCGCAGAGCCTTGGTTTTCAGGTCGTTCAAGTCAGGCAATTGGATATTGACCGGCGTGTGGCCGCAGCCGTCCAGATCCGTGAAGGCGGCCAACCTATACCCCTCGGTGGCCTCGCTCCAGACAATCTCTCCGGGGCAGTCGGCCCGCTCGGATTTCCGGGGACAGCCCTCTTTATGGCGGCGGACAAAACAACGGATCGAATAGCTGTGCCCGTTCTCTAATTTGGGGTTGCCATGGGTATCAAAAGCCCCGCTGGAGGTGGGCACCACACCGAAGTAAAAGGTCCTGTTTCGTCCGGTATGGTTTTCATCCGCCGGATCAGGAATCAGGGGATAGAGCGGATGGATTTCCTCATCCTCTTCCTTGATATTTCCAGGGGTTGCCTCGTCAGCAACCAATCTCAGCCATGAACCGCTTTTTTTGAGATCGGTATTTACCTGCCATTTTTCGCTGACGCACTCTCCATTCAACATAGCCAAGGCATCGACCTGGGCAGCATATTCGACCCGGAGCGCCGCGAGCTTTTGTTGCAGGGCCTTTTCGCCAACATCCTGCAGCTTCCTGAGCGGGGTCATTACGACGGACCCGGTTTTTTTCCCTAAAGCATGCACAGACCGTTGCGTTGCCTGAATTTTCCCTATCTTCACCATCAGACGGTCACGTTCCGCCTTCAGTGTGCTGGTTTTCTGACGATCAACAGAGGATATCAGCAGGCGGCTGCGGCGGACCACAAAACCGGCCTCGCAGACCTGATCGCGGGACACGGCGGGATAGCCAGGGGCCTGGCAGTACAGTTCACAGACCACCAGATAAAAGCGGCTGTGAGAGTCGAGAAAGAGTTTCAGTCCATCGCCTTGTTGGCGGTCGGCCGGGGAGATCGATGCATAGAGACTACCGATGTTGATCCGGTTGATAAAATCCTCGCCGTTATATTTCAGTGACTTCTGCGGTTCTGCCAAGAAGCGATTGACAAAATCCGGAGAAGCATATTTCTGGAGAATCGGCCGGGCACTGCGTCTCGCCGGGCCCCCGGTGCTTTCCTGCCGATACCAGGGGCCGCCCAGTTTCCAGGGGTATGTTCTCTTCATCGGCGGCCTCCCTTACCAGACATTGCCTGCTCCGGGGGTATACATGGGCGAACTCACGCCAACACTGGCAATTAAGGTGGTGCAGTTGATCATTCCGTCAAAGGTGGCCACCGGCACATGGACATTCATGGCCGATGCGGTCACCTCCACCGTGGCGTTGGCCTGGATTTCGATCTGTCCGGCAGCGGTGAAACGCACCACCGAGCCGTCGGCATGGGCCAGGGTGACGGTCCTGGATCCTTCATCCATTTCCAGCTTATGACCGCTTTGGGTGGAGAGGGTAATCTTGGCCGCGCCTTGGGTGTCATCGAATTCCAGGATGCTGCCGGAACGGGTCTTGATGACCCGCTTGTTGTTGGCCGCCTCCGGATTGACCGGCAAAGCCTCCTGTCCATTCCAGCAGGCGCCGACGATATAGGGCCGATGCAGGTTACCCGCCTCAAAGGCCACCACCACCTGGCTGTCTTTTTCAGGCAAGGTAAGAAACCCCTGGTCCCTGTCGGCATACGGCGAGAGCAGGGTGGCCCAGGC
>JBFWIP010000185.1:0-4502 GCA_050255935.1 Desulfobulbus sp.
GAAGAATACCGCTATCATCAGGCCGCCCTGCATGAGCCGCCCAGCCGGGATGAATACAAGATGCTGGCCGCCCTGCACCAGGCCCAGGACGAGCCCGGATTTGCCGGCCTGCTGTGCGGGCAGCTGGTCACCGACGCCTGGGAACGGACCTATCCGGACCAGGAGAACGTCCCCTTTACCATATTCGGCGGCTATCTCATCCGCCGCGCCTTTGAACTGAGTTCGATCTGTTCCGAACTGGTGGCCCCGAACCGTTCGATCATTGCCGGGGTGAACCGGATCAATTTTTTCCACCCGGTCCGCATGGGCGACAAACTGCATTTCACCTCAAGGGTGGTCTATACCAACGACAGCTTCATCTGTGTAGAGGCCGGTATTGAGCGGATCAGCCGCGACCGGACGGTCAAGGCCCTGTCCAACTCTTGCCTGTTCACCTTTGCCAATGTCGACGGGGAATTGCATCATCATCCGGTCCCCACCGTCCATCCGACGACCTATGCCGAGGACACCCGTTATCTGGCGGCCCATCGCAGCCTGCAGATACTCCTGCGCCACGATCATCGAATCTGAACGTCCCGTTGCCAAAGACATGACAAGTCGATCGGGTTGTCGCTTTTTTAGCCGTGGATCAGTGGATAAAACGCCCCATGGGGCCACAGCGCTCAAGCGACTCTTTTGCTCTCTTCTGGACGACAAAACGTCGATCATCCACATCTCTTTTGCCCTGGAGCCACCCCAAGGTCGCCGGCCTATGCGCATCCAGGCCATGCGTGCCATACGCAAAGGGTTCTCACATGAACACGCAATTCTTTGGACAACGGGAAATCGTTGAGGGCCTACAGGCCCAGGCCCGTGCCCTGGGAGCCTCGGCAACCGGTCTTCTTTCGGCAACCAGCCTGTCCATAGAAGCCCGCTTTGCCCGGATGTGCGCAAGCCCGACCCCCTGCCCCAGCTATGGACTGGCACCCGGATGCCCTCCCCACGCCCCTACTCCCGAGGCCTTCAAGCGGCTGTTGCAGGATTTTCACACCGTGCTCGTTTTTAAGATCGATGCGCCGGTCGAGGATTTGATGGGAAAAAAACGATTACCCCTGGCCCGTTCAATTCACCGCATTGCCGCCACACTGGAACGTTCAGCCCTCAGTCGTGGGATGCACAAGGCCAAGGGCATGGCGGCCGGATCCTGCAAGGAACTTTTCTGCAATGAGGAAAAAGCCTGCGTAGTCCTGGCAAATAAGGCTTCTTGCCGTTTTCCGGCGTTGGCCCGACCTTCCATTTCGGCGGTGGGAGTGGATTTTGCCGCGTTGGCGCAACAGTTCGACTGGTCTTTCGGCAAGCTTTCCATGCCCCCCGACACAGCCAGCGAGCCCGCGATGGGCCTCATGGCCGGGCTGGTCTTGCTGGGCTGATCATCAATTTTCCCCCAAAAAAAACAAAGGAACAGCGAATTATGCATACCGACGAATATGAAATTTCCCTCACCCGTGAATTGAACCACTGTCTTTCTGTCGTCGAAAAAACCCGTGTGAATCTTGAAAAACGGGAGCGAAAATACGGCATGACACTAGAGAAGGCCGTTGGAGCCGCCGGCGAGAACCGGCTACGCATCACGGCAAAGGAACTGGCGCAATGGCAGGACGATGAGGAGGCGCTGCCCCAATGGGAGCAACGCCTTCATGAATACCGCGAAGCCTTGTCCGCCATGCGGATTTCAGCCTCTTAATGTTGAAAAACCATATCAGGACGGGAGGGCCCCGGCCTGAACCCGATCAATGCCCGGTCGGGAAGAGCCATCTGCTGAGAAAATAGAGGAAAAAGAGCGAACCGACCCCGATTCCGATACTCCAACGAATCAAGGCCAATTCCACCGGAGCCAAAGGTTTGTACTCCATTTTTTTTATTTCATCCGACATATTCGGTTTCTGATCCATAATCGCTCTCCTTGGTCACGATATGATTGGAGGTTTGACGCCATGGAAAAAGAGCCAGGAGATAAACAGCCCGACCCATATAATAAAGCCAAACAGGCAGACACAGTAAACCGCCGCCAGTTTCCCGATCCCCTCCTCCATCAACTTTTTAAAGTTCGATACCAAACCAATCGTAAAAAAACACAGCAGGAAGAAGATGCCACGGAAGACGTCGCCCTGGCCACTGACGGATTTCGCACTGGCAAGCAATTTCTTGGGCCCCTTGATGCTGTTGTTGACTTCCCGTTCCTGGGCCTTTGCTGCATCCAAGTCGGTTTGTACCGCCGCCTGCGCAGTAATATCTGTGGTAGCGGCCGCCTTCTTCTCTAGGCTGGTGATGGTCGCTTTCAATTCCGCCAACTCCTTCTCAGCAGGCCCCATTGCCTTGGCCGACGGCCAACAGACAACCACCATGACGATAAAGGTCAGGACATAACCGATGACGAATTTAGGAAATCGATGCCAGATCTCGGCCGCATTCACCTTTTGCCCCGGGCGGACATCGATCTTGGCACACCAGATATACGCCAACAAAAAGGCCCATACGCCAATGAAGATGTCAATGAACATCTTGACGGTGGTGGCGGTCATGGTGATCCAGCCTTCAGCGTAATGAATACCCTCGACATCCAGGGCCTGCGCCCGAATCAGCGCATCGGTTATGGCACCGGAAGCAATGGCGCCGCCGTCCGACTTGACCGCCAAACCCATCCATGCGCCAGCCACCAACGGCTCACTCCAAAGAAAAAATTTGGCCATTAACGGCAGAATCACCATCTCCACGGCAACAAAGATTACGACCAGGGAAGAAACCATGATCGGCACAATGGGCCGGGCACGAATGGCCCCCCCGGTGGCTATCGAGGCGGACACACCGCAGATGGAGATACCGGAAGCCAGGGGAGCGGCCCATTCCGGGCTGAACTTGAAATATTTGCGCGATACATAATAAACCACGGCCCAGTAAATCAGGTAGGCCTCGACAATGGCACAAAATCCCCGGAACATAATGTTCGAGGCCAGGCCGAAAGATTGGGCCGCCTTGATGCCCAACCCGGCCCCCATAATGACGATGCCGGTTTTAATGTACAGTTCGGGCCGGGCAGCCTCCTTCATCTTATCGGTCAGCCCCGGGAAAAAGTTGCCGATGATCAATCCAACGATAAGGGCAATAATGAAGCCGAACTCACCGGTCATGCTCATGGCCCAGGGAATGCCGAATTTGGCGGTTTGTTCCTTGGTGGCGGCAATGAAGGCGAAATGCCCCATAAACCAGCAAAGATAGGCAATCCAAAACGCCAAGCTGAATCCAATGACAAATTTACGGATGTTCGCCCCCAAGGCAAGGGCTCCCAAGGTCATGATCACCAGGGCAAAGAGATAGGTTAAAATCAGCGATACCAGTGAAGACATGCCCTTCTTCTCGTACTGCTGGCCGACTTGCAGTTTGGTAACGTCGCCTTCAACGGTTACTGTGGCTTCTTTGCCGTCCTTTTTTTTCACCGTGACCTTTTGCCCGTCGATCTTGGTGATTTCTCCGGCAACGGTCTGGTATTTGGTGGATATGGCGGTGATGGCCTTACCCGGATTCAACCATACCCCTGTTTTGGCCCCCCATCCCAGCAGGTCGTTGCCTTTGAACGACCCCAGCCCCAAACCGAAAATGATCAACCCCAGAATCAAAGCCAGCCAATCTTCACTGATCCAGCCTCCCCCTTCACCTGTTTTGCTGTGTGTACTCGCCTGCGCCATACGACCTCCTTTTCTTGAGTGAATACAGAAGAGAACAACCCCATCCGTCTTTTGAGAAACATTCCGCAGGCCACAAACGGCAAAAAATGGAACAAAAGGCGTGAGTTCCATAACAAGCCACAATAACGACTTTTCGTTTTTTCCATCCGCCGTTTTTTGTACTGCGTGGTGTTTCGGTATTTGCCTGTTTAGGGATCCATCACCATTTACCCAAAAAACCTCCGCCTGCGTTCACGACGTTGTCTTGCTCCCCCTCTGTAAATCGGCGAGCACCCCGCCTGCGGAAAAACAAATCGAAGCCAAGAAAATATTCACTAATTCAATGAAATAAAATCACAACACTGTGAACACCTCCCCCGTATCCCTAAGAGAGGACTTCATTGAACCCCTGCTCTGACGAACGGGAGGGACTGGATCACATTCAGCTCTTTAACAGGCTTACAATTAAAGACTTTTATCGATTTTAACAAATAAATTATGCCGTTTTTTTATTTTCAACATTAAAATTAAAAACAAAAATCATTAAATTTATTTGATGAAACCATTCAAACAACCGCATGCATGGCTGGGATTATGCTTTTCTCACCAGGGCCGTCAAATCAGGTCAACTTTTCCGAGATGGAAAAAGAGTTAGGATAAACCCCAGCGGTGTCCGGTTAAGGAATTGCATATTTTTTCCGCCGGTGCCCTCGTTGTCGTTTTGTTTGGCGGTGTGATCCCGGCGAACTGGCACGGAAAAACTGGCGTGCCTCGTTCTGGATTTGGTGGCGAAGTTGCCGT
>JBFWIP010000186.1:0-4472 GCA_050255935.1 Desulfobulbus sp.
CACGAATCAGCACGGTCACATTGCTCCGGGCCACCCGCCCGAGCAGTTCCAGGGTGCGGACAAGTCCCTTGGAACGGCCGACAAAACCATACCCGGCATCCTGGTCGTGCAACTGATGCTGCAACTGGACATTTTCCCGCAACAGGCAGGTGCGTTCCAGGGCCCTGCGGACCGTGAGCAGAATCCGTTCGTTGTCAAAAGGCTTTTCCACAAAATCATAGGCCCCCTCTCTCAACGCCCGCACGGCCATCTCAATGGTGCCATAGCCGGTCATGACAATGGTTGTCAGGGAAGGATCAAGGGTCTGCACCTGCTGGAGAAAGGCCAAGCCATCCATGCCGGGCATTTTTATATCCGTGAGCACGGCATCAGGGACTGAGCAACGTATGCTTTCCAGGGCCTCTTCAGCGGAGGTCACCGTGGAAACCGCATACCCTCCTTTTTTGGCCAACACCTTGGCAAGCAGATTGAGCATGTCGCGCTCGTCATCAACGATGAGCACCCTGGCAGTCGTGGTCATCACACGAGACTCCTAACCGTTCGCCCGAAGCATGGCCTGGAAATACAATGCAACAAACTTGCCCGACAGGGTGTCGGCGGAAGAAAAACGCAGATCCATTGCAGGCGTCTGCTGGCCGGTCACGGCAAAAAAGGCCTGCCGGGAAAGTGCCTCTATTTCACGGGCAAGCATCCGTCGGTCTTGATCTTCCCCGGGAATAAACCAATACCGGCATCGAGGGGGGCGATCATCAAAAATCAGGCAGCCCTCAGGGCCAAGGAGCGGACAGCACAAGGCAGAATCTCCGGTAATGGCGGCGAGCGCTGCAACGCTCTTGCCCGGGTACCGGTGACGCAATTCCTTCAGGTGCGCGGCCAGGGCAAGGGCGCGGTCAATCACCTGCTGCCTATCCTTGGTTTTCAAATTCCTGTTCATCACCTGACTGAGATGCATGCTTTCAATGAGCAGGAGATCAAAGGGGATGCGGCAGCAGCCCTGTTGCTCACGGCCGCATGCAGGTTCATCATCATTGCGTCCGAAATGGCGGTCCGCGTCGCCCAGCAGCTGCTCGTAGGCCGAAAGCTGCGGTGGCATATCCCCTGACGGGCGGTTGTTTATTTTAGGGATCCCTGCCTGCAATCCCCCGGCCCGGCGATCATATTGTTTCAGGAATCTTCGTTGCGTAAAGGTGGCGGGATTGGCATTGCGCCCCTTCATGGTCACTTTCGCCCCCTTGAAGTCAAAGCCGCGGCGGAGCAGGTAGGCGGCGACGAAGGTACCGGTTCGGCCATGGCCCATCCGGCAATGCACCAAAACCTTTTTGTCGAGATACAGGGCCTCGTCCATCCAATCAAGGGCCTTTTCCATTTCCGCCAAGTCCGGGGCGCATTCATCGGCCACCGGCAGATAGTAGACATCAAAACCGCTGTCCTCCTCGATCTGGTGCAGATCGCAGAATTCCCCGCAGAGGTTGACAATGGCGCGGATGCCCTGCCGGCGGATCGAGTCCAGATCTTCATAGGACATGGGCGCATGGCCGGTGGCCAGTTGGTCGGTAATCCAGTTCAGTTGATACATGCGAGATGCAAACGGGTTGCAAGGGCTAATGGTTGGCCGTGGTCGATTTGAAAAACTGGTCGACCCGCTGATCGATCTCTTCCTCACCAAGGACCATATCGAGCAGTTTGGTCATGCCCAACAGACGTCCGACCTCGGTGAGCAGCGGCAGCAGATCTTCCTTGGGCCAACCGCGCAACCGGGCATCCAACAGATCTCCCCGTACCTGGACCTCAAAGCCCAATCGTTCGAGAATTTTTCGTAAGAGGAGAATGCGGAGGGCCCTGCCCCTGCTGACGCCGCCACCGCCGGCAAAACGCAACTGGCAGTGATTGGCCCGGCTTTCCCCGCCGCAAAGGCAGTCTATCAGGGTAAAATGAAAGCCAAAACGCATGTTGAGATTCAAATAATCCGGGCTGACGACCGCATAGGAGCCGAATTGGCTCGCATTACCGTCGGCAATGCCCCCGGACAGGGCCGCCTCGCCAAATCCCTGCCAGTCGAAATGAAGATGACTTTGCCAATCGATCTCCGGGTGGGAAAGCCCCTGCCAAAGGGCGAGGAACGGCGGCGCATGCAGCCGGTCCGGTGGGATCGGCCCCTTGGAGTTGTCGGCAAAGGCCCCACCGACATCGAGCAGATAGAGATCAAGCGGCAGGTCGGTTTCCAGCTTGCGGCTTCGCGAGGCGGCGCCCCCGGATACCTCGCCGAGGCCGAACATGGCCTGTACCGCCATCTCATGGGCATAACGGATAATGTCATGCATCGAGCGGCAGGATTGAGGACGAAAGTCACGATCGCGTGGATCGACCAGGTGCAGCGGGATGATGTAGTCCAGGATTTTGCGTATCCGCTGACCATAACCGTCCCATTTGTTCCGGTTGGTGTCGCTGGCCCGTTGCAATAATTCGCTGACAATCCCTTCATAGACCATGCCTTCGTCGCCGTCAACAGTCACCTCCATGCCCGGTTGCAAACGCTTGAGGGCCTCGCCGGCATGCACCAACAGCACCACGCCGAATTCCCGGCAGACGGCGGCAAAATGCCCGGTCAGCGATCCCCGTTCACAGATGACCGCCGCCAATTGGTCGATATGCCTGACCAGGGAAGGGGCAATATGGCGGGTCACCAGAATCGCTTTTTCCAGCGGAGGATTCCCGCTCAGGGCTTCAACATGGCAGACCCGGCCGCTTCCCACCCCTGCGGAGGCAGGAAGGGCACCGCTCAAAAGTGGTATGGCGCGTGGAGGGCAGTGCTCCTGCTTTTTCCCTGACGGCAAAGGCGCAATGGCTGTGTGCAGGGGTCTTGCCTGGAGGATGACAATACGGCCGGAAGGATCAAGAGCCCACTCAATATCCTGGGGCGTTCCACTGTAAAAGGTTTCAATCCTGCGTGAAATGGCGGCAAGTTCCATGACCTGCCCGGTGGTGAGCGAAGGGTTGCCCGAATGGCAGGGCACAGGCAGGACCTTTCCTGACTGCAGCACCAGTTGATGCGACTGCTGGCCAACCCGATGCCCGGATGGCTGCCCGGCATCCGGCGGGACGACAAAGACCTCCGGCACAACCTCCCCGCTGACCAGGGGCAGGCCCAGACCATGGACGCTGTGCACAAGCAGCGAGGGATCCGCTCCCCCCCTTGGATCCCGGGTATAGACCACGCCCGCGGCCACGGCCTCGATCATGGTCAGCACCAGAACGGCCATCGATGACTCCTCATCGGCAATTCCGACATGAATTCGGTACAGCAGGGCCTCAGGGGTGTATTTCGAGGCAAGCACCTCCAGATAGGCGGAAAGAAGCTGCTGTCGGCCGACCCCGAGCACCGAAAGATACTGACCGGCAAAACTGTGGACGCCATCCTCCTGCCGGGCCGAAGAACGGACCGCCACCAGGGGAGGCTTTTTCCCTTCCCCGGCCAGGGCGTCATAGGCCGCCAGAATCTCTCGCTCCACCTCCCTGGGAATCTCCAGGTGGGAGACCACGGTTGTCAACGCCCGGGAAATCCGTTTCAGGGCTTGATCATCGGCAAGATCTATGGCCGACAAAAGAAGATCAATGGCCGGCCGGACCCGGTTGTGATCAAGCAGAAGGTCAAAGGTGGTGCTGGTAATGGTAAAGCCTTCGGGAACAGGCACCTCGGCACCTGCCTTGAGTTCGACGAGATTGTGGCTTTTATTGCCGACCAGCGCCGCATCCACCGGCTGGGCATGGTCGACGACAAAGGGGGGGATGAGAAAACGTTCGGGTGGTGCAAGGTGCAGGCGGATATAAAAATCGTATTTGTTGAGATATTCCCGCAACCCTCTGGCTGCAGCGGGATGCATCTGTTCCAGGGCGCTCACCATGCCCGATACCGCCTCGGTCAACCGCCGGTGACGAATGCGTGTTTTGGCGAAATCCTCACGAATGCCATCATGGTACAGGGCCGTAAACTCCGCCATCAGCACATGACAGCGGCCATCCCAGTCGAGGAGTGTTTTGAAGGCATCGTAGGCCTTGCGCAGCACCAAATCCGGTGCCAGAAGCCTGAGCGACCAATGCTTGAACAGTGCCCCGACCTGCATTCTACCCCCCGGATTCGTTGCGAAAATGATCGAAGCCCTGATAGGAGACAAACTGTTTTTCGGTGGTTCCGTCAGGAAGCCGGCGGAGCATGACCACCCCTTCCCCGGCGGTTATCGTGCCGATCGGCGTGAGGGGTAATCCGCACGCACGGCCAATGTGCACCACCCCGGGTTCCGATTCGGGAGCCGCAGTGAAAAGGAGTTCAAAATCCTCACCGCCACCGATGGCCCACCCAAGGGCATCATGCCCAACCAGGCCAGCTGCCTGGGCAAGCAATGGATTGCCGGGCAATTTTTCCGCCCAAAATTGGCCACAGACCCCGGAAGCCGCACAAAGATGCGCCAAATCGG
>JBFWIP010000187.1:0-1665 GCA_050255935.1 Desulfobulbus sp.
GCCCTCGGAATGGACGTTGGTGAAAAACTCGCCCCGCCGTACAATCTCGGCATCGAAATCAGCATAGCAGTTTCGGTAGAGGAGTTCGGCCGAATGCATGACATAGGTGGAGCTGGAAATTTCAATGGCCGGGATCGATGCCTCGGCGCCAACCGGACCGCGGCTGTAAAAGCCGACGAACATGGTCTTGCCCTTCATGATGCCGCGCATGTTCTCGCGCATATAGGCATGCGATTTTTCACGCAATTCCTTCTTGGCGAGGGAGGAAAGCTGCTCGCCTTCATTGGCGATGTAAAAGGTTTGATCAACCATCCGGCCCTGATCTTCAGGCAAATCAAAATGAATGGTATGGCCGGCTATGGCCAACTCTTTTTCCTCGCCCTTTTCCAGGCTCATCCGACAGACGAAAGCTCGGTCCTCATCGCTGCCCGTGTGGATAAACACTGTATCCGGCTCACACATGGCAATGGCGTTTGCAACTTTGAGCAGCGCCGCTTCGCTGGTAATCTTTGCCAAGCGATCAAGATGCTCACGATCAAGCCGCTGTTCGAACAGCCGCTTGGCCTCGTCAATGGTCGCAACACCGCCCACCGCTGATAAAATATCAACGCCCTTCTTAAACTCCAACATCCTGCCTCCGTGGGATTTCTCTCTCAATAAATTGATTATTATAAGGGGCACTGTCGATAGACAGTTGCTTACAAGTTTGTAAATAAAGAAATTTAGCTCGATTTTTTACAATTGGCAAACAGGAATAAACAATTATTCGTTTTTTTCTTGAAAAACGGCGAAGTTGAGAAAAACAAGAAGGAGAAAGGAAGCTGTTTGGCGGGTGAAAGAGGAAGGATACAAGATTGCCGTTCTCGTAAAAAACCGCGGGAACGACGTTTCGCACCTCACAATTTCATGTTATTACAACATGTTACTCGTATACATTTCGTTTTTCATGCATTCATTCCTGTTCGGGGCCTGCCTGATCACGCCTTCTTTATCCCCGACACAAGACTGGCCGGTGATTCATCGGATATCCCGCAGATCGATAATTTCCATTTTGTGATTTCTATGCGGATTTTCCGGGGATGGTCCCTCGGTCTGAATGACACAACTGCCCTTCAACTGGAAACACACGACATACTCCCGGGCGGCATCGGTCCAATCGGCGGGATGATGGCTTTCATACAAGGGAACGACACCGGAGGAAAAAAGCAGTTCCCGGCAGGTTTGCCTGTTGGAACTGACGGCCAGGATCCAGGTGGGCAGTTTGTAGCGGGCCAAACGCCGTGCGGTCAGGCCGCTGTCGGTCGGGGTTAAAATGGCGGCCACGGTATCATGGCGGCTGACAATGGCATTGACACTGGAGGCAATGAAGTCGACTTCCCGAATTTCGCAAAAAATCGGGTGTTCCGGAATCTTGCGATAGCTGTGCTTGGTCCGGTGGGGTTCGGTGGCCTTTGCTATCTGGACCAGCATCTGCACCGCCTCCAGGGGATAACGCCCCAGGGCCGATTCCTCGGAAAGCATCACACAGTCCGTGCCGTCAAGGATGGCATTGGCGACATCGGTGGATTCGGCCCGGGTCGGCCTGCGATTGTTGATCATGGATTCCAGCATCTGGGTGGCGGTGATGACCGGTTTGCCGAAGAGGTTGCCCCGGGCGGTGATCAT
>JBFWIP010000187.1:1765-4466 GCA_050255935.1 Desulfobulbus sp.
TCGGCCATGATCGCCACCGGCCGCCCGGTTTTCTCCGCTGCCCGGCGAATGCGGCGAATAACGTCGCCATGGTCGCGAAAATCTCCATGGGAAAAATTAAGCCGGGCAATGGTCATTCCGGCCTCAAGCATCCTTTCCAGCATTTCCGGCGAATCGGATGCAGGACCGATCGTGCAGACAATCTTGGTCTTACAGCTTGGCAGGACAGGAACATTCAGCATGACAGCACCAGAAGAGAAAGAGTTAAAAAAAACAACTGGTCAGCTCACCGTATAAAAACCACTTTCCTGATTTATCGAAGAACGCAACTGCTTGTCGATGGCCGCGGCGTTCCCCGCCGCATCGATCTTGACATAGACAATTCGGGTCGAGCAGACAAGTTCTTCCAGATCTTGTTCAAAATCAAACCGACGGGCCTCGGCATCGATGGTGATCGAGGTCGTCCCCACCTTGTGCACCTGGGCATAAAACCGTACATGGTGGCTGATCTTCACCGGCCGTATGAACAGGACCTCCTCCATTTTCAGCGTCACCATGGCGGGAGCGCGGCAAAGATACCCGGCAAAGGCGGCTCCGGCCTCATCGAGCCAGGAGAGCATGGTCCCGCCAAACAGGTTGCCGTTGAGGCCTATTTCGCTTGCCCGACAAATCTTGGTGGTCACATAGTGCATGAACGACTCCTTTTCGTTGAAAATGAATATCCCGGCAGATTCAATATGGCTGCCGGTTATTGAGAAACGATTTTTGTTTGATCAAGGTTGCATTGAGCAGAGTCCTCCGGGCCAGGCTGTTTTGCCCCCTTCAGTTCCGGCCCCGTATTGCGCTGCTCCCGGGGGCAGGGTATATAACCCGCAGAACGACCCTGAGGGTCACGGCAATCCCGGAACCCCCTTGCCGTGACCGATCAATACGATGCAAACCATGGACACGCTCCCGCCAATATGCAACCGGCAAAAAAAGAACAACGACTCTTTGTCTGCGGCCAGTGCGGTTTTGAAAGCCGCAAATGGCTCGGTCGCTGCCCCGACTGCGGAACCTGGGACAGTCTTACCGAACAGCGGCGGCAGCCCTCCTCCCGAACCGGGCGAAAGGCTGCCACCGCCCAACCGCTCACGGCGGCGGTGGCCGAGGAAACGGCCCGCCTGCTGACCAACATCAGCGAGATGGACCGGGTTCTCGGCGGCGGTATCGTGCCCGGTTCCCTGGTCCTGATCGGCGGCGATCCGGGCATCGGGAAGTCAACCCTGATCCTGCAGCTGCTGGCCTCACTGGCCGGACAGGGCTGCACGACCCTCTATGTGACCGGTGAGGAATCGGTGCGCCAGATCCGAATGCGGGCGGGCCGCCTCAACATCCACGAGGAATCGATCTCCGTTTCCACCGAAAACTGTGTCGAGGCCATTGTCGATCTCGCCCTGGAGATGCGGCCGGCCCTGTTGGCCGTGGATTCGATCCAGACCGTGTACAGCGAGGAAGTCGGATCCGCACCCGGATCGGTGACCCAGGTGCGGGAATCCACGGCCCGGTTACTGACCCTGGCCAAGGCCAATCACCTGCCGGTCCTGCTGGTGGGGCATGTCACCAAGGATGGCGCCATTGCCGGACCACGGGTTCTGGAACACATGGTGGACACCGTGCTCTATTTCGAGGGAGACCGCGGCCAGGTCTTCCGTATTTTGCGGACAGTCAAGAACCGGTTTGGTTCAACCAACGAGATCGGTGTATTTGAGATGCAGGAAAGCGGATTGGCGGGGGTGGACAACCCCTCGGCCCTGTTTTTGGCCGAGCGTCCGGTCAATGTCCCGGGATCGGTGGTCCTGCCCAGTGTCGAGGGTACCCGGCCGATTCTGGTGGAGGTTCAGGCCCTGGTCAGCCATTCCAACCTGGGAACGGCCCGGAGAACGGCCATAGGGGCCGATCCGCAGCGGTTGGCCCTGCTCACCGCGGTGCTGGAGAAGAAACTCGGCGTGACCCTGTTTGACCACGATATCTTTCTCAATATCGCCGGCGGGATCCGCATTGTGGAACCGGCCCTGGATCTGGGTGTGGTGGCGGCATTGCTGTCCAGTTTTCTGGAAAAGCCCATCGAAGCTTCAACCGTGGTCTGCGGTGAGGTCGGCCTGGCCGGAGAGGTCCGGGCGGTGGGGCAGATGGAGATGCGGTTGCGCGAGGCCGGGCGCCTTGGTTTCACCACCTTTCTCATGCCCGAATCCTCAAGCCGCCAGTTGCAGAAGAAGGCGGACAAGGACATCCGGATCCTGCCGATACGGACGGTGGCCGAACTGGCGGACAGCCTGTTTCGGCCCTGAGCGGCACGGCGTTTGCCCTTGGCATCGACCAGGCCTGTGATCTTCCTCCCAACGCACCCCTCAAAGGGAACGCGGCTCAGGGGCCGCAGCACTTCTTGAATTTCCTGCCGCTGCCGCAGGGGCAGGGATCGTTGCGGCCGACCTTCTTGGCCTTGGCCGGAGAAGAAGGCACTGCTGCTACGGGTTGTTCTTCTTCAATGAACTCGCCGTCCACATAGCGCCACGCCCCCTGTTCACGGACAAAACGGCTGCGTTCCCTGAGCACAATCAGCCGCTCATCGGCAAGAGCTGTGGCGCGGAACTCAACCAGTCCTTCACGATCATCAGCCTGCCCCTGTTCGGTGCCGAGGATCTCCAGCCCGCACCAGTGGGGGATGGTTTCCACATCGATT
>JBFWIP010000188.1:0-4390 GCA_050255935.1 Desulfobulbus sp.
CCCCTGAGGCAACCACGATTCCCATGCCGATCAGGCTGAGATGATCGGGCGTATGATCGAAGATACCCCAACCGAGCAACGAGGCCCAAACCAGTTGCAGATAGTTCATTGGGGCCAGTTGCGAGGCCGAGCTGAAGCGATACGCGAGGGTAAAGAAATAATGGCCCAGGCCGCCGGCAAGACCTATGAAAAGGAAAAGGACCAGGAGCAAGGTGGTTGGGGGTTGCCCCGCAAGCGACCAGGGCAAGAGCATCCCGAAACAAAGGCTCCCGACCAGGGCACTGTGAAAAAGCATGGTCAGGGTCTGCTCGCTACCGGCGAGAATGCGCGACAGAAGCTGGTAGGCGGTGTTGGCGACAACGGCCATGAACACACAGGCGACACCGACGGCATCAAGTCCCCCGTCGGGACGGACGATGAGCACAACCCCGACAAATCCGAGCCCGGCAGCACTCCAGCCGAGGAGGCCAACCTCTTCCTTGAGGGCGAACCCGGCAATCAGGACCACCAGGATGGGAGCCAGGAAAATGATGGCCGTCGATTCCGCCACCGGCATCCGCTGCAGGGCCGATGCGAAAAAGAGCGAGACCGCCACCAGGGACAACGAGCGGAGCAAGACCAGCCCCGTCCTCCGGGTCGTGACCAGTTGCCGCCCCTGGCTTGGGGCGAGGACACAAAACATCAGCAGGCAGTGCACCATGTAGCGGATGGCCATGACCAGGGGCACATTGTAGCGCATGGTCAGGTACTTGGTGATGGCATCCATGGTGGCAAAAAACATGGTGGCCACCATCACCAAGAGGACGCCGAGAAAAGGCCGATGCCGCAGTCTCGAGCCCTGGGTTGAGGTGTTTTCCTCCTGTTCCGGTTGGACTTGCATAGGGGTATTTCCTGCTTTCAGGGCACGATGGAGGACGGCAATCTCAGCACTTACCCCGCTTTCCAGGCAAGCACGGCGCTAATCGGGTAATGATCCGAGGGAAAAAGACGGCCCTTGCGGGCGCGGTCGATTTCAGCCGCAACCACCTGGAAATGATCGGACACCAGGATCCAGTCGATGGCCGTCCCTTGCTCCCCATGGCCGAAGGCGTGATAAGTGGCTTGATCGTCTTCCAGCGGGTGGGCCAGGCGAAAGGCATCGTCCAGGTTGGCGGTGAGGAGCCGGTAGGCCTCGGAATCCTTTGCAGCGTTGAAATCGCCGGTGAGGATGAGCGGGGTATCCCTGCCGATCCGCTCCAGCCATTGGCCCAGGCAACGGGCATCGCCCGTGATTGCCTCGGGTTCATAATCGAAATGGGTATTGACAAAGAGCAGTTCCCGCCCGCTTTTCTTGCAGGACAACCGGACCCAACTCACCGTGCGCGGATAGTTGCTCTTCCAGCTGCGGCTGCCGGCTACCTCCGGGGTTTCGCTGAGCCAGAAACAGTCGGAGTCGATCAGGGTAAAGGCCGGGCGGCTGAAGAGCAGCGGCGCCATTTCCAGGGCCGTATCCCCCGGTCCGCCACGGTGGATGCCGTAAAACTGGTGTTCCGCCAGATGGGTGCGGACAAAGGTTGCCTGGTGGTCGTCACGGCATTCCTGGAGCCCGAGCAGATCCGGCCCAAAGGCGCGAATTCGTTCAAGGGCAAACGCCTTGCGGTTGTTCCAGTGGTTTTCGCCGTCCTCGGCCAAGCCATAGCGGATGTTGAAGCTCATCACCCTGAACATCTTTCCCTCCGGCTTATTCGCCCTACCCCTCCCGGCGGCCGATGATGGTCCGCACCCCGGTCAGTTGTTCCTCCGTACCCGGGTTGGGGATGATGCCCTCGTCCACCAGGTTGCGATAGCACCATTCCGGCGTGGTTTCGGTGCGGTAGGTCCAGAAGAACCAGCCGTGGCATTGCTCGAAGCTGAGCAACTGGGCTGCGGCATAGCCGCGCAGGGCAACCGCCGCCTGGAAGACGTCCATGTTTTCCAGGGCATGGTTGTAGGGCCCCTCGGCCCAGAGCGAAACCACCTCCAGATCAAGACCCAGGCTCCACTCGCCGCAATACACCTGATAGCCGGACCCGTCGACAATGGCCTTGACCTCTTCCCGCAGGTCCACCGCGCTTTTGCGGATATGGCCGAAGATATCGAGATCGATCTCGTTTCTGACGAAACACTGATAGCGGTGGATATCAAAAGCCACGTTGCGGAATTCCGGCTCCTGGAGAAAACCGGCGTATTCCCGGAAATCACGGAACCCGTCGTGAAACACCACCGTCACCCGTTCCGGCGGACAATGACGGCGGATGCGCCGGTAGGCGGCCAGGGTGTAGTCCTTGAGCAGATCGGTGGGAATATCCCAGCGCGGCTCGTTGAGCACCTCGATTCCGGCGAGCATCGGCTGGTGGTGATAGCGCCCGGCCAGCCGCTCGAGCACATCCAGGGCATGGTCGATGTATTCCTCCCGGGTATGCCATTCGCAGACATTCAGGATACCGCCGTTGTCAAAACCGTTCTGGCAGCCGGGAGCGGCGTGGAGGTCGAGAATGACCCGCAGGTTGAACTCGCCAGCCCATTCAAAGACCTGATCGACGATTTCCACCCCGCCGACCACAAAGGGATAGCGCTGTTCGCCATAACTGGGGTGAAAGGGATAGTCCCTGCCGAACAGCCAATGCCCGACCGGCAGCCGCACGGCGTTGATTCCCGCCCGGGCCAGCCAGGCGAAGTCGTCCCGGGTAATGAAGGTCTGCCAGTGGTGGTGCAGGCGGCGGGTCGCCTCGGCCTCACCCAGTTCGACACAGAAGGAGGTTTCATCCGTGGCCCTGAGCCCGGCAAACAGGCTGGGAGTGATCCATTTTTCGAGGACCAGCCAGCCGCCGAGGTTGACGCCACGCAGTTTGTTCCCCGTAAAGACGGCACCGTTTGCATATATCGATTGGTTGGTCATGGGCGTTCTCCTGAAACCGGTTTACAAAGCGAGAAAGCGGGTGAAAAAAGGTGATTTTTCGAGCACATTGGACATGGCCAAGAAGCTGGCGTCGGGCAACTGCTCTCGGAGCAGGTTCAGCATCCGTTCCTCGTCCTCGGGTTTGAGCGAGTCAAAGGCCTCCTGGAGAAAAATCCACTGGGGCCGGTTGATCAACAGCCGCACCAGCCCCAACCGCTGCTGTTCGCCACGGGTCAGGCTCTGCAGCCAGTTATCTTCCTTGTCGAGCTGATTGATCAGGTGCTCCAGGCCGACCAGCCGCATGGCTTCCTCGATCTGTTCCCTGGTAAACTTACGCCGCAGGGCCGGATACCAGATGGCTTCCTGCAGGGTGCCGGTGGGCAGGTGAGGCCGGGGCGGCATGAAAAACAAGCGGCCCTGACTGGGCAACTCGATGGTGCCGCTGCCCCAGGGGCGGACTCCGGCAATGGCGCGAAAGAGTTTGGCGCCGTTGTAGAGGTTGCCGGTGATGAGTACATGGTCGCCCTCGTTGATTTCCATGTTGATCTTGTCAACGAGGATATCCCCCTCATACTTGGCAATGCAAAGATCGCGGAAGGCCAACACCGGGCGGTCACTGCATTGCACCTGGATCCAATGACCGGTCTTGGCGACCTCCTTGTCCACGTCATCCAGCGCCTGCAACAGGCTGAGCACCCGTTCCACCGAGGCGCGCCATTCGGCGATCCCGCCCACGTTGTTGACCGGCCAGGAGAGTGCCCCGGTCATGTGCTGGAAGGCTTGGGCCGACTGCATCAGGTCACCCAGGGTGATCCTGCCGAGGATGTAGCGGGGCGCGACGACCAGGATCGGGAACGCCATGGACAAGGTCGCGTAACCGGTGCCGAACATGACAATGTTGCGCCATGCCCTGGTCTGCTCGTTCCACACCTTGCGGATCTTGCAGAACAGGATACGGAACTGGCGAAGCTCGCAGGGTTCGGCGTGGATCAGGGCAATGGCCTGGCTGTTGTCCTTGGCTTCCAGCAGACCGGAACGGAATTTGGCTTCCGCGGACTGGCGCACATTGGTGGCTCCGGTCAGGGGCTGGCTCACCCGCCAGCCGATCCAGGAGGCCAGCGCCGTGTAGACGACCGCCACCCAGATCAGGTGGCCGTAGATGGGAATCGGGCCAAATCCCAGATCGATGGTGATCACCCCGGACTTGCTCCAGAGGACCTTGGCAAAGCTGAGCAAGAGAAGAATGCTGTAGAACAGGGTATGAAGGAGCACCACCGCCGACTCGGTGGCCACCCGGCAGTCCTCGGCGATGCGCCCGTCCGGGTTGTCGTGCTCGCCCGGCAGGTTGTCGACCAGGTAATGGCGGCCGTTCTCCATCCAGCGCGAAAACACGTAATCGGTGAGCCAGGTGCGCCATAGCATCTGCAGGTTCCGCTTGACCTCCAGATGCGATCCGGTCAGGGTCATGTCGGC
>JBFWIP010000189.1:0-4343 GCA_050255935.1 Desulfobulbus sp.
CGCTCACTGTCGAGAATATAAATCGTTTTCCCTTCCACACGAATCAACCCTTCCTCGCTCATCTTGTTGAAGATGCGCGACAGGGTTTCCGAACTGGTGCCGAGCAGGCTGGCCAGTTGGCCCTTGGGGATGTCGAGGATCACCTTGTCCCGGCGCCGCTGTTCCTCCATCAGGTACTGAAGGTGGGAGGCCAATCGGCCCGGCACCTCCTTGAGGGAGAGGTTTTCCACCTGTGTGGTGAAACGGCGCAGCCGCAAAGCCAGCACGGCGAGCATATTCAAGGCCAGGGAGGGGTGGCCGGTGATCAGGCCGACGAACTCGGTCCGGGGAAAAAAGAGCACCTCGCATTCGCTGAGCGCTTCGGCATTGGCCGGGAAGGGGTTGCCATGAAAGACCGGCACCTCGCCAAAGGGCTCACCCGGCCCGAAGATGTGGAGGATCTGTTCCTTGCCGTCAAAACTGGTTTTGAAAATTTTGACCTTGCCGCGGGCTACCATGTAAAAGCCGATCCCGGGGTCCCCCTCAAAAAAGATCGATTCCCCCTTGCTGTATCGTTTGCTGACGGCGATCTCTCCAACTTTCCGTACTTGTTCTTCGGGAAGGCCGTTGAAGAGGAGGCTGGTGGCGAGCAGTTCGTTTTTTTGGGGCATGGAGAAAAAATAATTTTGTTTTTTGATCTAGGTCAAAGAAGATCTGAAGAGAGGGTGTACAGTACAGGCATACTACTGAGGAACAACGCGTAACGCGATACAAAAACGCTCGAGGAGGAATGCTATGTTTTGTAACCAGTGTGAACAGACCGCCAAAGGGATCGGATGCAACATCGCCGGCGTCTGCGGCAAGAACGAAGAAGTGGCCGATCTGCAGGATCTGCTGATTCATGCCTTGCAGGGGCTGGCCCTGTTTGCCCGGGAGGGGCGGAGGCTGGGCATTGTCGACGAGGCCACCGATCTTTTCACCTTTGAGGCCATCTTCTCCACCCTGACCAATGTCGATTTCGATCCGGGCCGTTTCGTGATCCTGATCAATAAGGCGGTTGAGTTGCGGGAGGCCATGAAGGCCAAGGTGGCGGCGGCCGGGGGCAAAACCGATTTCACCGAGGCACCGGCCACCTTCATCCCCACCGGAAGCAGGGAGGAACTGGCAGCCCGGGGCAAGGCGCTCAACCTGATCGAAAATCTGGACGGCGATGTCAACATCCGTTCGCTCAAGCAGACCCTGCTTTACGGTCTCAAGGGCATTGCCGCCTACGCCGATCATGCCGCCATTCTCGGCCGGAAAGACCCGGCCATCGCCGCCTTCTGTTACGAGGCCCTGACCGTGCTGTTGGTACCCGGCCTGACCGTTGAACAGTGTGTGCCCGTGGCCATGAAGGCCGGTGAGATCAACCTGCGGACCATGGAACTGCTCGATGAGGCCAATACCGGCACCTACGGCCATCCGGTGCCGACCCCGGTGCCGCTGGGCCATCGCAAGGGCAAATGCATCCTCATCACCGGTCACGACCTGCACGACCTGGAATTGCTGCTCAGGCAGACCGAGGGCAAGGGGATCGATATCTACACCCACGGTGAGATGCTCCCCTGTCACGGCTATCCGGAGTTGAAAAAATATCCGCATTTTTACGGCCACTACGGCACCGCCTGGCAGAACCAGCAGAAAGAGTTTCCCCAATTCCCGGGGCCGATCCTGTTCACCACCAACTGTATCCAGAAGCCGCGCGAGGACTATATCGACCGCGTCTTCACCAACGGCCTGGTCGGCTGGCCCGGGGTGAAACACATCAGCGACAAGGATTACTCCGCCGTGGTGGAAATGGCCCTGGCCATGCCGGGATTCACCGACGAGGTGGAGAACGGCCAAGTCCTGGTCGGTTTTGCCCGCAATACCGTGCTCGGCGTGGCCGACAAGGTGATCGAGGCGGTGAAGTCGAAGGCGATCCGCCATTTCTTTCTCGTCGGCGGCTGCGATGGGGCCAAGCCCGGTCGTGACTACTTCACCAAATTCGTCGAGCAGGTGCCCGGTGACTGCATGGTCCTGACCCTGGCCTGCGGCAAGTTCCGTTTCTTTGACAAGAACCTGGGCGATATCGGCGGTATCCCGCGTCTTCTCGATGTCGGTCAGTGCAACGATGCCTACTCGGCGATCCAGATTGCCCTGGCCCTGGCCAAGGCCTTTGACTGCGGCGTCAACGACCTGCCGCTGTCGCTGATCATCTCCTGGTACGAGCAGAAGGCCGTGGCCATCCTCTTGACCCTGTTGTATCTGGGCATTAAAGATATCCGGCTGGGACCGTCGCTGCCGGCCTTCATCAGCCCGGCCGTGCTCGAGTTCCTGGTCAATACCTTCAATATCAAACCGGTGGATACCCCCGAAGCTGATTTGAAGGCTATCCTTGGGTGATTGAACACCCCTTTCCGCAAACGATCGGTCATCGGTTGGTCTTTGTTGGCCCGCCGATGACCGTCTGGTACCCATTATGACTGAAAACCTGAAAACCTATCTCGTGTTGCCCCATTTTGATGCAGGCCTGCTGAACCCTGAGGACCTGGAACAGTTGGCCGCCCTGGCCCGGAAATACAACATCCCCCAAACCAAGGTTACCGGCGCGCAGCGGGTCGCCTTTCTGGGTATGGAGGAAGCGTCCATGGCTGCTCTGAAAGATGAGCTGGGTTTGCCTGAAGGATCGCCGCAAAGCCGCTGCCGGGTCCATTATGTCCAGGCCTGTCCGGGCAAAACCTGGTGCAAGTACGGCCATCAGGATGCGCTCGCCCTGGGGGAGCGGATCAAAAAACTGGAATTGGACGGACCCTTGCCGGCCAAGGTGAAGGTGGGCATTTCCGGGTGCCGTTTCTGCTGCTGCGAATCCTGGATGCGGGATGTCGGCCTTGCCGGCGAGAGCAAGGGGTGGCGTTTCACCTTCGGCGGCAATGCGGCCGGGCGGCCACGGGTCGGCGATGTGGTGGCGGATCAGCTGAGTGCGGACGAGGCGGTGGAGCTGGTTCGCCGGACCCTGAATTGCTATCTGAAAGAGGCCAGGTTCAAGAGTCGTTCGGCCCGCTTTATGGAACGGTTCGGTATCGAGGAACTGAAAAAAGCGGTTCTCGGCTGATGGGCATTGAAAAAGTGTGAGAGCAATGCAAGTACAACGCAAGATTATTGAGATAGATGACGAACTCTGCAACGGCTGCGGCCAATGCGTGCCCGATTGTGCCGAAGGTTCCTTGCGGATTGTCAACGGCAAGGCCCGCCTGGTGGCCGACAAGCTCTGTGATGGTCTCGGTGCCTGCCTGGGCTCCTGCCCGACCGGTGCGTTGCAGATTGTCGAGCGCGAGGCCGACGAGTTCGATGAGGAGGCGGTGGAGCAGTTCCTGGCCGAAGAGAAAAAGACGGCCCAGGCGGTGAAGACCGGCGGTTGTCCCTCGGCACAGCTGCAGACGTTGGGTCCCATGACGTCCTGCCGGCAGGCCAATGTGCCGGCAAGTCAAGCCGGTTCGACGCTCTCCCATTGGCCGATCCAGATCCGGTTGATTCCGGCCACCGCCCCTTTTCTGGAGAACTGTGATCTGCTGGTGGCCGCCGACTGCACCACCCTTGCTTATGGGGCCATCCAGCAGGATTTTCTCCGGGGCCGGGTGGTGATGATGGGCTGCCCCAAGTTCGATGACCAGCAACTTTATGTTGAACGCTTCACCGAAATTTTTCGCACCCGCAAGCTCAACTCTCTCACCATCCTCGTCATGGAGGTGCCCTGTTGCCAAGCCATGCTCCGGATCATCGAGCAGGCCTGGAAGGCGGCCAAGCCCGATTTTCCGGTCCGCCATGTGGTCGTCTCCACCACGGGAGGCCTCAAGGGGGAGACAACCTGGCCGTCTTGTTGAAATTATCTGAGGCAAACGCCCCGCATCCCGGTCGTTCGGTCCGGGATGCGGGGCGTTGCTTTTTGTTTCCCGGCATGAACGTCAGGGAATGCTTGAGTAATCGATCATGGGGTAAACCCCAAAAGTGCCGGTTCTCACCGAACCTGTAAGCGATTGCGGGGTGCCGGAGGTGCAAGGCATCGGCCTGTGCAGCGTACCCCTGTACGTAAACAGGCCGATAACACCGCAGATTCGGTGCCCCGTGATCGCTTACATGCTTGACATTCAAAGGGGGCGGAGTAAGGGTTGGGGCAGTGTGATTCATTCTTTGCCGAGAGGAGCAATGTCATGACCCAAGCCTATCAAACCTATGTGGACGGTCAGTGGCTGCAGACAGGCCGCACCATGGACGTGATCGACAAATTTACCGGCGAGCCCTTTGCCACCGTGCCCCTGGCGGACAGCGCCCTGACCGAGAAGGCC